>JABMNR010000014.1 GCA_013203465.1 Alphaproteobacteria bacterium
CCTTTCATCTGGTCGATACCGCCGCGTCGGTCACCCAGGCGCAGCAGGGACGGGTGCCGCCGGGCTCCATGCTGGTGCCGGGCTCGCCCGCCTCCAACCAGCCGGCTTATGTGGTCAAGCGCCGGGTGATGGTCAGTGGCGAGAACCTGATCGATGCGCAGCCGACGTTCGACGAGGGCCGTCCCGTGGTGTCGTTCCGGTTCGATTCGATCGGTGGACGCCGGTTCGGCGATGTCACCAGCCAAAATGTGGGCCGTCCGTTCGCGATCCTGCTCGATGGCAAGGTGATCTCCGCCCCGGTGATTCAGAGCGCGATCCTCGGCGGCAGTGGTATCATCACAGGGCAGTTCTCGGTGAAGGAAGTCCAGGATCTGTCGCTGCTGTTGCGTGCCGGCGCCTTGCCGGCGCCGCTGACGGTGTTGGAAGAGCGATCCGTCGGCCCGGGGCTCGGGGCGGATTCGATCAAGGCCGGCAAAATCGCCGCCGTGGTTGGGTTGGTCCTGGTGCTCGGCTTCATGATCGTCGCCTATGGTTTGTTCGGGCTGTTCGCCAACATTGCCCTGTTCTTCAACATCACATTGATCCTGGGCGCGTTGTCGGCGCTGCAGGCGACCCTGACGCTGCCGGGCATCGCCGGAATCGTGCTGACGATCGGCATGGCGGTGGACGCCAACGTGCTGGTTTTCGAGCGGGTGCGCGAGGAAAGCGATCTGGGCCGCTCGACGATCAACGCGATCGACGCCGGCTATAAACGGGCGCTGACCACGATCATCGACTCCAACCTGACCACTCTTTTCGCCGCGATTTTTCTGTTCGCCCTTGGCGCCGGGCCGGTGAAGGGGTTCGCCGTCACGCTGGGGATCGGCATCCTGACCTCGATGTTCACCGCCGTCATGGTGACCCGCATGTTCGTTGCCATATGGGCGCGCCGTACGCGGCCCTCCACCTTGCCGATTTGAGGAGAGGGAACGCATCATGATCAAGGGCATCCGCTTCATTCCCCGTGGGACGACGATCCCGTTCGTCCGCGTGCGCAAAATGGCTTTCGTGCTCTCGGCGGCGTTGATACTGGGCTCGTTGGCGGCGGTGCTGGGCATCGGGCTGAACTTCGGCATCGATTTTCGCGGCGGTATTCTGATCGAGGTGCGCACCGTGGAGCCGGCGAACGTCGCCGAATTGCGCACCACTCTGAGCGCGCTGTCGCTGGGTGAGATCAGTCTGCAGCGGTTCGGCGACGACCAGGAGGTGTTGATCCGCGTGCAGCGCCAGGAGGGCGCGGAGGCCGAACAAGTTAAGGCGATCGAGGTGGTCAAGCAGGCGCTCGGCGACGGGGTCGAGTACCGCCGCACCGAGTTCGTCGGCCCGACCGTGGGCCAGGAGCTGATCGAGGCCGGCATACTGGCGGTCGGCCTCGCACTGCTGTCGATCCTGATCTACGTCTGGTTCCGCTTCGAATGGCAGTTCGGCGTCGGCGCGATCGTGGCGTTGAGCCACGACATCATTTCGACGCTGGGCCTGTTCGCGCTGATCCAGCACGAATTCAACCTGGCAACCGTCGCGGCGGTGCTGACCATCGCCGGATACTCGATCAACGACACCGTGGTGGTCTACGACCGGGTGCGCGAGAACCTGCGCCGGTACAAGAAAATGCCGCTGGCCGAACTGTTCGAGCTGTCGATCAACGAAACCTTGTCACGGACCACCATGACGTCGGTTACCACCTTGCTGGCGCTGGTCGCGATCTATGTGTTCGGCGGTCCGGTGCTGGCGGATTTCGCGCTCGCCATGATCTGGGGCATCGTGATCGGTACCTATTCGTCGATCTTCATCGCCGTGCCACTGTTGCTGTATACCGGGCTGCGCCGGGGTGACGGCAACGACGTGGACGAGTCGCTGGTGCCGGAATACGAGCGGGTGGAACCCGGGAGCTGACCGCATGGACGTAACGCCGCTGGTCCCCGTCGGGGTCCAGATGATCCACGGTTATGGCGATGGACGGTTCCGCATCGCCGAGACCGTGATCGACGGCCCGGTCCTGGTCATGCCGCAAACCACGGTGCCGTGGGCCGTCGCGACCGATCTCGACCTCACCACCCTCGATCCGGAGACGTTGAACCCGATTCTGCGGGCCGAGCCGGGCTTTTACATTCTGCTGATCGGCACCGGTGCCCGGCAGGTATTCCTGCCGCCGGCCCTGCGCCAGAGCATTCGCGACCAGGGACCGGTGGTCGAGATGATGAACACCGGGGCGGCGTGCCGCACCTTCAACCTGCTGCTGGCCGAGGCGCGCCGGGTGGCGGCGGCGCTGCTGCCGGTCGGGTGAGGGGAAGCATGATCACCGAAACGCCTGGTATTTTGCCGATCCAGACTCTGAAAGCGGGGATCGTCGAGGGCTGGATTGCCTCCGACCCACCCATTCAAGATGCGCAACTGCAACCCGCGAGCCTTGATCTCCGGCTCGGCTCCAAGGCCTATCGGGTGGTGTCCAGCTTCCTGCCGGGGCCGGACCGCACGGTGGAGCGGAAGCTGGAGGAACTCGGCCGCGCCCAGGAAATGTACGAGATGGACCTGAGCGTTCCGGCGGTGCTCGAACGCGGTTGTGTCTACATCGTTCCGGTGGCTGAGCGTCTGGCGCTGCCGCCCGGGATCTCGGCCGCCGCCTCGCCGAAATCCAGCACCGGCAGGCTTGATGTGTTTACCCGGTTGATCGTCGACCGGGGCGTTACCTTCGAGCAGATTCCAGCTGGGTATACGGGGCCGATGTATCTCGAGGTCGCCCCGCGCAGCTTCTCGATCGTGGCGCGGGCCGGCGACCGGTTGAACCAGATACGGTTCCGTTCCGGCGCCACCGATACCAGCGACAGCCAGCTTCAGGCGGCGCACGACGTCGATCCGGTGGTGTTCGCCGGCGGTGCTTCGACCGAGGCGGTGATCGCCAACGGGCTTTGGGTCTCGGTCGATCTGGAGTCACGCGGCCGCGATCCGATCGCCTACCGGGCGCGCAAGCACGCGCCGTTGCTCGATCTGGCGCGGATCGGCGCCTACGACCCACTCGATTTCTGGGAGCCGATCCTTGGCGATGGTGAAGGGCGCCTGATCCTGAACCCCGACGACTTCTATCTGCTGGCCTCGCGTGAGGGGATACGGGTGCCGCCGGGGTCGACCGCCGAGATGGTGCCGTTCGATCCGACGGCGGGCGAGTTCCGGGTGCACTATGCCGGGTTCTTCGATCCGGGCTTCGGCCACCGCGAGGATGGCACCGGCGGCACCCCCGCCGTGCTTGAGGTTCGCAGCCACGAGGTGCCGTTTCTGCTGGAGCACGGCCAGCGGGTGGCGCGCCTGAAATACGAGCGGATGCAAGCCACCCCGGAGGTGCTCTATGGCGCCGGCATCGGTTCGAACTATGCCGAGCAACGCCTGACCCTGGCCAAGTGGTTTCGCCCCTACGATCCCGCGCGGGGATTACGCTGATGGGTGAGGCGGCGGTGCCGGGGTCAACCCCGCGGGACGCCATTGCCGCGTGCGAGGCGATCGCCGCGCGTAACGACTCCACCCTGTTCCACGCCTCCCGCGCCCTGCCGCGGTTTCGGCGGGATTTGTTCGCGGTCACCTACGCCGCCATGCGGGTGATCGACGACCGGGTGGACGAGGATTTCTTGAGCTTGTCCACCGAACTGCGCGACGCCCAGCGGCTCGCCATCGTGGCCGAGGTCGAGGCGTGGCGGCGGCAGACCGCCGAGGGTGCGCACGATGGACCGCTGCCGGTCGCGATCGCCACCGCGTTCCGCGCCCTGGTGGCGCCGAGCGATCTGGGACCGGGGCCGTGGAACGGCCTGGCGGCGGCGCTTCAGGAGGATGCGGCCGAGGCGACGATGGCCGATTGGCAGGCGTTCGATCGCTACGCCCAGGGAGCGACGGTGGCGCCGGCGGAGATCTTTATCTATCTGCTGGCGGCTGACGAGACACCGGCGGGTGCCCGTTGCCGCTTGCCGCACCCGCTGGCGTGGTACGCGGCCGATCTCGCGGTGTTCTGCTATCTGGTTCACATTCTGCGCGATCTTGCCAAGGATGCCGGCGCGACGCCTCGACTGGTCACCATCCCCGAGACCGTGCTGACCGAAGTCGGATTGAGCCGGCAGACCGTGGGCGCGGCGGTGGCGTCTGGTGATCGCGCCCGTCTCGACCGGCTGGCGGCACCGATCCTGGCCAAGGCGGAGGCGCACCGGCGGGTTGGCCGGGAGCGGATCGCCACCCTGCTGCCAAGCCTGGGCGTGCGCGAGCGTTTGGCGTTGGACGGTTTGGTCACGGTGTATGAGCGGCTGCACCGGGAGTTCGCCGCCCGTTACGGTGATCGGGTGACCGAGTTGCCGGCGTTGGAACATGCGGCCCGTGCCGCCATTTTCGAGGCATGAGTGGCCCGGCGACGGTCGATTTCGATGAGGCCTGCCGGGTGTTGGTGGCTCGGCACGACCGGGAACGCTACCTGCCGGGGTTGTTCGCGCCGGCCGACCGGCGGTCGGCATGGTTCGCCGTTCTGGCGGCCAACCACGAGATCGCCAAGACCGCCGAGGTGGTGAGCGAGCCGGCCATCGGTCATATCCGGCTGCAATGGTGGCGCGAGAGCTTGGACGGCATCGAGGCGGGTTCACCACGGCGACATGAGGTGGTCACCCCGTTAGCCGAGGCGGTCGGCCGAGGTTTGCTGGATCTTGAGGCACTGCGCGCGGTAATCGATGCCCGTGAGATCGATCTCGATCCAGACCCCGTCGCGGACCTCGACGCCTTGGTCGCCTACGCCGAGGGAGCGGGCGGGAGCTTACACGGCGCCTTGGCGCGGGTGCTCGGCGCCGATGAAGGGTCGGCGCGTCTGGTCGGCACCGCGTGGGCACTGCTCGGTCTTGTCAGGGCGTTGCCCGTTTTGATCGCGCATGGACGGTCGCCGCTACCTCATTCACTACTTCAGAAAAACAATCTATCTAACCAAAAAATAACAGATAAACCCGGTAGTGTTTCACTCTCTCCTGTCGTGCGGCCGGTGATTGAGAGGGCGAAAATCCAGATGCATCAAGCACGGGATACGCCGGGGTTTCGCGCCGCCAACGCCCGCCCGCTACGCCTGCTGGCGGACCGGGCCGGGGATGTGGTTCGGACGATCGAGGCGGTGGGATGCGAGCCGTTCGACCCGCGCCTCGCGGTGATCCCTCCGGGTTTGATCTGGCGGCATGCGCGCCGTTGGCTGGGGTACCGGTTGGGCCTGTAGCTCTACTCGGCGGCCACCGGGGTGCCGCGGCCGAGCCAGATATCGAGATCGTTCAACGCCCGAACCGCCTGGATTTTCTTGCGATCCAGCCCTTTGAGCTTGCGGCGCTTGCCGTTGACGGTAATGAACTCGGCCTCGTCGGGTGGCGGAAACAGCCCGAAATTCACGTTCATCGGCTGGAAGGTCTCGGCGTTCGCCCCACCGGTGATGTGATGCAGCAGCGCGCCCAGGGCGGTGGTGCGTGGTGGATGGTTCGGCGTCTGGCCCAGGCGTTCGGCGGCGGCGAAGGTACCGGCGAGCAGACCGATCGCCGCGCTCTCCACGTAGCCCTCGACCCCGGTGATCTGCCCGGCGAAGCGGAGGCGCGGCTCGACCTTCAGCCGCAGGCCGGCGTCCAACAACAGCGGCGAGTTGATGAAGGTGTTGCGGTGCAACCCGCCCAACCGCGCGAACTCGGCACCCTGCAACCCCGGAATCATGCGGAACACCCGGGTTTGCTCGCCATACCGCAGCTTGGTCTGGAAGCCGACGATGTTGAACAGGGTACCCAGCGCGTTGTCATGGCGCAGCTGAACCACGGCGTGCGGTCGCTTGCCGGTGCGCGGGTCGGTCAGGCCGACCGGCTTCATCGGGCCGTAACGCAGGGTATCCAGCCCCCGGCTCGCCATCACCTCGATCGGCATGCAGCCCTCGAAATACGGCGTGGTGGTTTCCCACTCGTGGAAGTCCATCTTGTCGCCGTCGAGCAGCGCCTGGATGAACGCCTCGTATTGCGGCTGATCCATCGGACAGTTGATGTAGTCGGCGCCGGTCCCGCCGGGTCCTGGTTTGTCGTAGCGCGACTGGAACCAGGCGATCTCCATATCGATCGACTCGAAATGCACGATCGGGGCGATGGCGTCGAAAAACGCCAGGCTATCGGTGCCGGTTCGGGCCCGCACCGCCTCGGCCAGCGCCGGCGAGGTGAGGGGGCCGGTGGCGATGATCACGCTGTCCCACTCCGCAGGCGGCAATCCCGCGACCTCGCCGCGTTCGATGGTGATCAGCGGATGCTCGACCAACGCCGCCTCAACCGCCTGCGAGAAGCCGTCTCGGTCGACCGCCAGCGCCGAGCCCGCCGGCACCTGATGGGCGTCGGCGGCGGCCAGCACGACCGAGCCGCAGCGCCGCAGTTCCTCGTGCAGCACGCCGACCGCGTTGGCGGTGTGATCATCGGAGCGGAAGGAGTTCGAGCACACCAACTCCGCCAGCCCGTCGGTTTTGTGGGCGTCGGTGCCGCGTACCGGGCGCATCTCGTGCAAGACGGCCGGGACACCGGCCCGTGCCAGCGCCCAGGCTGCTTCCGAGCCGGCCAAACCGCCTCCCACCACGTGCACGGGGGTAATGCCGGTACGGTCATCTGTGTTGGTCATGGTGATGAGATAGCGCCCCACGATCCGTCCGGCAACGGCGTGAGCGCCAATCTTAGTTAAAATGTTAGCGATTTCTGGCCTATGATAGCCAGAGTTAGGGCGGCGGGCCGCGAAACCGGAATTGCCATGAACAACACCTTCAAGGACGGAATCCCGCGCGAAACCCGCAAGGCCGGATTCCTGCAATCCTTCGACCGGCAGAAACTGGACAGTCGCGATCCAGGTGATTTCGCCTCGAAGCTTCTGTCCTTCGTGCGCCAGAACAAAGTGGCGGCCGATGCCTTGGTCGCCGGCAACATCCAGATGCTGGGCATGGAAGGGCTGCGGGAACAGTTCGGCAATCGCTGGGACAGCGTTAAGGAAAAGGTACATCTGCTGGTCGAGACCACGATCAAGCAGCACATCTCCACCGATGACGTCTATTGCCTGATCAACGACGAGAGCTTCATCGTCCTGTTCGGCAAGGCCAGCAAGGAGCAAGCCAACAAAACCGCGCACGCCATTGGCCGCGACGTCAACACCAAGCTGTCCGGTGCCGGCGCGCCGTCGGACGCGATCTCGGTCAAGCCGGTGGTCATCGAGATTCCGCGCGACGACCAGGGGGCGCTGAATTCGCCCAAATCCCTGGAGAACACGGTCGAGGAGGCCCAACGTCAAGCCGAGGCCGCCGAGCTCAAACCGGTGGAAAAGGCCAAGGACGTGCTGCGGCTGCGGTTCTGGCCGGTGGCCAACGTCCGCAAGCGGCTGGTGTCCTGCTATCACGCCGAACTGCATGTGCCCGAGGGCACCGATCTAGGGTTCGATCCGAACGAGCCATCGGCGACCGGTGCGGTCGAAGCGGCGCTCGACCGCATGACCTTGCAGCATTCCGGCGCTGCCTTGGTGGACGCGGCGTCACGGAAAATGCGGGCTCTGTTGATTGTGCCGGTGCATTTCGAGACCTTGGCGGCGCGTAATTTTCGAAACGCGTATCTGGAGATGTGCAAATTGCTGCCCCGGATCGCCGAGCAGCGTCTGTTGCTGCTGGTGCGTGGGTTGCCGGACGACGTGCCCCAGGGCCGGTTGCACTCGCTGTTCGGCTATGTGGCGCCGTTCGTCGCCGGGTTCGTCGGCGAATTCAGTTTCGGATTCAGTCGCGCCGACAAGTTGGGCGGGGTCAAATTGCTCGCCTTCGCGGTTGACGGATCCAGGATCGAGCAGCCGACGATCAATGATATCAACGCGATGAAGGGGTTGATGGCGTCGAACAAGAAAATGAAGGTTCGGCGCTATTTCCACGGCGCGTCGAGCGTCGAGACCGCGACCGCCGCGCGCCGCACACATTTCGACTACGTTCAGGGGGCGGGCGTCGCCCCGTCGATGCCGATCGCCGGTAAGGTGTTCACGATTTAACTCCGCTGGTTTGGCGGATCAGGCACTTTTTCGCACGGTCTCGGTCGGCCGCAGGTAGCGGGCAAGGTAGGTGCCGGTGTGGCTGCCCTCGGTCGCGGCGACCGCTTCCGGCGTACCCTCGGCGACGATGCGGCCGCCACCATCACCGCCCTCGGGACCGAGATCGACGATGTGATCGGCGATCTTGATGACTTCGAGGTTGTGCTCGATCACGATCACCGTGTTGCCTTGCTCGACCAAAGCCTGCAGCACTTCCAACAGCTTACGCACGTCTTCGAAGTGCAGCCCGGTGGTCGGCTCGTCCAGGATGTAGACGGTGCGGCCGGTGGCCCGACGCGACAGCTCCTTGGCCAGCTTCACCCGTTGCGCCTCGCCGCCGGACAGCGTGGTCGCCGGCTGACCGACGGTGATGTAGCCGAGACCGACCCGCTCCAGCGTCTCCAGCTTGTCACGGATCGTCGGTACGGCCTTGAAGAACTTGACCCCTTCCTCGACCGTCATGTCGAGTACATCGGCGATAGACTTGTCGCGGAACCGGATGTCCAGGGTTTCCCGGTTGTAGCGCTTGCCCTTGCAGACGTCGCAGGTGACGTAGACATCGGGCAGGAAGTGCATCTCGATCTTGATGAGGCCGTCGCCTTGGCACGCCTCGCAGCGCCCGCCCTTGACGTTGAACGAGAAGCGGCCGGGTTTGTAGCCGCGTGCCTTGGCCTCGGGCAG
>JABMNR010000160.1 GCA_013203465.1 Alphaproteobacteria bacterium
GGCCGACATCTTCGTGACCGCGACCGGCAACAAGGACGTGATCACGATCGACCACATGCGGGCGATGAGGGATCGGGCGATCGTCTGCAACATCGGTCACTTCGACACCGAGATCCAGATCGGCGCCCTGCGCAACTTCAAATGGGAGAACGTCAAGCCGCAGGTCGACGAGGTGGTGTTCCCCGACGGCAAGCGCATGATTCTGCTGGCCGAAGGCCGGCTGGTGAACCTCGGCTGCGCCACCGGCCATCCGAGCTTCGTGATGAGCGCGTCGTTCTCCAACCAGACCCTGGCGCAGATCGAGCTGTGGCAGAACCACGCCAACTACGACAAACAGGTCTATGTGCTGCCGAAGACGCTGGACGAGCGGGTGGCCGAACTGCACCTGAAGAAGATCAACGCCCACCTGTCCACGCTGTCCGATGAGCAGGCCGCCTATATCGGCGTGACCCCGGCCGGCCCGTTCAAGGCCGAGACCTACCGCTACTGAGCGGCGGGTCTCGGAATGACCACGCGAGGGGCGCCCGATCGGCGCCCCTTGACCGTTCAACGACCTTAAACAAGCCGCGCAATCGCTTGTCGGCGTGGGGAGCCGCGGGTAGTCTCGGCGGCGTGCGAGACGAGATGACAGAACGGGAACGACTCGGGGCGCGGGCCGGAATCGGCGCGCTCCTGACGTGGCTTGGCGTGACGCTGCCGGCGGTCGCGCTCGGCCAGTCCAATCCCACCTCGGCCGCGATGCCCGATCCGGCGATGGTCGGCGGCTCGGACGCCTACACCATGGTGGCGCTGGGGCTTTTTGTCGTGGTGCTCGTGGTGCTCTACGCCCGTCAGGTCAAGCGCACCACCGTGGCGGAACAGGCGCTGAAGGCTTCCCGGATCGATGCCGAGGCGCGTATTGCCCAGACCGCCGCCGACGCCGAGGCGGTGGCGTTGGAAGCGCTGGCGGTGGCCATCTGGCATCGCGACGACAACGGTCAGATGGTGTATGCGAACCGGGCGGCCCAGGCGCTGTTCCCGGAGTTGGAGAAATCCGCCGCCCTGGCCGAGCGAGCCCGTCATGTCGGCGCCCCTCAGAGCGAGAGCCGTAGCATGGTGATCGGCGGTGATCGGCGGCTGTTGGAGATTACCGAGACACCTTTGCCCGAGGGTGGGACCATCGGCACGGCGCGCGACGTGACGGTGATCGAGCAGCTTCAGGCCGATCTCGCCCGCCAGGTCGACGCCCACGCCGAGGTGCTGGAAAAGATCAACACCGCGATCGCGGTGTTCGGTCCGGATCGTCGGCTGGTGTTCGCCAACACCGCTTATGGCCGGCTGTGGGGAATCGACCCGCACCATCTGGAACGGGACCCGACATTGACCGAGGTGCTGGAGTTGGCGCGCGAAGCCCGGAGACTGCCGGAGCAGTCGGATTTTCGCGCTTGGCGTCAGGATTTCAACCGTTTGTTCGCCACCCTGACCGACAATCACGAGGAGCTGTTGTTCCTGCCGGACGACACGACGGTGCGAATGATGGTCACGCCGCACCCCTTCGGCGGTCTGCTGATGACGTTCGAGGATGTCACCGCACGGCTCAGCCTCGAACGCTCCTACAACACATTGAGCGCTGTACAGCAGGCGACGCTGGACAACCTCTACGACGGGGTCGCGGTGTTCGGCGGCGATGGGCGGTTGAAATTGTCCAACCCGACGTTCCGCGCGCAATGGGGTGTGCCGGAGTTTGACGGCGCCGACGAACCGCACGCCACCGACGTCTTGGACGTGATGCGTCCACGGTTCCCCGGGGGCAATACGGCCGGTTGGGCGGAGACCAAGGCGGATTGGATCGCCCGCCTGGGTAACCGCCGTCCGCGTGCCGGCCGCCTGGAACAGGTCGATGGACAGGTGCTGGATTACGGCATGGTGCCGCTGCCCGATGGCGCGATGCTGGTCAATTTCCGCGACGTGACCGACACGCTCGCCGTCCAGCGCGCCCTGCAGGAACGGACCGAGGCGCTGGAGATGGCCGACCGGTTGAAGAGTGAGTTCCTGGCCAACGTGTCCTACGAGCTGCGCACGCCGTTGAACGCGATCATCGGGTTTTCGGAGACGATGTCCGGGCAATTTTTCGGCCCGCTTGGGTCGGAGAGATATGTCGAGTACGCGAGCGACATCAAGA
>JABMNR010000161.1 GCA_013203465.1 Alphaproteobacteria bacterium
GGCGCGAGGTGGAGATAGGTGAACAGGATCTGACCGCGCCGCAGCTTGGCGATCTCGGCCGCCTGCGGTTCCTTGACCTTGACGATCATCTCGGCCTGCTCGAACACCGCGTCGGCGCTCGGCAGAATAGTGGCGCCGGCGGCCGCGTAGTGCTCGTCGTCGAGGCCGATGCCGTAGCCGGCATGGGTTTCGACCACGACCTCGTGGCCATGGAGCACCAGCTCACGCACGCTGGAAGGGACCAGGCCAACCCGGTATTCGTGGTTCTTGATTTCCTTGGGTACGCCGACGCGCATCGCGACCTCCTGGGTGAGACTTCCACGACACTAGGCCCGCGATATGCGCGGTTCAATCGTGACCGCAAGAACCGGAGTGCGGGGCAACGCTGCGGGGCGCAGCATCCGATCAACTCGAGAGGAACCCCGCGATGACCGCCGCCCCCCGCATGACCTCGCTCGACTGGATTTGGCTGCTGACCCTGTCGGTGCTGTGGGGTGGATCGTTCCTGTTCGGCAAGATGGCGGTGGCGGAGCTTCCGCCGCTGACCCTGGTGCTGGCCCGGGTCGGGTTGGCGGCGCTGGCGCTGCTGGTGGTGTTGCGCGTCCTCGGCATCACCATGCCAAACGATCCCAGGCAGTGGCGCGACTTCGTCGGCATGGGCGCGTTGAACAATTTGATCCCGTTCGGACTTATCTTCTACGGCCAGATCGAGATCGGCGTCGGTTTGGCCGCGGTGATCAACGGCATGTCGCCGTTCTGGTCGGCGTTGATCGCCCGTGGTTTGGGGGTCGAGACCTTGCCGCCGGCCAAGATGATCGGGGTACTGGTTGGTTTCGCCGGGCTCGCGGTGATGATCGGTCCAACGGCGCTGGCCGGGCTCGACGCCTCGCTGATCGCCCAACTCGCGGTGGTTGGCGCCACCATCGCCTACGGCTGCGCCGCCGTGTTCGGCCGCCGGTTTCGGGGTCAGCCACCGATGGTGACCGCCACCGGCCAGTTGACCGCGAGCACGCTGCTGGTGCTGCCGCTGGCGTTGTTGGTTGACGCGCCGTGGACCCTTCCCATGCCCAGCGCGATGGCGATCGGCGCGACCGTGGCTCTGGCTCTTCTAAGCACGGCCTGGGCTTACATTCTGTTCTTCCGTATCCTGGCCCGTGCCGGCGCCACCAACGTGCTGCTGGTCACGCTGCTGGTGCCAGTGAGCGCGATGCTGCTGGGGGTGGCGTTCCTCGGCGAGATCATCACCAGCCGCGAGATCGCCGGCATGGCCGCGATCGCGATCGGCATCACGTTGATCGATGGGCGGCTGATTGCCCGACGCGCCAAGGCACCGACTTGACGATCCCTGGCGCGTGCCCACGTACAATGAGCGAGGGTCGCGACCACCATGTGAAGGTAGATCGCCATGACGACGCTCAACGCGCATACCCCGGACCGCTACAAAGCCGCACCGCTGATGACCGCCGATACCTGGCGGATCAGCGATACCCGCACGGGAGAGATCGTCTCGGTCGTCAAGGGGAAAGCAGCCGTCGGCCGGCGGCTTGCCCAGTTGAATGGAGAAGAGGCGCTACGGCGCGCGTCACCGCCGCCGGCCGAGCTTTACGACTGAAGCTCACTCGTGGCCCAGATGGGCGGCGAGGAAACGGCGGGCCGAGTCGACGGCGTCCGCCGCCGCGTCGGTATCATGCCGGATCACATGCCCGGCTTGAACGACATCGAGCCCCTCGAAGTCGAATCCGTGGTGCGCACCGGGGTAGACCTTCAAGATCACCTCGGGGTTGTCGTCGAGGCGCGCCACCTGCTCGGCGCAGCGCGGTGCCGGGGTCCAGTCATCGTGCTCGCCGACCAGGATCAGGGTCGGAGACGCCACGGGATCATCCCCATCGCACCAGGGATAGAGGGTGACCACCGCGCGGAACGGAGCCGCGTCAAGCCGGCGCGCCGTCGACGCTCGCGCGGCGATCAGCCCGGCCCAACCCCCGTGCGACATGCCCAATACGGCGACACGGTCCGCGTCGACCCTGGGGTGAGTGGATAGAAATTCCTTGGCGCCGAAGGCATCCAGTGCCCGTGTAGCCGGCGCGATCGAGAACACGGCGTCACACACATCGGCTCGCCCCCGCGGACCGAAACTGTCGACGTCGAGCACCGCATAGCCCCACGCCAGCAGACGTCGGGTCCATTGACGGTTCCACGCCGTGATCCCCGCACACCCGTGCAACAGGACAACCGCCGGAACCCGCCCGGTGGTGCCCAACGGCACGCTCAGAACCCCCGTCAGCGCCGGACGTTCATCCCACGCGGTCGACTCGCCTTCCCGCTCGGCCGCTGCACGTTCCGCCACACTCGGCATCGGCAGCGCGGCGCGAAATCGAACCAACTCCCCAGCGACGGCTTGATCGACAACTAGCGCAACCGTCAGTGCGGCCAGGACCAGAAGACTCGCTCGGATCATAACCCAGCTTCCATACGAAAACCCGAGATCCTTATTATATCCCCTCCAGGTATGCCGTCGCCACCATGTCGACGATGGCGGCGGTGTCGATGCCGTGATGGGCGAACAGGTCAGGGATGTCGGCGGACTGGCCGAAACTGGTGATGCCCAGCGGATAGGCCCGCCGCCCGGTGGCCGAGCCGATCCACGACAGCGCCGAGGGGTGGCCATCCTGCACCGTCACCAATTTAGCGTCCGGCGCCAACCGGGACAGCAATTGCTCGATATGGCTGGACCCCGGTCCCGAGCCGTTGCGGCCGCGCAGCCGCCCCTGCCAATCGTGATACAGCCGGTCGAGCGACGGCACCGCCAACACGCCAAGCCCCGGCACGTCGTCCGCCATCGCCTCGGTGGCGGCCAGCACCTCCGGCGCCACGGCCCCCGCGTAGACCAAGGCCAGCTCGGCCCCCACCTCCGGCACGATCTGCCAATAGGCGCCGGCCAGGACATCGGCTTCCTGCCGCGGGGACAGGGTACGTTCCGGCTGGTCGAGCGACCGGGTCGACAGCCGCAGATAGACCGAGCCGCCGTCGTCGGCCTGCATATGCTCGAACCCCCAGCGCATGATCAGCGCCAGCTCGTCGACATAGGCCGGCTCGAAACTGGCCAGACCCGCCTGTCCCAGGCCGATCAGCGGCGTCGAGATCGACTGGTGCGCCCCGCCCTCGGGCGCCAGCGTGATGCCGGACGGGGTGGCGACCAGCATGAACCGCGCGTCCTGGTAGCAGGCGTAGTTCATCGCATCGAGGCCGCGGGCGATGAACGGGTCGTACAGCGTGCCGACCGGCAACAGCCGGGTGCCGAACAACGGCCCGGACAGACCCAACGCGGCCAGCATGATGAACAGATTATTCTCGGCGATGCCCAGTTCCAGGTGCTGACCGCCGCCATGGCGCATCCATTTCTGCGCCGAGGCGACCTGTTCCTGGCGGAACACATCGTTGCGCACGTCGAGTGAGAAGATGCCGCGCTGGTTCACCCAGGCGCCGAGATTGGTCGACACCGTCACATCCGGCGAGGTCGTCACCATGCGGGAGGCCAACGCCGAGTTACCGCGCGACAGCTCGTGTAGGATCGAGCCAAAGGCCGACTGGGTCGACATGGTCTTGTGGGCGCGGAGGCTGAGGCGTTCCGGCACCTCGATCCGTGGCGCGTCATGGATACGGGAGCCCGGCGCGTTGAACGCCACCCCCTGAACGTAATCGCGCAACACCGGCTCCGGCAGGCCGGCCTCGGCGAACGGCTCCCATTCCCGGCCGTCCCCGACCCCGAGTTCCGCCTTGAACCGCGTCATCTGCTCCGACGTCATCAGGCCGGAGTGATTATCCTTGTGGCCGGCCAGCGGCGTGCCGAAGCCCTTGATGGTGTAAGCGATGAAGCAGCGCGGCGCGTCGTCGGTCACCGAGTGGAACGCCTCGGTCACCGTCTCCATGTCGGTGCCGCCGAGATTGGTCAGCAACGTGTGCAGCCCGGCGTCGTCGTGGTCGTCGAGGATCGCTTTGATCCCGCCCACACCACGCAAATCCTTCTTCAGATGCTCGCGCCACGCGCCGGGCTCGCCGGACTGGCCCTTGAAGGTCAGCGCCGAGTAGAGGTCGTTCGGGCATTCGTCGATCCAGTTCCGCAACGCCTCGCCACCGGGCACCTGGAACACCCGTTCGAGCTGTTTGCCGTACTTCATCAGCACGACCTCCCAGCCGACCGTACCGAAGAACTGGCGGATTTTCTGGAACAGGCCGTCGGACACCACACCGTCGAGGCTCTGGCGGTTGTAGTCGATCACCCACCACAGGTTGCGGACGTCGTATTTCCAACCCTCCAGCATGGCCTCGTAGATGTTGCCTTCATCCAATTCGGCGTCACCCAGCACCGCCACCATGCGGCCCGGGCCCTGGGCCGTGACCTCCGGGTCCTGCACCAGATTGTGCTGTTGGACGTAGTCCTGGACCATCGAGGCGAACAGCGTCATCGCCACGCCGAGACCGACCGAGCCGGTGGAGAAATCCACCTCGTCGGCATCCTTGGTCCGCGACGGGTAGGATTGCGCGCCGCCAAAGGCGCGGAACCGCTGCAGCGCGTCCAGGCCCTGCCGCCCCATCATGTACTGGATGGCATGGAAGATCGGGCTCGCATGCGGCTTTACCGCGACCCGGTCCTGGGGTCGCAGCACGTCGAAATACAACGAGGTCATCAGCGTGCCGACCGACGCGCAGGACGCCTGATGACCGCCGACCTTCAGCGAATCGCGGGCCTCGCGCAGATGGTTGGCGTTGTGGATCGTCCACATGGCGAGCCACAGCACCTTGCGCTCCAACGCGCGCAGAATCTCGATTCTGGAAGGGGCGTTTCCCTCCACCCGCTTACCGGCCATCCGCGTTCTCTCCGTTCACGATCACCCATGCCCATATGGGCATCTCTCCGCTTGGTTCGAGCCTAGCCGAACGCGAACGTTGCGTCGCGCGCCGGATACGCCAACCCTGTGACCCTGGCAATCGCCGAGGCGGGAGAGCAACGATGGCGGCGACCGATATCGGCACCATGCAGGGGGCGAGCGACGCCCGCGTGCTTGGTCAACAGATGCGCGCGTTTTTCGACCCGACGCGGCCCGCGGCACTGGTGAACCTGGCGGTAGGCGTCGGGATTTCCTTTCTGCTTTGGGGCCGGGTCGAGACGGCGCATCTGGCGCCGTGGTCGATTGGAATTGTCGCGCTGGCGATCGTCCGGCTGCTGATCTACCGCACCTTCGATTCAGCCGCGTCGGATGAACAGCTGGGCCACCTGTGGTCCCTGCGGTTCGTGCTCATCTCGGCAATCACCGGCGCGTTCTGGGGCACGTTGCCGGTGTTGTTCCTCGATCCGGACAACGCCTACACCCTGGCCATTATCCTGGTCACCATCGCCGGCATGTCGGGCGGTGCGTTGGGCGCCTTGGCCGCGCATTTCCGATCGTTCGCGGCGTTCGCGTTCACCGCCATGCTGCCGTTGGCCGGCACCCTGATCTGGTTCGCCGACGTGGACATGGCGGTCGTCGCCAGCATTGTCGTCATCATGATGCTGGCGTTGTTGCGTTTCGCCCGAACGTCGGAGACCGCGGTCCTGGATCAGATTCGCTTCCGATTCGCCGTCGATGGGTTGATCGCCCGCGTCTCGGAGGAGCGACACACCATCGAGACCATGACCCGAAGTTTGCAGGCGGAACAAACCCGGCTGCGCGACGCGGAGCAGGAATCCGCCACCAAAACCCGATTTCTGGAAGCCATCCTGGAGTCCATGGAACAGGGAATTCTGGTCAACGACGCGGACAACCGCACCATTCTGTTCAACCGTCAGGCCTGCGATCTGCTGGACGTTCCCGCCGAGTTTTTTATGACCCGCCCCACGGCTCAGGAACTGAGGGCGCTGCAAACCGAGCAAGGCGAGTATGATGTCGATGACGGGCACCTCACCCGCGTATTGGACGCTTGGGAATCCTGGTCGGCCGACGAGAGCGCGACCGGCCCCTACCAATACGAACGCCAACGCCGGAATGGCCGCTGGCTTCTAGTGTACGGCCGGAAGCTGCCGGACGGCGGCACCGTCCGAACACTGACCGACATCACCGAACGTCGGCGGGCCGAGCAAGCTCAGCGTGACCTGCTCGACTCAATCCCAGTGCCAATCGTACTGAGCCCCGCCGACGGCCATGAGCTGATCTACACCAACGCCGCGGCCCGAACGCTCTACGGCTTGCGTACCGACGGCTCGGAGAGGAGCAGCGTCATCGGGATCTACCGTGATCTTAATCGGCGCTTTGAATTGCTGCGGCGGTTGCGCGAGGACGGCCGGGTCGATGAATTCGAAATCGAGCTGCGCGGCCAGGACGACGAACCGTTGTGGATCCTCGCCTATGGCCGCCTGATGGACTATCAGGGCCGACACTGCGCGCTGGTTGCCTCCTATCCCATCACCGAGCGCAAACGGCTGGAACACGAGCTTGAAGAACGCAACCGATCGCTCGAAATCGCTCGCGATGAGGCCAAGGCAACCGAAGCCAAAATGCGCGCGATCGTGCACGCGCTGCCGGTCGGCGTACTGGTCTACGAAGCCGACGAACGGCTCGACTTCTGGAACGATACGTATTGCACGCTCACTGGGTTGAGCGACGACATCCTGTCCAGCCATCCGACCTTGGAGGTCAACAGCCGCTACATCTGGGACAATTTTCCCGCCTACCAATCCGTCCCGTTCGAGGCGTTTCTGGCTCAACGCCAAAGTCAGCTCGCCGCGGAGAGCATCGTCACGCAAGAAGTGGCCTTCACCGAGCCGCGGTACGACGTTCAATACATCATCGCACCCCTGCCCAATGGCGCCAGGATCAACGTGATCGTCGACGTCACCGCACAGAAACAAGCGGCGCGCGACGCCTTGCACGCCAAGGAGGTGGCCGAGGAGGCGACTCGCGCCAAATCGGCGTTCCTGGCCGCCATGAGCCACGAGATTCGGACACCGATGAATGCCGTGATCGGTCTGGTCGAGGTGTTGGAGCAAAGCGGACTCGACGAGGATCAACGCTCGCTGGCCAGGACCATCCGCGAGTCGGCCGGCCAGCTCTTGCACATCATCGACGATATTCTCGACTTCTCGAAGATCGAGGCCGAGCGGATGGAGCTCGAAATCATGCCGGTCCAGCTCCGGCAGGTTGCCGAGGGTGTGTTCGACACCCTGGCACCTATCGCCAACCGCAAGAGGCTGGACCTTGCCCTGACCATCGCACCGTCCGTGCCATCGGTGATTCTCGGCGACCCGATACGCCTGCGTCAGATCCTGATGAACCTGGTTTCCAACGCCGCGAAGTTCACCGACGCGGGCTCGGTCGAGCTTGTCATCACGGCGACGCAGGAGAAGGCGGACCCTTCGTTCTGGTGGGTCGACTTCCGCGTCACCGACACCGGCATCGGTATTGCCGAGGATCGGCGCGGTACGCTGTTTCAGCCATTCCAGCAGGCCGAAACCTCGACCACCCGCCGGTTCGGCGGAACCGGGTTGGGGTTATCCATCTGCGCCCGTCTGGTGGAGTTGATGGCCGGCAGCATCGGGGTGAGCAGCGTCGTCGGAGCCGGCTCCACCTTCTGGTTCCGCATTCAGGTCGAACCCGCGGCCATACAGGCGGCTTCCGCTGCCGACACCATCGATCTCGACGGCGTGACGGCGCTGGTGATCGAGCCAAACCAGCCGGTGGCGCGGATGATTCGTTCCCTGCTGGAGCCGAAGGGCATGTCCGTGACGATCGAGCCGGATGCCAAGACCGGATTGTCACGAGTCGAGGCGGGTGAAACCTTCGATGTGCTGCTGGCCGGCCGCGCGCCGGATGTCGAGCCGTTGACAGCGCTGGTGGAACATTTCCGAACCCATGAAGGCGATCCGGAGATTCGAGCTCTACGCATGGATGCCGGCCCGATGGGCAGGTCATCGACCGACGTCGAACGGCTGTTCACCATCAACCTGCCGCGGCCGGTCCGGCGTGACACCTTGCTCAGCATGATCGGCGTGGTCCTTGGCCGCCTCAGCCCCGAGCCACGGGTGCCGGAACAGGACGCGACAACACTGGCGCCGGTCGTGTTACCGCCCGTCGAGACCGCACGCGCCGCCGGCACACTGGTCCTGGTGGCAGAGGACAACGAAACCAACCAGCTCGTGGTTCAACGACAGCTCGCTCTGCTGGGCTATGCCGTCGAGCTGGCCGCCGATGGCGTCGAGGCGCTAAGGAAATGGCGCGCCAACGACTACGGCCTGTTGTTGACCGATTGCCATATGCCGAACATGGACGGCTACACCTTGACCCAGACCATCCGTGACGAGGAAGCCAAGCGCGGATCGAGCCGACGGATTCCGATCGTCGCCCTGACCGCGAACACAATGGCCGGTGAAGCTGAACGCTGCTTGGGGATCGGCATGGACGAGTATCTGGTCAAGCCGGTTTCCCTGCGGGCGATGGCTAATTCACTGGCCTACTGGCTGGGCGAACCGGCGGGTACCAAGACCGGTGGAGACGAAACGGCAATAGAAAATAGCGCCTCCGACCCGAGCGACCCGATCGACCGGGCCATGCTCGTAGCCGTACTCGGAACCGACGAGGACGACGTCATCAAGTTGATGTTGAGCACCTTCCGGAAATCCTATGCCACGCAGACCGAGCGGATGGCGGCGGCGATCGCGGATGGCGACATGGCGGCTTTGCGCGAGGCGGCCCACGCCGCCGCCGGGGCCGCGGCCAACGCCGGCGCGGCGATGCTATCGACAGCATTGCGCGGGTTGGAAGCGGCTGCCCTCGCTGGCGACGAGGCGGCCGTGCATGCCTCTTGGGATACGGTGCAGTCGGTGAGCGTAGCCGTCCATCAGCGCCTGGAAACCATGCTCTCGTAACCTTTAGCCATTTGGCGGCGTCGGGAGGTAGTATGCGTCGGTCCGATCATGGAGAGGGGCCGCCAAGAGGTCGGATGATTACGCTACGCACACGCCCAATTGATGAACTCACGGTGATGATTGTCGACGACGAGCCAACGCAGCGGCTCGCCGTGACGGTGCTGTGCCGGTCGATCGGCACCGAGCGCGTGATCGCGCACGAAACCGCCATCCAGGCGCTAAATGATCTAGGGGCGGGCGCGGACAACATCGATTTGGTCATCTGTGATCTCGATCTGCCGGAGATGGATGGCATCGAATTGATTCGCCGCATCGCCGCCCTGCCCGGCCGTATTCCGCCCTTGCTGATCTTGAGTGGACACGACACGGCGGTTTTGGCGAGCGTCGAGGCGATGGGCCGATCCTATGGATTGACCATGCTGGCCAGCGAACGCAAACCACTGACCCGCTTGGTTCTGGAACCGGCGCTTCGCACGCTGCTGATACCGGTGGAAATCGTCGACGGCACCACCCCGTCCGACGGCGCCCGGATCGATCGGTTGATCGACGCCGAACGGTTCGAGCCGTTCTTCCAGCCCCAAATCTCTCTCGCCGATGGTCGGGTGAGAGGGGCTGAGGTGCTGGCCCGTCTCCGCGATGAGGATGGGTCGATCCTGCCGCCATCGGCGTTTCTTCCGCGACTCGAGGAGCGTGGGTTGATGGGCGCGTTCACGCTCACCCTCTTTCGCATGGCCCTGACGCACGCGCGACGATGGCGCGACTCTGGCGCTGAGGTTACGCTGTCGTTCAATCTGTCGCCGCTGCTGCTGGACGATCTCGACCTAATCCCGATACTGGCGGACATGGTCACCGAGGCGGGCGTGCGCCGGGACTCGATCCTGTTTGAGATTGTCGAGACCGCCGTGGCCAAGGACGCCTTGCATCAATTGGAGAGCGCCGCCCGGTTGCGCATGCGTGGTTTCGGGCTGTCGATCGACGACTACGGCACCGGGCATTCCACCTTGGAGCAACTGCGGCGTCTGCCCTTCACCGAGCTGAAGATCGACCAAGCCTTCGTACATGGCCTACACGACAATCCGGCCAGCCGCGCGATCGTCGCCAACACCATCTCAATGGCACGCGACCTATCGCTGCGTGTCGTCGCGGAGGGCGTGGAGACCCACGAACAAGCGCACGAACTACGCGTATTGGGGTGTGAGATCGGGCAAGGGTTTTTCTGGTCGCCGCCGGTATCCGCCGAGGGGTTTGGTCAGCACATTATCAATGGTCGGATCTGACACCCACCCTCAGGCGATCACCACGCTGCGCACCGCTTCGTCGAACTCCGCCATGTCCCTCAGGCGGGCAAGTGTTCCCGCGTCCAGAATATCGCCCGCGCGCAGCAGAATCTGCCCATTCTCGGTTTTCAGATTGCCGGCAAGGACCGCGCCCGGACGCACGCGATCCAGAGCGACCATGCGCGCAAGCTCCGGCATCGGCGCGGCATGTGGTGGGCGCACAATCTCACCATCGTGCACCGCCACGGGCTCGAACCCACGGGCCCGGGCGGCGCCGGGGTCCGGTGGCGGATCGATGTCGATCACATCGTAATCGGACGGCGGGCGAATAGGGCGATCCGAGGACAACACTCGGGCCAAACGAGCGCGCATCGAAGCCGCACTCACCGGCTTTATCAGGAAACAGTCGACGTCCAGGTTGAAGGCGGTGGCGACAACGAAACGATCGGAATAGGTCGTCAGCATCGCGATCGGCATATGACGTGACACGCCCGGCACGCCGATGCGCACCTCCTTAAGAAAGCGCAGCCCATCCATCACCGGCATGCGGAAGTCCACAACCACGAGATCGAACGCCCGGGTCGCCTGCCGCAGGGCGGCGATGCCCTCCTCGCCATTGACCGCCTCCGAGACGTCCGCGCAGCCAAACCGCAGCATGACGTCCCGTGTCAACACGCGGTTGTAGTCCTCGTCGTCGAGCACCAACGCCCGCACGTCACGGAAGTCGAAACCGCGATGCCGGTTCGATCGGATCATGTCTCCCCGCTCGGCCAAGCCAATGTCATGATGCCAACCTCGCCCCCTGGTCACAAGACCGCAATACAACGCGATTCAGAACCGGATCGAGGCGCCAAGCGTGATGATGTCGATCGAGGCCTCGTAGTTGCCGACGAGCGTTCCCGTCGTGCTACCCGACGAGTTTAGTGACGCGTCGTCCACCCAGATATGAGTGTATCCCGCCGTGAGTGTGATCCGGTCGGCGATCTTATAATCGGCGCCGAAGGCGGCCCAATAGCGGTTCTGGTCGGGAATACGGGCGGTTCGGAAATTGTCGTCCACCGGGCTTTCATCGAAAGCCAGCCCGCCGCGCAAGGTCCAGCCATCCGCCGGCTTGTAGGTGG
Source organism: Alphaproteobacteria bacterium (assembly GCA_013203465.1). GTDB lineage: Bacteria > Pseudomonadota > Alphaproteobacteria > Thalassobaculales > Thalassobaculaceae > JABMNR01. The sequence continues at coordinate 11,298 of JABMNR010000161.1, forward strand.
CGCCGACAGACGTAAAGAAGGTGTCGTTCCAATTCTCCGCCGTCACGCTGTCGGGCTGCGCGGTATTCTCGAAGTCGAAACGCAGTTCCTCGAACCGGCTCCACCGGGTCCAGACCACGTCGGCCATGACCGCCCAACGATCGTTGATGTCGTGATGCAAACTCAGGCCGACGATCTCGGGCAAGGTGATCGTGCCGGAGACGGCGGTATCCGTGAAGGCGCCCGACGCGGTGAGGAAGCTGGCGTTGCTCGGCACGGAGAAATCGGCGTTGCCCTCCACCTTCAACCGAGTGTGGCTGCGATAGGATAGCCCGATCCGGCTGCCCTTGATCGGCTCGTACAAGAGTCCGCCGGCAAAGCCATAGCCCCAGTCATCGCCTTGCAGGTCGACATTGCCGTCGGCGCCTTGCGGTGTCACGCCGGCTGCCGAACAGGTCGACGCTCCCAGCGAGCCCACGCAAATGGTGCCGAAATCAATGCCATTGGTCAGGCGCGCATCGGCATACATGACAAAGGGGCCGCCGCCGATGGACAATTTGTCGGTCACCTTATAGGAGGCCGATGGCGTGATCATGATGGTATGAAGTTCGGAGGTGATGGCGTGATACCGCCCGGCCCAATCGTCGTCATAGGAGGTGATCAAGCCGAAAGGCGCGTTCACCGACAACCCCAGATTGACCCGGTCGTTGACCGTCCAGACACCATACAAGCTCGGCACCAGCGCCGGTTGTCCCGCGTCGCCGCCATCGCCGCCGGTCATCGTCGTGCCGGCACCCGAGGTCGCCGAGGTGACCGAAAACTCGGCGTGGGGCACGATCAACGCCGAGTCGACCTGGATCTGGTCGGTGTCGAACAGGGCCAAGCCGGCCGGGTTGAAGTACAGGATCGAGGCGTCATCGCCCGATGCTCCCGCCCCGGCGAAGGCGTTGCCCAACTTGCTGGAGCTTTGTTCCTTGATCTGGAACCCCGAGGCGAGCGCCTCGCCCGCCGCCAAGCCGAGCGCGATCACCGCCGCCCCAAGGGCGGCGAACGCCGTATATCTCATCTGATCCCTCCCGCAATCCGCCGGGCGCTTCCGCGCCTCGTTAACCTATAATTCGATCATTTACGATAAATGTTAACAAATTGAGAATCACGCCCGCGTTAACCAGCTCAACCCGCAGATAGGGCTAATTGCTCCGCCGTTGGGCCGCGCTCCTCAACTCCGGTTTCCTGCTGACGGCGCCACATACCGGCATAGACCCCATCCGCCTCCAACAGCGCGGCATGGGTACCGCGTTCGACCACACGGCCGGCGTCCAGTACTAGAATTTGGTCGGCGTCGACCACCGTCGACAGTCGGTGCGCGATGGTCAGCGTCGTCCGGTTCTTCGACACTTCGCGCAGGCTGCCCTGAATCGCCTTCTCGGTGTTGCTGTCGAGCGCCGAGGTCGCCTCGTCGAACAGATAGATGCGCGGCTCCTTGAGTATGGTGCGGGCAATCGCCACGCGCTGTTTCTCGCCGCCGGACAGTTTCAGCCCCCGCTCGCCCACCGAGGTCTGATAACCATCCGGCAAACTCATGATGAAATCGTGAATACGCGCCAGACGCGCCGCCTGCTCGACCTCGGCGGGCGGCGCCTGGGGCCTGCCATAGGCGATGTTGTAGTAGACGTTGTCGTTGAACAGCACGGTGTCCTGCGGAACGATGCCGATGGCGCCGCGCACATCCCGCTGGCGCAGCTCGCGCACGTCATGGCCGTCGATGCGGATGGTGCCGCCGGTCACGTCGTAGAACCGGAACAGCAGCCGGGAGATCGTCGATTTCCCGGCGCCGCTGGGCCCGACGATCGCCACGGTCTTACCCGGCTCAACCGTGAACGACACACCCTTCAAGATTTCCCGATCGGGACCGTAGCCGAAACGAACGTCCTCGAACTCTACCCGGCCGGGGCCGGGTTCCAGCGGCTTAGCGTCGACCGGGTCGGCGATCTCCCGCCGTTCACCGATCAGCCGGAACATCGCCTCCATGTCGGCCAGCGACTGTTTGATCTCACGATAGACGAAGCCGAGAAAGTTGAGCGGCAGGTAGAGCTGCATGAGGTAGGTGTTCACCAGCACGAAATCGCCGGTGGTCATCACTCCGCGCTGTACACCGTAACCGGCCATGGTCATCACCGCGGTCAAGCCGACGGCGATGATCGCCCCCTGTCCGATGTTCAACAGCGACAACGAGGTCCGGGACGCGACCGCCGCATCCTCGTAACGGCGGAGCGAGCTGTCGTAGCGTCGGGCCTCATGCTCCTCGTTGCCGAAATACTTGACGGTCTCGTAGTTGAGCAGGCTGTCGATCGCCTTGGTGTTGGCTTGCTGGTCCTGCTCGTTCATCTGCCGGCGGTATTTCAGCCGCCATTCGGTGACGATCATGGTGAAGCCGATATAGCCGCCGATGGTCCCGAACGTCACCGCCGCGTACCACACGTCGAACAGGTACCAGAGGATGCCGCAGACCAGCACGACCTCCAGCAGGGTCGGCAGGATGTTGAACAGCATGAAGGACAACAGGAACTCGATGCCCTTCACCCCGCGCTCGATCGAGCGCGACAGCCCACCGGTCTGGCGGTCGAGATGAAACCGCAGCGACAGAGCGTGCAGATGCTGGAAGGTTTCCAACGCCACCGTCCGGATCGCCCGTTGCCCGACCCGAGCGAAGAAAAACTCGCGCAACTCGGCGAACGCCTGCTGGGCCACTCGTACCAGCCCATAGGCCAGCACGATGCCGACCAGCGCCTCGATCGCGAAGCCGGGACCGCCGGCAATCAGATCGACCGCCTGCTTGTACAGGATCGGCACGTAGACCGTCGCCAGCTTGGCCAACGCCAAACACAGCAGCGCCACCACCACCCGCGCGCGCATCTCGACCTGACCCTTGGGCCAGAGATACGGCAGCAACGTGCGGATGGTGTTGAAATCACCCTTGGTGTTTGGGCGCGGCGTGGCGTCGGTCTGGCGCGGCGGCATGAAGGCTCCGGGTGTCTGGACAGACAAGATACGGGGTGCGCGCTGGGCGTGACCAGCGTTGAAAGTTCATAGCAAATCTCTAAACTAGTTTATTATACTAGTTGTAAGGGTTGTTACGATGAAAACCGTGGGCGCCTTCGAGGCCAAGACTCATCTTTCCAGCCTGCTCGACGCGGTCGAGCGGGGCGAAGAGGTTTTGATCACCAAACGCGGTCGCCTGGTTGCCAAGTTGGTGCCGGCCGCCCACCGACCGAAAGAGGAGACCGACGCGATCATCAAGCGGATCAAGGCCCTCCGCAAAGGCGTGACTTTGGGAGGGCTCGATTGGAAAGCCCTGCGCGATGAGGGTAAGAAATGACCGCGTGCGTACTCGATGCGTCGGTGACCTTGTCCTGGATCTTCGAGGACGAGGTGATCCCGGCAGGCGAAGAGATATTTCGCCAAGCCTACGAACACGGTGTGCTCGTTCCGGCGATCTGGCCAGTTGAAGTCGCTAACGTGCTCCTTCAGGCCGGGAAACGCGGCCGGATCGACGATGCTCGACTCACTGAATGGCTGGTGATTCTGACCAACATCCCAACGACGATGGAAGATCGCCCGCCACGCGATACTTTCGAGACGATTGTCCCTCTGGCCCGCGCCCAAGGGCTGACCGCCTGTGACGCCAGCTATCTCGACTTGGCGATGCGGCACAAGCTGCCGCTGGCGACCAAGGATGCGGCACTTCGCACAGCGGCTCAGCGCGTCGGTGTCGATGTGCTTCCGGCTTAACGTCCGCCGTAAAACGCCCCCACCGCCGCGATCACCCGGTCGACGTCGCTTTCCGTCACGTCGAGATGGGTGACGATGCGGATTTTCGGACGCTGTCCGGCGATCACCACGCCATGCTTGGCCAGATGCGCGCGCAGCGGATCGGCATCGTCGGGGTGTGGTGTGATGAACAGCATGTTGGTATCGACGGCGTCTACATCGACCGCCAAGCGCGGGAATGCCGCCAGTCCCTCGGCGAGGCGGCGGGCGTTGGCGTGATCCTCGGCCAGCCGGTCGACGTGGTGATCCAGGGCATGCAGGCCGGCGGCGGCGATCACCCCGGCCTGTCGCATGCCGCCGCCCAGCATCTTGCGCAACCGCCGGGCCCGGGCGATGAAATCCTTGGGGCCGGTCAGCACCGAGCCGACCGGCGCGCCCAGCCCCTTGGACAGGCACAACGACACGGTATCGACCGACGCGACCAGCGCCGCCGGGGCGGTGCCTTGCTTGACCGCCGCGTTCATTAGCCGGGCGCCGTCCAGATGCACGCTCAGGCCGTTGGCGTGGGCCGTGGCGGTCAGGGTTTCGATGCGCTCCTGCGGCTGCACCCGGCCCGACACCGTGTTCTCCAGGCACAACAGCTTGGTGATCGGACAGTGCGGGTCGTCCGGCTTGATCGCCGCCTTGACCGCTCCGGGGTCGATCCCGCCGCCGGCATCGGTCTTGAGCGGGAACGACGCCACCCCGCCTAGCACCGACGTGCCCAACGCCTCCGACCGGTAGACATGGTAGCTGTCGCCGATCAGGTATTCCTCACCCCGTTGGCAGTGGCTCAGCACGCCCAGCAGGTTGCTCTGAGTGCCGGACGTGACATACAGCCCGGCCTCCTTACCCAGCAGATCGGCCACCTTCTCCTCTAACGCCCGAATGGTCGGGTCCTCGCCGAACACGTCGTCGCCGACCTCGGCCCGGGCCATCGCCTCGCGCATCGCCGGCGTCGGCTGGGTAACGGTGTCGCTGCGCAGATCGACCACGCGATTGCTCGCCGCGTTGTCGGCTTTAGTCATCCCGGCGTACATCGGTGTCTCCAATCGGATCGAGGTCGAAAAAACGGTTCCGTGCGATAGTGCGTCGAGCCGGGCGCGAACGCACGCCCTGATCGACGGGACGCCTTATGCATACCCTTTATTGGAATCGAAACTCCAGCTCGCTGGCGCCGATGGCGGTGCTGGAGGAGACCGGCACACCCTATGAGGCGGTGTGGGTCGACATGGCGACGGGTGCACACAAATCCCCGGCGCATCGGGCGCGTCACCCTCTTGGCCTGGTCCCGGTACTGACGCTTCCCGACGGCACAACGCTGATCGAATCGGCCGCCATCACCGCCTATTGCGCCGATTTGAACCCGGATGCCGGATTGGCGCCGCCGATCGGTTCAGCGGATCGCGGCCGCTACATGCAATGGCTAATCTACGGAGCCGCCACGATCTACACGACTTATATGCGGATCTACCAACTCTACGACTATCGGGTCCGCGAGGATGACGATCACCTGATCCGCGCGCTGGCCGAGCAGCAATTGGCCGAGCGCTGGCGCGTGGTCGAGGATGAGTTGAGCCACAACGGTGGGGCTTTCCTGCTCGGCGAAAAGCCGAGCGCGGCGGACATCTACCTCGCCATGCTGGCCGGCTGGCACCCCGATCCGCCGACATTCTGGGATCAATCACCCCGCCTCAAGGCGATGCGCGACGGCGTGAACCGGCTCGACGGCCTACGCCGCGCCGTCGCGGTGCATTTTCCCGGAGAAGATCTCCGTCTTGGATAAGGCTTGGCGCGTCATCCCTTCGACGGATGCGGGCGGCGCACGAACCGAGCCGCGTCGGCGATCGATGCCACGATGGTCGAAACCACGCCGCGCAAGGACGATAACGCCAAGCGCAACAGCCGCTGAGTTTCCCGCGATTGCAGAACCCGCCCACGGTTGGTGCTGTGCTGAATCAATTCGGGTGTGAGTTCGACCGCACGGGGCGGCATGTCACCGTCGGCGTATAGGCGTTCGATTTGGGTGTCGAAGTCGGATCGCATAGAAGACCTCCTGGGTTACAGAGTGTCTTCCTCCCTGATCCTTGTGCCCGGTTCTGGGCCGTGCACTCGTTATGTTGCGATGCACAATTTCTTATACACGATCAATGAGCCGAACAACAACGGCAATCATTCCCTAAGCCGCAATAAAATGCCGCGCCACCCAGCATATTGTGGTTCGTTATCGTACCCTGAGCTGACTACCCCGCCGCCACGCTGAAACTCTCGCCGCAGCCGCAGCGGCCGGTTTCGTTCGGGTTTTCGAACACGAAACCGGAATAGAGCTTGTCTTCCTTGTAGTCCATGGTGGCGCCGAGGATGAACATGACGGCGGTCGGATCGATGAAGATCTTCACGCCCTTGTCCTCGACCACGTCCTCCAACCGCTTGCGCTCCTTGGCGTACTCGATGACGTAGCTCAGCCCCGAGCAGCCGGTGTGCTTGACCCCGACGCGCAGGCCGATCACGCCGTCGTCGTTGGCGCGCGCCATCAGGGCCTTCACCCGGTCCGCCGCCGTGTCGGTCAAGCTGATCGGTGCCTTGGTCGCTTGGAACATCATGCTCACCCGTTTGTCGCTGTCAGCCCATAGGTGGGGAGTATTCTAGAACATGTCCAGGATCAGTCGAGCTTCGTCGCTCATCCGAGCCTTGGTCCAAGGCGGGTCCCACACTAGCCGCACCTCGACCTCGCCGACGCCATCGGCTCCCGCCGCCGCATCGGCCACCATCTTGGGGATCTCGCCGGCCACCGGACAGGCCGGGGCGGTCAAGGTCATCTCGATCTTCACCGTCCCGTCGTCGAAGATTTCCAGATCGTAGATCAGGCCGAGATCATACAAATTCACCGGAATTTCCGGATCGTAGACGGTCTTGATCGCCTCGATCACCACCGCCTCGTCGGCAACCTTGGCACCCGGCGGCAACGGCGATCCGGCACGCGCCATACCGTCGGGACCGACCGCCCCCGGCATGAAATCGTGCAGGCCCAGCTCATGGTTCATCGTGTCCGCCCCTAGCCGAAAATCTCGTTCACCGTCTCCAGGCTGCGCACCAGCGCGTCGACATCGGCGCGGGTGTTGTACAGCCCAAAGCTGGCGCGCGCCGCCGAGCCGATGTCGAAATGCTCCATCAACGGCTGGGCGCAGTGATGCCCCGCCCGCACCGCCACGCCCTGTTGATCGACGATGGTGGCGATGTCGTGCGGATGGGCGCTGTCCAGGGTGAAAGACACCACCGACACCTTGCCCGGCGCGGTGCCGACGAAATTCAGCCCCTCGACCGAGGCCAGACGCTGGGTCGCGTAGTTCAGCAAGTCGCGCTCATGCTCACCGATCCGCTCGACACCGATCGCGGTCACGTAATCGATCGCCGCGCCCAGCCCGATCGCCTGGGCGATCGCCGGGGTGCCGGCCTCGAATTTGTGCGGCAGATCGGCCCACTCGCTCTTCTCGATGCTGACCGTGCTGATCATGTCGCCGCCGCCCTGATACGGCGGCATCGCCTCCAGCACCGCTTCCTTGCCGTACAGCACGCCGATACCCGACGGCCCATAGAGCTTATGGCCGGAGAAGGCGTAGAAGTCGGCATCCAGCTCTTGCACGTCGACCGCCATATGCTGAATCGCCTGGCAGCCGTCCAGCAACACCAGCGCGCCCACGGCATGGGCCTTGGCGATGATCTCGCGCACCGGCAACACGGTGCCCAGCACATTCGAGACATGCGCCACCGCGACCATCTTGGTGCGATCGGTAAGCAGCTTGTCGAACGCCGCCATGTCGAGGCTGCCATCCGGCTGCACCGGCACGGCCTGCAGCACCAGGCCCTTCTCGTCGCGCAGCAACTGCCACGGCACGATGTTCGAGTGGTGCTCCAGATAGGTGATGATGATCTCGTCGCCTTCGACCAGATTCTTGCGGCCCCAACTGCTGGCCACCAGATTGATCGCCTCGGTGGCGCCCCGGGTGTAGATGACCTCGGCCGTCGCGCGGGCGTTGATGAAGGCGCGGATGGTCTCGCGCGCGCCCTCGTAGTCGGCGGTCGCGACCTCGCTCATATAATGCAGGCCACGGTGCACGTTGGCGTAGCCGGTCTCGTACACCCGGCTTACCCGATCGATCACCTGGCGCGGTTTCTGGGCCGAGGCGGCGCTGTCCAGGAATACCAGCGGCTTGCCGTGCACGGTCTGCGACAGGATCGGGAAGTCGGCGCGATAGCGCTCGACGTCATAGGCATCGGCCGGATTGGAGCTCATGTCGTTCATGGCGCACCTCCCGTATCGGCTCCGGTGACATTCGCCTGCATCCAGGCGTCGACCACCGCGCGAAACGCCTCGCGAACCGGCGCGCGTTCGATGGTCGCGATCGCCTCGTCCAGATAGGCGCCGATCAGCAGCGCCCGTGCCCGCTCACGCTCGATGCCGCGCGCCATCAGATAGAACAGTTGGTCGTCGTCCAGCGCGCCCACCGTGGCACCATGGCTGCACTTCACGTCGTCGGCGTAGATTTCCAACTCGGGCTTGCTGTCGATTTCGGCGTCGCGCGACAGCAGCAACGCCCGGTTCATCTGATAGCCGTCGGTCTTCTGCGCGTTCGGCCGGACCAGGATCTTTCCCTGGAACACCCCGCGCGACCGACCGGCCAACACGCCCTTGTAGATTTCCTGGCTGTGGCAGTCCGGCACCGCGTGATCGATCAAGGTCGTGGTGTCCAGATGCTGATCGCCGGTCGCCATATAGGCGCCGTTGACCCGGTAGTCGACATGACCGCCGGCCAGCTCGCCGCGGATCTCGTTGCGGGCCAGCCGCGCGCCGGTCGACAGCGCGAAATTGTCATAGGTCGCCTTGGCCTCGGCCCGCACCGCCGTCATCGCCAAGTGAAAGGCATCCACGCCCTCGGCCTGCCATTTGTAGTGCCCGAGACGGGCGCCCACACCAACCGTGACCTCGACAACGGTGTTGCTCACATGGGAGCCCGCACCGGTATGCACCTCGACCAGATCGGCGACAGCACCTTCTTCCACCACAACCAGCACCCGGGGATGGGCGATGGTTGCCGCCTCACCGCCCTGGGTCTCACCACCCTGGGTATCGGCCAGCAGCAGGATCGGTTTCTCCAACATGGTGCCGCGCGTCACCCGGATCGCCACCCCGCCGATGAAAGCGGCGGTGTTCAAGGCGGCGAACGGATGCCGGTCGATGGCGGCCACGGTGCCGAGGGTTTCGGACACCCAGGCCGGCACGGTGTCCGGATCGCCGAGGTCGACGATCTCCAACCCTGTCGGCGGAACGTCACCGCTGAACACCGACAACGCGCCGTTCGAGATGTGAAGCTCCGTCGCGTCGAGCCCGGCAAACACATCCGGCCGCTCGATGTGGCCGAGCCCGGTCGCCGGCACTGGCTGTAGCGCCTTCAGGGCGTTCAGATTGGTGAACTTCCACGCTTCGGTCCGGGGGCCCGGCAGGCCGATCTGGCCATAGCGGGCCACCGCCGAACGGCGAAGCAGCGCCAGCCACTCGGGCGCGCCGTCGATCGCCGGTGCCTCGGCCAAGAACGGAAGGGGTGAGGTGTTGGTCATGCCGCGTCCTCAGGCCGCTTCCTCGGCGAAACCGGCGTAGCCGTTCGCCTCCAACTCAAGCGCCAGCTCCTTGCCGCCGGACCGCCGGATCCTGCCATGGGCCAGCACGTGCACCCGGTCCGGCTGAATATGCTCCAACAGCCGCTGATAATGGGTGATCACCAGCATCGACCGGTCCGGATCGCGCAGCGCGTTCACCCCTTCGGAGACAATCTTCAGGGCGTCGATGTCGAGCCCGCTGTCGGTCTCGTCCAGCACACAGAGCTTGGGTTCCAGCACCGCCATTTGCAGGATTTCGTTGCGCTTTTTCTCGCCGCCGGAGAACCCGACGTTGACCGCGCGCTTCAGCATCTCGTCGGTGATACCCAGAGTTTTGGCCTTGGCGCGCACCAGCTTCAGGAAGGTCATGGCGTCGACCTCGCCCTCGCCGGCCGCCTTGCGCCGGGCGTTCAACGCTTCCTTGAGGAAGGTCATGCCGGCGACACCGGGCAGCTCCACGGGATACTGGAACGCCAGGAAGATGCCGGCGATCGCGCGCTCGTCCGCCGCCATCGCCAGCAAATCCTTGCCGTCGAAGCGGATGCTGCCGTCGGTCACCTCGTAGCCGTCACGGCCCGACAGCACGTAGCTAAGTGTGCTCTTGCCGGAGCCGTTCGGCCCCATGATGGCATGCACCTCGCCCGGCTCGATCACGAGGTCGATCCCCTTGAGGATCGGCTTGCCCCCGACCTCGACGTGCAGGTTTTCAATCTCCAGAAGCGCCATGCTTCAAATCCTCACAAAACTTTGACCAATGAACTCGCTTGGTTCCACCGTCATGGTGATCCGCTAGCCGACGCTGCCTTCGAGGCTGATGCCGATGAGTTTCTGCGCCTCGACGGCGAACTCCATCGGCAGCTCCTTCATCACTTCCTTGCAGAAGCCGTTGACGATCAGCGAGACCGAATCCTCGGCCGACAACCCCCGCGACAGGCAGTAGAACAGCTGATCCTCGCTGATCTTCGAGGTGGTCGCCTCGTGCTCGATCCGGGCGGTCGGGTTCTTGCTCTCGATGTAGGGCACCGTATGCGCGCCGCAGCGATCGCCGATCAGCAGGCTGTCGCACTGGGTGTAGTTGCGCGCGCCCTCGGCTTTCTTGGAGATCCGCACCAAGCCGCGATAGGTCTGGTCGGCCTTGCCGGCGCTGATCCCTTTGGCGATGATCGTCGACGAGGTGTTCTTGCCCAAATGGATCATCTTGGTGCCGGTATCGGCCTGCTGGGCGTTGTTGGCGATGGCAATCGAGTAAAACTCACCCTGGCTGCCCTCGCCGCGCAGAATGCAGGAC
>JABMNR010000162.1 GCA_013203465.1 Alphaproteobacteria bacterium
CTTCTATGTCGTGCCGGGCACCGACGCCGAGACCGGCAAGGCCAAGGCCGCCGACGTCCAGCAGATGCAGACGGTGCTGGTCGACCTCGACGCGGGCGACATTACAGCGAAGGTCGATCATCTCATCCGGCATCTCGGCGAGCCGACGTTGATCGTCGAGAGCGGCGGCCGCACGCCTGACGGTCTCGATAAACTGCATGTCTGGTGGCGCCTGAGCGAACCGGCCGAGGGTGAGGACATCGCGCTCCTGTGCCGGCTGCGCGGCGACATCGCGGTCAAGGTCAGCGGCGACACCCATTTTCGCTCGGCGCACCAGCCGATCCGGTTGGCCGGCTCGGTCTATCACAAGGGCGGCTTCAAGCGGCTGGTCACGATCCGCCGCCACAGCCCCCGGGTCGAGGTCCACCTGCGCGATTTCGCCGAGCTGGTCGATGCCATGCCGCCGCTGGCAGGTGTCGGTTCCGAGCCGGGCCCGACATCGGAGAAACCGTCGATCAGGGAGATCCTGACCACCGCGGTCCGCGAAGGCGGTGAAGACGGCTGGACACGCTTCCAGGGCGCGAGCGCTGCCATCGGCCACTATGTGCGAATGGCCCATGAAGGTCGCATGAGCCGCGACGATGCGTGGGAGGCGATCTGCCAGTACAACGCCGCCCAGCTGCGCCCGAGCTGGCCGCTGGAGCGGCTCGCTTCGGAAGCGCAGCGGCTATGGCGGCTGCACGAGGAACGTCACGGACCGGCGCTCGAACGGCTCTCCGCCCCACCCATGTCGGCATTGCCGGCCTTCACGCTCGGCGCCTTGCTCGACGATACCAGTCCGATGCCGGACGACATCATTGCCCCGCGCGTGCTGACGCCGGGCGGCATGCTGGTTCTCGGCGGGGCGCCCAAGGTCGGCAAAAGCGATTTCCTGATCAGTCTGCTCGTCCACATGGCGGCGGGCGTGCCTTTTCTCGGCTTCGCGCCGAGCCGACCCTTGAGGATCTTCTATCTGCAGGCGGAGATCCAATATCACTACCTGCGTGAACGTCTGCAGGGCATCCGGCTCGACCCCGCGCTCCTGGCTGCGGCGCGCGACAATCTCGTCGCCACGCCAAAGGTCCGCATGTTGCTTGACGCCGGCGGCGTCGCACTCGCCGTCGCTGCCGTCCGTGCGCATTACGGACACGGCGCGCCCAACATTCTCTGCATCGATCCGATCCGAAACCTATTCGATGGCGGCCCGGACGGAGGTGGCGAGAACGACAACACGGCGATGCTCTTCTTTCTGCAGGAGCGCATCGAGGCATTGCGCGACGCGGTCGCGCCCGATGCCGGCCTGATCCTCTGTCACCACACGCGCAAGATCACCAAGAAGCAACTGGTCGAGGATCCGTTCATGGCGCTCTCGGGCGCCGGTTCGCTCCGCAGTTTCTACAGCTCCGGCATCATCATGCACCGGCCCGACGAAGACCGGCCCGAGCGGATGCTGAATTTCGAGCTACGCAATGGGCCGGGCATCGAGCCGATGGTCATCGATAAGACCGGTGGACGCTGGGTGGAGATCGACCGTTCGAGCGAGCGCCTGGTGCGCAAGGCGCTGGGCGACAAGCTCGATGCAGAGCGGGTGCGCAAGCACGACGTCATTCTCGGCGTCTTGCTCGACGAGGCGTTTGAAGGGCGGCTCTACACCATCAATCAGTTCGCAGAAGCCTTCGAGAATCGTGGCGGGCTTGGCGGCAAGGATACGATACGTGACAGGCTGAACGTCCTCGCCACCAAGGGCTTCGTGAAATTCGTGCGCGACGGCACGCCCTATGGGCTTGGGCCGTCCAGGTCGCGCTTCGGATTCCTCTGCGTCGAGGGCATGGCGGCTCCGACTGAAGGAGAAGCGGTCGATCCCGAGACCGGCGAGGTCTTGCCCGCCAAGATCGCTGTGCTGCCCACCCACTACAAATCACCTCAGACCGGCGCGCTGCTCGAAGTCGAGAACCCGCATGTGTGGGTCTATCCGGAGGGCGAGCAGCCATGATCGCCTGCGCCAAGCGCATCTCGCAGAATTGCGCGCTGACCAGTTTGAACCAGATGGGGCGCGGTCCCGAAACTGCCCCGTCATCACCGCGCGGAACTGCGCTCTGGCCAGTTGTGACCAGATTGGGCGCGCTGCCGAAACTACCCCTTCAGAATTGCGCGCGGACCAGATCGGCTGCGCTGCAATCAGATTGGGTCGGTGGGGTCGTCAGAAACTCCCCAAACTGGAAATTCCCACGCCACATCAACGCTTTGATGGTGGCGTCAAGTTTAGGGGGTGAAAGCCAC
>JABMNR010000222.1 GCA_013203465.1 Alphaproteobacteria bacterium
CGAGCGGCACCGATTGATGAAGTGTTCATCATCAGACCGAATGAAGCCTTGCGACGGGTAGCTGCATCAACCGAGTAGATTAGGTCAATTAGGTTGTCAGCGGTGAAAGCGCCGGTGACACCGGTGGCTCCAGTAACACCAGCAGCAGAAGCGGTAACAATACCGTTTGGCTGTGATGATCCAGTTCCAGTGGTTAGAGCAGCGTTGACTGCATAGCCTATGCCGTTACCAGCTTGCTCGGCTAGGTGTGAGCCTAGGTCGAAGCCTGCGTCGGTTACTAGCTCTGAAGCTGCCTGAATGATCCCGCCGTACTTGTAAGCTCCAAGCGTGATGCTTGCATATGTAGGCTCTACGTCGTCTAGTGCTACTCCGGCACCCTTTAGGGTCATAGCTGAGTAAGCTGACAAAGTTGGGATTGTGAGGTCTTCGCCTGAAGTCGTCTGGATGATTCCAGGAACGTCAAGCATTGGGCCTACTGAACGTGCAACACTGAATACCTGGTCGTAGAACGACTTAGGAACGGTGTTTGTAGATGGAACTAGAGCGGCACGCTTCTCAAAGGTGTGTCCACGCTGCTCGCCCGATGCCATTGCACGGAAGATGTCAGATGCGGAACGCTCTTCGGCAACGGCAGGAATAAATCCCTTAGCTGCTACAGATGCTTCTAGTGCGCGAGCATCGTTGCGGGTTGCAGCGGTGATTGTCGCGTCAGCCTTTGCGATGTCGGCTTCGATTGCATTGATCTTTGATAGTTCTTCAGCGTCAAGTCCGCGTGCCTCAGAGTCAGCAAAGTCTAGGACTTCTCTAACCTGTGTAATGAGGTTGTTGCGGAGTTCTTGCTGAGATTTGATAAACTCAGACATTTAGTCTCCTTAGTTATTTTTGATAGATTTGCAGTGGCGCTGACGCTCAACTGACTAACGCAGGTGCTGACACGCATACGATTCTTCAATTTTACAAGAAGTTTCCACAGGGTAAAGGAAACCCCCAGAGAGAAGGGTAAATCTCTGGGGGAACCCGCCTGAAGACCGCGTAAAGTTACCTGGTTTCTTCAGCCTTTGTTATGCGGGTTTCTTTTGCTGGCCTGTCGAATTTGGCAGTCTCTACGACCTTGCCGTCACTCTCGAGAGCGTCTAGGCCAACTATTGCATCAGCCCACTTGTCCGCCAAAAGAAATACAGAGCCGGACTCAGGGTTTCCAGCAACCTCAAGGATTGCCTTTTTGATTTGATCTTTGGTTGCCATGTTATTTCCTATCCAATAGCTGTAACTTCTTTTTCTTGAGTTCAAGCAATTCCAGGTTACCGGTAGGTACTTGCTCTGCTTCTAATTCTACTTCTACTTCGTCCACCGCTTCAGCAACGGCTTCTGGTGCCAAGGTGTCTATAACCCTGCTTAGCATTTCTTGCTCTTCACTTGTGATGTTTAGACCGTCTTCAATCTTGCCTAGTGCATCTGCCAAGGCCTCTGCGTTTACATCTGCTCGCTTAGCAGTCTCTTCAAACTTGCGTACCGAAACGGTTCCGGCGGTTGCCGTGTAAGCGGGCCATGCTACTACTGAAACTTCGTGAAGCCTGACCGACTTTAGTGTGCGCTCAGAGCCATCGTTAGACCAAGTATCTCCGCCTTGCGGGACACTGAATCCGAAAGACATTGCATCTACGTCACCGCGGCGTAAAAGCTCTGCAACATCGCGACCACGGGAAGTGTTGGGCAACACACCTTCTACTTTTAGCCCTCGGCCATCTTCACTTAGGTTTAGAGTGCCTGCTCTTGTAGAGCCAAGGATTTCGCCAGAGTCGTGGTTCCATAGGAACTTGATGTCGTTACGCTGACGCAAGGAGCGCTTGAAAGCGCCTTTAGCAATTCTCTCGGTGAAAGGTAGTGGCTCAGAAGGGCTGTCAAACAGAGCGGCGTAACCGGTAAAGTGCATACCGTCGCTCTCTTCTCTTATTTCAAAGCCAGCTACGTTGACACGTTGTTCCATTTTCGACACTATGCGTCTCCTAGTTTTTCTTCTTCTTCGAGTTTACCACCTTGGTTACTCTTGGCTGCTGCTCGCTTGTTTGAACCTTGGGAGTTGGCTCCTGAATAACTTCTTTTACAGGCTTTGGGGTAGGTGTTGCGGGTTGCGCAACAGGCTTGTTAGTTGTAACTGGTATTCCGTTGCTGCCGTTGATAAGTGCCATCGGTTTCTTTCCGCTCCCTAATTAGCTTTGAGTTATTGCGTCTGCTTGTAGCTGGACTGAATCTTTGCCCGAATGTGTAATTGCTGGCAAGCCAAGCTTTGCCATTACGTCTTCTGGTTCAAAGCCAATCTGTATTAGCTGTTGTGCCATCTCTACCTTTTGGTTCATAACGCTTAGGTCGGCGGCGGCAAGGTTGACATTGGCAAGCGGCACTCTGACAGTCTCGGCAGAAGGGTCTTCAATCGGGCGTAGGTCTTCAAGCGCCCTTACGTCGTTGATTGAATAAACGCCAGCTTGCAACAAAGTGCTGTATGACTGAGTGCGAGAATTCATGTCGGCACGTAGCAGCCCATCTAGGCTTATCTTTACAAACGCAGCCTCTAGACCAGTCTCTTGCGATAGCAAGCTTGAGAGTGCGCCTTCTAGCTTCTGAGCAATAGGCCTTAGTGTGTGAGTAACAAAGGCGATGTTGTTCTGCTCGACCGAAGCGTAGGTGTTAGTGCCTGGTAGTCCCAGAAGGTGCGGCGGGATGTTGAAAGCTCTTGCGACGTCTTCTACTGCCATTCTGCGGCTGTCTAAGAACTGCGCCTGATCGTTTGGCACGTTGGTCGCCTTGTATTGCGCTCCACCAGTAACAATCGCGGTCTTGTGGGCTTTTGACCAACCTCGGTGGCGAGAGTCAAAGGCGTTTTGCATATCCTTTGCCTGCTCAGCAGTTAGGTTGCCTGGCACTTCTAAGATGCCTGAAGTCTGAGTTCCAG
>JABMNR010000163.1 GCA_013203465.1 Alphaproteobacteria bacterium
AAGGTCTCCGCCGTCAAGGCGCCGGGCTTCGGCGATCGCCGCAAGGCGATGCTGGAGGACATCGCGATCCTGACCGGCGGCACCATGGTCTCCGAGGACCTCGGTATCCAACTCGACACGGTCGACACCAAGATGTTGGGCACCGCCAAGCGGATCTCGCTCACCAAGGACGAAACCACGATCGTCGACGGCGCCGGCAAGAAGAAGGACATTCAGGCTCGTTGCGCCCAAATCCGCGCGCAAATCGAGGACACATCCTCGGACTACGACCGCGAGAAGCTGCAGGAGCGGTTGGCTAAGCTCGCGGGCGGCGTCGCCATCTTGCGTGTGGGCGGTGCGACCGAGGTCGAGGTGAAGGAGCGTAAGGACCGGGTCGAGGACGCGATGCACGCGACCCGTGCCGCGGTTGAGGAGGGTATCGTTTCCGGCGGTGGCACGGCCCTGCTGTACGCGACCCGTGTGCTCGACAAGCTCAAGCCGGTCAACGACGACCAGCGCATGGGCATCGACATTATCCGCCGCGCCCTGCAAACCCCGGCCCGCCAGATCGCCATCAACGCGGGCGCGGACGGCTCGATCGTCGTCGGCAAGCTGATGGAGCAGAACTCGACCTCGTTCGGCTTCAACGCCCAGACCGGCGTGTACGAGGACCTGATCAAGGCTGGTGTGATCGACCCGACCAAGGTTGTGCGCACCGCCCTGCAGGACGCCGCCTCGATCGCCGGCCTGCTGATCACCACCGAGGCGATGGTCGCCGAGAAGCCGGAACCGAAGGGCGCCGGCGGCGGTGGCGGCATGCCGGACATGGGTGGTATGGGCGGCATGGGTGGAATGGGCGGCATGGATTTCTGAGCCGCTTCAAGCCAACGACCCAACGTGATAGGGAAGGGCCGCGGGATTCCTCGCGGCCCTTTTCCATGCCCGGAGCGCGTTATGACCACTGTCGACCTGGACCGTGTGGCGGGCGTGCTTGCCGAGGTGGCGGAGGCGGAGATTCTGCCGCGCTGGCGTAACCTCGCCGAGGCCGACATCCGCGAGAAGACCGGCCCCAACGATCTGGTGACCGTCGCCGACGAAGCCGCCGAAGCGGCGCTGGCCCAACGCCTGCCCGGCCTGCTGTCGGGCTCGATCCTGATCGGTGAGGAATCGGTCGAGAAGGACCCGGCGCTGCTGAAGCGGCTGGACGGCGACGCGCCGGTCTGGATCGTCGATCCGGTCGACGGCACCAAGAACTTCGCCGAAGGCTCCGACCGGTTCTGCGTCATGGCCGCCCTGGTGCATCGCGGCGAAACCGTGGCCGCCGCCATCCATCAACCCGTCGAGGGACGCACCGCCGTCGCGGCCAAGGGCGAGGGGGCCTGGATGCTGTCAAACGCGGGGCGGCAGCGCTTGCGGGTGGCCGCGCCCGCCGGGCTCGACACCATGGAGGGCTCCTTTAATTTCCGATTTTTCCCCGAGGTGGTGCGTCTGCCGATGCGGGAGCGCGCCAACACGCTGCTGGGCAACCGGCACTACCGCCGGGGTTGCGCCGGTTATGACTATATCCAACTCGCCATCGGCCGTTGGCACTACGCGGTCTATTGGAAGAACATGCCCTGGGACCACGCGCCGGGGCTGCTGATCCACGCCGAGGCCGGCGGGGTATCCGGGCGCATCGACGGCCGGCCCTACAAGGCGCGGGAACTCACCGGCGGCATCATCGCCGCGGTCGACGACGCCGGCTGGCACGCGTTGCGTGATGAGGTGGTGGGCGACGTGCCGGTGTGACGGCGAATTTTAGGCCGCCGCCCGCGCCGCTTCCAACCCGGCATCCTCGGCCAGCCCAAGCATCAGGTTCAGGTTTTGCACCGCCGCGCCGGACGCCCCTTTGCCGAGGTTATCGAGCCGGGCGGTGACCACGGCGCGGCCGGTCTCGGCGTGGGCGAACACCAACAGCTCCAGGGTATTGGTGCCGTTCAGCGCCTGCGGGTCCAGTTCCCTCACTCCTTCGGCCTCGCCCAACGGCGCCACCCGCACGAACCGGGCGTCGGCGTAGCGTTCGGCCAGCACGGCGTGGATGGCGGCGGGTGTGGGTGCCTTGGGCAGCGCCCACAGGGCGAGCGGCACACTGACCAGCATGCCCTGGGCGTAGCGGGCGACCGAGGGCTCGAAGATCGGCGCATGGGCGAGGGTCGCCCACCGGGTGATCTCCGGCACGTGCTTGTGCGTGAGGCCCAGCGCATAGTGATAGTAGGCATCGGGTTTATAGCCGTCGGCTCCCTCGGCCTCGTACCGGGCGATCAGCGCCTTGCCGCCGCCGGTGTAGCCGGAGACCGCGTTGATCGTCACCGGATAGTCCGCCGGGACCAGCCCAGCCGTCACCAAGGGCGCCAGGATGGCGATGGCGCCGGTCGAGTAGCATCCGGGGTTCGATACCCGATCGGCGGCGATTACCGCCTCGCGCTGACCCGGCCGGAATTCGGGGAAACCGAACACCCAGCCGTCGGCGGTGCGATGGGCGGTGGACGCGTCGATCAGCTTGACCGAGGCTCCCTCGGCCAAAGCCGCCGCCTGCCGTGCCGCGTCGTCCGGCAGGCACAGGATCGCCACCTCGGCGGCGTGCAGGGCGTCACGCCGGGCGGCGGCGTCCTTGCGCTGGGCGTCATCCAGCGAAATCAGCTCGATGTCATCGCGCGCCAGCAGACGCTCACGGATCTGAAGACCCGTGGTACCTGCCTCGCCATCGATAAACACCCGAGCCGCCGCCATGGCCGCCTCCGTTGACTGTCACGTCCGTGGAACACCACATATTACGTCATGTTACGTCATCCCGCGCACCACGTTAAGCGGCGAGAACGCCTGGGCGCCCGCCATCATCTCGATGCGGTTGATGTTGACGTTCTTCGGCCGGGTCGCCGACCAGAACACCGCGTCGGCGATATCCGTGGGAGTAAGGGGATCGACGTCCTTGTAGACGCCGGCCGCCTTCTCCTTGTCGCCCTTGAACCGCACCTCGGAGAACTCGCTCTCGGCCAGACCCGGCTCGATGTCGGTCACGTGGATGTTCTTGGCCACCAGGTCGGCCCGCAGATTAAACGAGAACTGGCGCACGAAGGCTTTGGTGGCGCCATAGACATTGGCGCCGGGGTAGGGCCAGTAACCGGCCATGGAGCCAAGGTTGACCACATGGCCGTAACCATTCGCCACCATCTGCGGCAGCACCGCGCGGGTGGTGTAGAGCAGGCCCATGATGTTGGTCTCGACCATCTGCTCCCAATCCTCGATGTCCGCCTCGTCGGCGCCTCCCAGGCCAAGCGCCAGACCGGCGTTGTTCACCAGCACGTCGATCGGTGCAAAGGCGGCGGGCAGGGCGGCCACGGCGGCGTTCACGGCGGCCTTGTCGGTAACGTCGAGGGTGATCGCGTGGCACGGGTTGGACAGTTCCTCCTTGAGCCGGTCCAGCCGCTCGGTGCGCCGGCCGGAGATGACGGTTTGCCAGCCCTCGGCGTCGAACCGCTTGGCGGTCGCCAACCCAAAGCCCGAGGTAGCGCCCGTGATGAAGACCGTCTTGCTCATAGGTTAATCTCCCTATTTTTCCTATTATTCAGATGATTATGGTTGTTTGTTGATCTTTTCCGCAAGCTTTACGCGGCTCCAGTGGGCCTCCATCGCGTCCAGCGTGGCATCGGCAATGTCCACACCCTCGGAGACGAGACCATCCTCCATCGCGCGGAAGCGTCTCTCGAACTTGGCGTTGCATCGGCGCAGCGCCGTCTCGGGATCGACCTTCAGATGGCGGGCCAGATTCACCACGGTGAACAGCAGATCGCCCATCTCGTCCTCAACCCGGTCGGGGTCGATGCCGCCATTGGCGGTCACTTCGACCCGCAACTCCTCCAGCTCCTCGGCGATCTTGTCGACCACACCATCCGTGGTCGGCCAGTCGAACCCAGTGCGCACCGCGCGTTTCTGCAGTTTCACGGCGCGCATCAGGGCCGGGTAGGCGGCGGACACCCCGTCGAGGGCGGAAGGACGGCGCCCCGCGGCCTTGGCCTGTCCCGATCGTTCCTCGGCTTTCTGCCGTTCCCAGGCGGCGGTCTGCGCCTCGGCATCGGCGATGCTGGCTCCGGCGAACACATGCGGATGGCGGCGGATCATCTTGTCGCCGATCGCCTCGGCCACCGCGTTGAAATCAAACGCCCCGGCCTCCTCGGCCATGCGGGCATGGTAGACGACCTGCAACAGCAGATCGCCCAGCTCGTCCTTGAGCCCGACCATGTCGTTGTTGGTGATCGCCTCGGCGACCTCGTAGGCTTCCTCGATCGTATAGGGAGCGATCGTCTCGAAGGTCTGTTCGATGTCCCACGGGCACCCGGTCTCGGGATCGCGAAGAGCCGCCATCACCGCGAGCAATCGGTCGATCATCGAATGAGCTTCCAGCTCGGATTCCGTGGGTTTAGTCAAAGAACTCATGGCCGTCAGACCATACCGGCAGCGGGTGGCGCGGGGAAGGGGATTGCGGTCGCGTCCGGGTATCCAAGGGCGTTCGAGAAGGCTAGCCTGTCACGATCACGCGCTCGAAGGAGCCGCCATGTCGTTCGTCTACCCAATTCCCCGGCTGCTGCCGGACGATGTCGTGGCCCGGCTCCGGGGTCGCCTCTCGGCGGCCGATGTGCCGTGGGTTGACGGACGTGGGACGGCCGGCCGCAACGCGTTCAAGAAGCACAACCTCGAACTCGATCCGGCGTCGGCACTCCGGCACGAAATCTCATCCGAGATTCATCAGGCACTGGCTGACGTTCGGCGGCCCGAGGCGCTGCTGTTTCAGTACTTCGCCGAACCCGTGAAGGTCTCGCCGTGTCTGATATCGCGAACTCCTGCAGGCGGCGGGTACGGCGATCACATGGACAACGCCTACCTGTCCGCCCGAACGCCCAACGAGATACGGTCGGATATGTCGATGACGATCTTCCTCAACGACCGGGAGAGCTATGACGGCGGTGAGTTGGTGATCGACAGCGACCTGCCATACTCGCCGGCGTTCAAGATGCCGGCCGGCGGCGCGGTGCTCTATTCGACGACGTCGGTTCACCGGGTCAACGACGTCAAGAACGGTGAACGCCTCGCGGCCGTGATCTGGATCGAGAGCCGCATCGCCGACCCGCTGATCCGTGAGACCAATGGCGACATCCTTGAGTGCCTCAACCTTCTGTCCACGGGGTTCGAGCAAAGTGACGAGCGCATCCGCCACATGGTCACGAAGCTGGAGAAGGTTCGTAGCAATCTGCTGAAATCGCTGGCGAGCTGAAGATGGGCGGCATGCCGGACCGGACCGGGCGATTGGCGCGTTGCTCGGAAGGAGGGTTATTCTCCTGTTCTCAAGGCACGGCCTAAAATTAAAAGCGCATAATGTATATTATGGGAAATACCGTTTAAACATTTCATCCCGCATCTCCCCGATGAGCAATCCATTTGGCGGTGACCAACCAGGGTTACTATATAAATTCAACGTGATAAGGGTATTTTGAGCGGGCTAAGATGGA
>JABMNR010000164.1 GCA_013203465.1 Alphaproteobacteria bacterium
CACCAACGCCTAATGACAGCGGGCGTCCACCAGCTCGGATCATCCCCGCGTGTGCGGGGAACACGGAGTAGCCGCAGTGTAGCGCTCGCCTGGCCGCGGATCATCCCCGCGTGTGCGGGGAACACTCTGGCCAGAAGGCCATGATTTTATTCACTCTTCACCATGTCGCAAAAGCCACCGGCCAAAACCGGCCCTTTCAGTCTAACCGCTCGACCCACAAACCGGAAGCCGGTGTGTAGGTCACGACCACCTCACGGCGCTTGCCGTCGAGTGCCCGTCCGCGCCAAACGCGCGTGTCCTCGGCGCGCCCGGCGCCCTCCGCGCCGGCCGAGGCGCCACCCTCCGGGTCGAGCACGATCAGCAGCACCGCGTCGTCGCGGGCGGCCCAGTCCGACCGGGCTTGGGCCGCCAGAGTTTGGGCCGCCACGGCGTCGACGGACGCCACCTCGGCGGTGATCAGGGATTGACGGACTTGCACCTCGCTCATCCGCCAGGCACGCCAGCGCTCGCTCTCCGGCTCGGCGGCATCCGCCCGCGCGGCCCAGGGCACGAGACGCCCGCCGTCGCGCACCGCGAGACGGAGCAGGCTTTGCGGCTCGCCCAGGCGGGTGGGGATCATCGCATCGTCCTCCCACCGACCGCCGCCGGGTACATAGCCCTTGGAAAGGTCGAGCACGTTGGCCCGGCCGATCCCGCCCTCGGCCCGGCTATCCCCTTCGGCGCGGAGCATGCGGTCGTGCAGGCCCAGCGGCACCGCTTCGGCCGCGTCGTCGGCGTACACGGCGTCGATCAGGTGGCGCAAATCCTCGGGCGCGCGGAACCCATGCCCCTGGGTCAACTGCCCCTGGGCCAACAGCCGCAGGGTCAACCAGATCCGGCCATGGTCGCGGTAGACCGCCGCCGCGCGGGGCAACAGACGGGTCAGCCAATCGCGGTCGGCGTCGTCGACCGGCTCGGGGCCGAGAACTTCCAGGACCGGCCCCTGGTCGTCGAGGTCGAGCGGGCGGGCGGGACGGTGGTGGCGGCGCAGACGGCCGGCGCGCTGGAGCAACAGGTCGATGGGCGCTGCGTCGCTGACCATGGCGTCGAAATCCACGTCCAACGATTGCTCGGCGACTTGGGTGGCGATGACCACCCGGCCAGCACGATCGGCCTCGGTGCCGCCGGGACCGAATGTCTCGCGGAGCTCGGCCTCGATCGCCAAACGATCCCCGGCGGTAAATCGGGCGTGAAACAGCAGCGGCGGATGATCCAGCTCGGCCGCGAGCCGTTGGTGCGCTTCGATCGCGTCGTCGACCGAGTTGCGGATCCAGCACACCGCCCGCCCGGCCCGGGCATGCGCCAGTATCGACGTGCAGGCCGCCTCCACATCATCGTGCCGGTGGGTTCGGACCGTGCGCCGCAACCGGGACACGGCGTCGACACGATGCTCAACGCTGCCGGCGGCCGAAAAATGCGTCATCAATGGATAACCCGCGCTCGGTTCGGCCTCGGGCACGGCTATCCCCAACCCGTCGGCGAAGGCGGTCAGCAACCGTCGACGCATGGGCGTCGGCAGGGTCGCCGACAGCAGGATCGCGTTGCCGCCAAGGGCCGCGTGAAACCTCAGCAGCGCGAACAACTCCTCTTGAACATAGGCGTCGTAGGCATGCACCTCGTCGAGGATCAGAACCCGACCGGCTAGGCCGTGCAGGCGCAGGGACTGGAATTTCGACGGCAGCACGCCGAGCAAGGCCTGATCGATCGTGCCGACCCCGACATCGGCGAGGAAGGCGCGACGGCGGTCGTCGGCGAGCCAACGGGCGCAATCGGCGCGCGCGGTGGTCTCGGAGGTTTGACCATAGGTGTCGTCGCGCGCACGTTGATCCGGGTCGACAATGCTGGCGATGAAATCCCGGTTAAGGCCGCGCCGCCCGTGGCTGAGGATCAGCGAGGCGTTCGCTGCTTCCTCATACAACGCGCGGTACAGGGTTGCCGTACGCTCATACAACGCTTCGGCCGTCGCCATGGTCGGCATGGCAACGAACAGGCCGCTCCCCAGCCCCGCCGCCATCAGCCGATGCGCGAGGGTGAACGCCGCTTCAGTCTTCCCGGCCCCGGTTAGATCCTCGACGACGAAAAGCTGCGGGCCGTCCGCAAGCGCGATCGTTTCCGCCAAGGCCTGCAACGGTGTCGGTCGCGCCGCCGGCGGCAGGAAAACCGCGACACCCGCCGGCGCCGAGACGGCGGATGGCAAAATACCGGCCACATCCACCGCTTGCTCGGCGCGCGGCACGGCAACATCATCCCAATAGGCCTTCGGGGATAGCGTCGGGGGATGGTACGGGAACCAGGTTTCGTTCGAGCCGATCCAATCGCAAAGCGTCGCGAAACCCGCAACATCCCAGGAAGCGATCTTGATGGCCGACCTTTCCCTAGCGTCACGAGGCGCCGGTGGTTCAAACGCGTCGACGATTGCCTGGAGGTACACTCGCGCGGCCTCCAGGTCATCGATCGACATCCCTCGATCGATGAGATCGACCGACGGCGGCGTGCGCGGCATCCCATGGTGCCAAAGAACCGCCTGCAAGAGTGGCCGGATCGGCCTGGCCGGCTTCCAGACATCGGATAGCCTCTCCATAATACCCGGCCCCAACACATCGTGCCGAAGCGTGCCAGCGGACAGAACTGGCGCCTTGCCAAAGGCCGCCTGAAACAAATCCGGGCGTTTGGCCTGAAAGGCACGCGAGAACTTGCCAATGTCATGCAATGCCAGCAGAAACGGCAGGCCTAAGCCG
Organism: Alphaproteobacteria bacterium; assembly: GCA_013203465.1. Classification (GTDB taxonomy): domain Bacteria; phylum Pseudomonadota; class Alphaproteobacteria; order Thalassobaculales; family Thalassobaculaceae; genus JABMNR01. Next base: position 2,778 of record JABMNR010000164.1, read on the forward strand.
TCAAAACGGCTCGCCAATCGTGCATCGCGCTGAAGCAACACGTGCAAGACCGCAGCTACATCAAGGTTATGATAGGCTAGTGGATGCCAGGCTGCTGACGCGGAATCATGGTCCGGCCTCGCTTTACCCCAGTAAGCGAGGACCGGATTGATCGTGTCGAGCTTGGAAATCACAGAGAATCCATTGTTGCATGCCTGTGTAGGGTTTACGGATCAGTTTATTACAGAACGCTTTATGTCAGCGCCAATAATATTTAAAATATAGTATAGAATAAAATAAACTGCACGAACAAGACAAATTATTAAATATTATCCGAATATTAACAAACCTTTTGTTACTTAAATTTCATCTATATTATCTTTTAAATTTAAGCAATGATGACAGTATACCCATCTATTCATCATCACTGGGATCATCGTGCGTATCTTGGTTTATGGTTATTGCCTTCAATGATTTGCCGTTTCTCAGAGTAGGCTCCTGCGCCTGCTCCTCGCGTTGGTTCTTCGCTTCCAGCAGCGCCTCACGCTCGCTGTCCATGATCTCGGTCGTATGGATGTCGTGTGCCGGCACTTGGGCGAGCGCCTCGGTGTAGGCGTTCTTCAGCTCCGCTTGGCGCTGCCAGGCCTCGTCGGGTGTTGCCGGCGGGATCGTCGATGCCTCCGCCATTGATGCAGTCGGTTCCACGGACGCTGGCGCTTGACCCCATGGCCCAGTGCCCGGCGCGTCAGGTGTCCAAGCCTCCGACCTTCGATCGTGCTCCCGCCCAAGACTATGTCCCCACCCCACCCTCTCACGCTGCGCCCGCGCCGCCGTCGCCATCCACCCCATCACATCGGCCCAGCGCCGGTCGAGCTTACCCTCGGGCAAGCGGTCGAGGGTGACGCTCTCCGGCGCGACCCGGCTCACCGCCGTGGTCCAGCGGGCGATGCTGCGCCGCTTGCGCGCGTGCCGTTCCTTGCGATCCCGGCCCAGGGCGAGCTTGGCTTGACGGTAATCCCGTTCGGCACTCAGTTCTCGCTGCCGCACCAGGGCGTGCCGCCATTTCGCCTTCTTGATCCGCCGCTTGGCGTCGGCCACCTGCCGTTCCCGCCATTTGAGCCGTTTGCCGCCGTACCGGCCGTTGCCGAACACCCGCTCCAGCGTCGCCGCCACCCAGCGCTGCTTCAACCGCTTCTGCCAGAACCGCATCGAGCCGTCCGCCGATCGGCGCATCCGCCGCGCATCCTGCAGGCGCACCCCGGTCCGCTTAATCGAGGCCTCCAGGAACCGGTGCCGCAACCAGCCACCCACCGCCTCGAAGGCTTCCGCCAGACGGCGGGTCACTTGCCTTTCGTTGAACGCGTGGATGCGGGCGTTCTGCTGTGCCCGCGACCGCCCCGCGTCGATCTCCCGGTAGTCGACCCGGCGCCTGGTGCCGGCATAAGTTTTCAGGTCGATCACATTGGAGACGGGCGGCTCATAGCCCCGGTCCCGCGCCTTGCGGCTCTTTGGCCCTTCGTGGATCGTCGGCAGCCGGTCGATGCCCTGGGCCTCCAGGGTGCGGTGGTCGATCCGCTCCTCAACCCCGATGCCTTCCAAGGCGCGGTTGGCATAAAGGCTCCAGCTCTCGCGGGTCTCATGGAGAAAATCCTTGCCGTTCCACTCCCGCGTCCGGGTGCGCAGGAAGCCGTTCTCGTTCGCGGCATAGAAGCTCAGCATCACATGGGCGTGCGGGTTACTGCCCTCGGCGTCATGGTGAATGGCCCGATCCGCCACCATGCCCCGGGCCACGAACCGGTCGTCAACGAAGCGCCGGAGAAGCTCCTTCTGCTGCTCGAAGCCCAACTCCCTCGGCAGGGCGATGTTCATCTCCCGCGCCAGCTGGGCATCCTTGCGCCGATTCTTGAACTCCAGCACGTTCCACAGCTCTTCCCGATCCCGCATCCAACCCGGCGCTGCGCCTGGGGTTCTGATCTCGGTGTGGACGATGCCGCTTTTGTTCCGATAATCGAAGGCGTGGCCGCTCTGCCGATCCACCAGCCGCTCGCCGGCGCGATAGGCGGCGGCCGCGATCGCCGATCGCCCTTCGCTGCGCTTAATGATCTGCGCCGACAAATGGTAGATCGCCACGGTGCGGACTCCTTTCGCTTGCCGGCACCTATGTTGAGGTAGGGCCCTCAATGTATAAGTGCATTATTAACCCCTTTCATTCCTTATGCCGTCAACCACGAGTCGCCACTGACAGCCGAGTCGCACCACACCCGACCACCGGCGGCAAACCCCGCTCTGGGTAGCCAAATACGCTTGGTGTCGCCAGGCTTGAGTACAATGATATGCGGCGCTCGTAGCCCCAAACGGGCGGCAACCCCGGGTGGCACGGCTCGTGGAAAGGATTTATTGGGTGCGCGTCAATAACAAGAAACTTGCAATTTTTGTTATTTTTACTATAATAGAACTATGATCAGGAAAGGCCGCTTATGAACGTATCGCTCAACACGCATTTCGAAAAATTCGTCGAGGAGGTGGTCGCCTCCGGGCGCTTCAAATCCTCCAGCGAGGTCATCCGCGAGGGGCTGCGCCTGCTCGAAGAGCGGGAAATGCGCATCGCCACCTTGCGCTATGAGATTGAGCTGGGCCGCCGCAGCGGCGCGCCGATCCCCTATGACCCCGAGGCCGTCAAGGCGCGCGGCCGGGAGATGCTGAACGCTCGGAAGGGGTGAGCGTTTGAAGCCTCTTCGCATTCTGCCGCAGGTCGAGTCTGACCTGCTCGACATCTGGCTCTACATCGCCCGCGACAACCCACCCGCCGCCGATCGGCAGATCGACCAGTTCACCCAGCGCTTCGAGGCGCTGCGCCGCGTGCCGGAACTGGGCGCGGCCTGCCCCGAGATCGCCGAGGGGCTGCGCCATCTGCCGATCGGCCGCTACGTCCTATTCTACTCGGTGCGCGACGACACCGTGGTGATCGAGCGCATCCTGCATGGCGCCCGCGATATCGAGGCCTTGTTTGACTAACCAAACACAACCCATGGTCCGACATCGAGAAACCACCAGGCGAGAAACCACCAAGATAGATGTTTGGTCCCAGGTTTTGATGGA
>JABMNR010000165.1 GCA_013203465.1 Alphaproteobacteria bacterium
ATCAGCTTGTTCGGCGGCGCTGGCGTGGGCAAGACGGTGCTGATCATGGAATTGATCAACAACGTGGCCAAGGCGCACGGCGGTTACTCGGTGTTCGCCGGCGTTGGCGAGCGGACCCGCGAGGGTAATGATCTGTACCACGAGATGGTGGAATCGGGGGTCATCGTCCCGGATGGCCCGGGCTCCAAGGCGGCACTGGTTTATGGCCAGATGAACGAGCCACCGGGCGCCCGCGCCCGTGTTGGTCTGGCCGGCTTGACGTTGGCCGAGTACTTCCGTGACGAGGAAGGCCAGGACGTGTTGTTCTTCGTCGACAACATCTTCCGCTTCACCCAGGCGGGTTCCGAGGTGTCGGCGCTGCTGGGCCGTATTCCCTCGGCGGTGGGCTATCAGCCGACCCTGGCGACCGATATGGGCGCGCTGCAGGAACGGATCACCACCACCAAGAAGGGGTCGATCACTTCGGTGCAGGCGATCTATGTGCCGGCCGACGACCTGACCGATCCGGCGCCAGCCACATCGTTCTCGCACTTGGATGCGACGACTGTGTTGTCGCGCCAGATCGCCGAGCTGGGCATCTATCCGGCGGTCGACCCGCTCGACTCGACCTCGCGCATGCTCGATCCACGGGTCATTGGTGACGAACACTACAACATCGCCCGTCGGGTCCAGGAAGTGCTGCAGCAGTACAAATCGCTGCAGGACATTATCGCCATTCTGGGCATGGACGAGCTGTCGGAAGAGGACAAGCTGACGGTGTCGCGCGCCCGCAAGATTCAGCGCTTCCTGTCGCAGCCATTCCATGTGGCCGAGGTGTTCACCGGCAGCCCGGGTGTGCTGTGCGCGCTTGAAGACACGATCAAGGGCTTCCAGGGGATTGTCGAAGGCGAGTATGACGACCTACCGGAAGCGGCGTTTTACATGGTCGGCTCGATCGACGAAGTGGTCGAGAAAGCAAAGAAAATGGCTGCCGAGGCCGCCTAACCTAGCATCGACGGGCAACGTCCGAACCCTAAGGAAGGGAACCGATGGCGGAGACCACCCAGTTCGAACTCGTCTCGCCGGAGAGGCTGGTGCTCTCTCAGGCGGTGGAGATGGTTGTCGTGCCGGGCAGCGAGGGCTATTTCGGCGTTCTGCCGCGTCACGCGCCGCTGATCTCGACCTTGTCGCCTGGTGTGATCGATATTCACGAGGGCGGGTCGGTGACTCAGCGGATTTTCGTCGCCGGCGGGTTTGCCGAGGTGACGGGAGAACGCTGCACAGTATTGGCCGAGGTGGCGATGCCGCTCGACGAGATTGACGTCGCCAAGGCGGAATCCAACATCACGGACACCCGCGATGTGCTCAAGGACGTCACCGACCCCGTTGAGCGCGCCAAGCTCGATAACAAGATAGCAACTCTCGAGGCGATGATCACGGCCAAGCGCGCCGCCTGATTGCGTATTCTTTCGACGTGTCTGGTTTCGAACGGCCGTTCATTGGACGGCCGTTCGTCGTTTGGCCATACTCCTGGCGTGATTCGGCGTTGTTCATGATGCGATCTTAATTCTGGGAGGTTCGAACGGTGCACTGGCTTGGCCGGGTGCTGATCGTTCTCGCGCTGGCGGTTGCCGTCCTGGCGCCGGCGGTCTGGCTCGGGCGTGACACGATGCTGCCACGTCTCGCCCAATGGGCCATTAACCGGAGTCTTGGGACAGAGGCCATCGATGCGTTGGCCTTCCGCGTTCAGCGTGTCGGGCTCGACGGGTTGAGTTTGACCGACATCCGGGTCAACCGGGACGACCAAGCCAGCATCGACCGCCTCGATGTCGTCTATGAGTGGCGCGCTCTTCTGGCCGGCCGGGTGGCGGACGTTGTGCTGGTCGGCCCAACCGTCTCGATACGCGTCGACGATGACGGAAGCGTGTCGTTCGGTAGCCTCGACCGGGTGCGCGCGGCGATCCTGGATCGAGATGATGCCGGAGCGCCGGCCGATTTCTGGCCGGTACCGAGCGTGCGGCTGATCGGAACCCGCATCAATATCGCGGGCGCCGTCGCGGGTGCCGTTCGTTTGACTGGGCCGGCGACATTGGCCCCCGGCGGGCTCGGAGCCACGCTGGACATCGACGCCGACCTGCGGCGTGGGTTCGGCGACCGGCTGGTCGCCAGCGGACGGGCGGTACTGGGTGCCGGGCCCGAGGGCCGCCGGTTCGTTGTCACGCTGGAAACCGGCGAGATCACGTTTGGGCAGCTGTCGCTGAGCGGTCTGAAGGGAACCGCCTCCCTGGGTCAATCCTCCGAGGGGGCGGTGACGGCGGTGATCGATCTGCGCGCGCGTGAGGCGTGGGCGGCGGGTGCGGCGATGCCGCTTCCGGCGGTATTCGCCCGGCTCGATCGGTTCGGGGCGTCCGCGGTAATGCGTCTCGGCCCGGTGGATGCGCCCGATACCCGGTTGGCGATCACGATCGATCGGCGGGATGAAGACGGCCGGCACCGTATTCAGATTGAAGGCACGGCCGATCTCGCGCGTCTGGACACCGTGCTGGCGGCGGTCATGGGCCGCGCGGCGGTGGGGGTGACAGGATCGGCCGCACTCCGTGCCGCCGGAGCGATTCCCGAAGCGCCTGACGATCCGGGCCTTGGCTGGGCGGATGTACTGTGGCGCGAGACGACGGCCAGCGGCGGCATTGACCTGCGGTTTGACGCCATCCCCACGCCCGACCCTGTTCGTGGCGTGGCGACGGGGAGCGGTCGGTTGGTCGTGGCGATGGCGGCGGGGCGACTGGTCGTCGAAACAGTGGGGCCGTTTCAGATCGACACTGAGTTCGCCCGGACATCGCAGGCATTCGAGCGCGTTCTGGGTGACGGGCCGCTTACCATGACCCTTGGGTCCAAGGCCCGGCCACTGAGCCTGTTGTTGACGACAGTGGATGCCGTGCCAAGGCTCGCCATAGCGGGGCCGGTAACGGCGCGCGCGGTTTCCGGTGCCACGGTGTCGGTTGACGGCCAGGCACTGGCCGCGCCGATGTCTCGGGGATGGCGACTGGTCAACGACACCGAACTGGCGATAACCGCTAGCCACGTGACTCTCGAACCCCTGCGGGTTGAGCGAGCCCAGTTGACCATCACCGATCTGACAGTCACCGAGGATACGACCTCGGCGGTCTGGGCGTTGGCGGTCGACGGCTCGGCGCCTAGCGCTGGAGCCGAGGGGATCGCGCTCAGTTTAGCGGGCCACGCCGAGCATGACGCCGCGCGCACCACCCTTGTGGCGCGTGAGCCAGGGCGCCTGATCATGCGGGGTGTCGCGGTGGGTGACGCGCTCGCCCCGATGGAGACCGTGACGGTGGCCTTGGGTGGTGGGTCTCGACCGCTCCTTGTCGTGCCCGCAGACGAGGCGCCGGTCACATTGCGGATGCCCATGTCGCTGTCCGCGCTGCGGCTTGCCGATCGGGCGGAGACCTGGGCAGTGGCAATCGATCCGACCCATGCGACGTTCGAGGCAAGCGTTGACCGCGCCGGCCGTGGTTCGGCGCGGCTGCGGTTGCGCGACGGCCGAGCTGAGGCAATCGGCACCGGCGTGACATTGGAAGGGTTGGCCGCCGATCTTCGGCTGGCGGTCGCGGCCGGGGTTCCGTCTCTCGACCGGTTGGAGTTGGTCGCCGCGCGGCTCAGCGATCGGCGGCGTCTGCCCTGGTTCGTGCCGTTGTCCTTGGAAGCGTCGGCTCGACCTGCCGCCGGGGGCCGGGTCGGTTTCCTGGCGACCGCTCGTGGAGCCAACGGCGCCTTGGTGATCGATGTTGCCGGTCAGGTTATGCCGTCACGTGACGCCGTCCTGGCCACGTTCAAGGTGTTTCCGATCGAGTTCATTCCGGGCGGGTTGCAGCCGGCCGATCTGGTTCCGGCGGCCGCGGCCTTGTTCCGTGACGCTTCGGGTCGGGTGGCGGTCGATGGTACCGTCGGGTGGCCGACGGCGTCTGCTCCCGTCGACGATCCGCTCACGGTGTCGATCGCCGATCTCTCGTTCACCGGCTCGCTTGGTTCGGTGAGCGGGTTGAAAGGCGAGGTTTCGCTGACGGGCGTCGATCCGATCGAGACCGCGTCCGATCAGGTCCTGATGGCGACAGCGATCGATCTTGGTGTGCCGATCGCCCAACCAGTGGTTCGGTTTCAAGTGACCGACGGTGATACCCTTAGGCTCAACAGGATCGAGGCGCGGTTCGCCGACGGCATGGTTTTGGCCGAGGATGTGGTCATCCCGCTTGCCGCCGATGAAGAGGTGACCATGACCTTCGATGTTACGGATGTCGACGCGGCGCGTCTTGCCGAGGTGGTGGATCTGGCCGGCTTGGAGGCCAGCGGCACGCTGTCGGGGCGGTTGCCGGTGGTGTGGAGTCCGCGCGACGGGGTGTCGGTGCGCGCGGCCCGGCTTGCGGCCAACGGCGGCGGCACCGTGCGCTACGCGCCGGCGACGCTACCGACTGCGTTGCGGGATGTCGGCCCGGAGGTTAGCCTGATGCTGCAAGTGATCCGGAATCTGGTCTATGAGCGGCTGGAACTCGAGGCCGATGGAAAACCCGGCGAACCCTTCGACATCAAATTGCGAGTCCGTGGTGCCAATCCTGATCTCTACGACGGCCATCCGGTCGCCCTCAACGTCACGCTTACTGGCCGTTTGGACGAACTTTTCCTCAATGCGCGGCGCAGCCTCGGCCTGGGCGACGTTCTCCTTCGGCGAATTCAAACCGATGCGTTGGGTGGTTAGGATCGTGCGGCCGACGCTCTGGTTTGGCGCCGGGCTTTTGCTGGTGGCGTGCTCGCCTCGGGTGGCGATCGAGGCGCCGAGCGAGCCGATCACCATCAATCTTAACATCAAGATCGAGCAGGAAGTTCGTATCCGGGTGGAACGAGATCTCGATCAGCTCTTCAAGAGCGAGCAGAACATCTTCTGAGGAGCGAAGGCATGGCGATGACACGCAGAATGCTAGGCCGGGTGTTTCTTGGCGCCGCAATGGCTGTCGGCGTGGCCGTACCGCCCGCCAAAGCGCTCGATCTGGAGGAGGCCAAGGCGAAGGGGTGGATTGGCGAGCGTCGCGACGGGTATGTTGGCGTGGTCGGCGGCGCGCCGGCTGAGGCGGTGGCCCTAGCGGACCAAATCAACAACGAGCGCCGGGCCGTCTATACCGGTGTGGCGAATAACAACGGCGTACCATTGCCCCAGGTCGAAGCGCTGGCCGGACAGAAATTGATTGACCGCGCGGCACCCGGTCAATTCGTTATGGATGCGGCTGGTCGGTGGATTCGGAAATAAACGCGTTCCGGATGAATCTTCATTCAAGACGAGGTGTTATTCGGATCATCAGGAGTGCCACCGCCGCGCTGTTTATTGCCTTTCTCGACCCGGGCATGCAATTCGGTGTCTAGCTGGCCGGTATCCCAGGCGTGCATGGTCGATACCATCTTAACCTTGGCCTTCTCATACTGAGCCCCCGGCTTCACGTACTGGTGGTCGGGAAACAGTTCCTTGACGGGAATGCGCGGCGCATAGCTGGAAATCCGGTCGATGGTGCGCTCCATCGCCTTTCCACCGCCGATCGCCGCGTGGTTTACATACGCGGCGTTCCACACCGCGATCATGTCTTCCCAACCGTCGAGGCCGTAGCCCACGTCGCGGCGTAACCGATCCAATATGTCGATGACACCCAGGTTTTGGTCGAACATGTCGGCGAGCCGACCCATCATCTCATTCAGTGTGGCCAGACGCTCGTTCACGTAGTCGATGCATTCGTCGGCGGCTTGGATGATGTCATCGACGCGGTTCTGCAGTTCCTCGCGCACATTGGGACGATACCCGGCCACTTGCCTGCGGAAGGCGATGAGTGCGGTGTGCCGCTGGTAGAGGAATCCGTTGGACCGCTCCTCACCCACGGTGGTGACGTTGCCGAACGGTGTGATCATCCCCACCAAGGGGTCGAGATACTCCTTTACACCTGCCACCGTGGTTTTAGAGCGTTCGGCGGCGAAAATCATGACCCGCTCGATGAGCAGATCGAGGTCGATCTGGGAGCGACCGGATTCACCGCCCATGAGTTCCATCAGCGTGCCGGTGTCGACCCGCGCCATCAGCGGATCGCCCTTGGCGATGCCGCATTCGCGGGTCAACTGGGCGATGCAGGACAACCGCACCATGGCTTTGTCCGAGCGGTCCTGCTCGGCGATCACAAGCGCCTGCTCACGGGCGGCGCCGTCACCTCCGTGCGCGACGTCGGCTTTGAGGCAGATGTCGCGTATGTTGATCGGGTCCAGCGCGCGTGTGTCGCGTGTGTCCGCCACCATTTTGCGGACCGTGGTATCGCGCATCTCCAGCGTGAACTGGTCGGATAGGCTATCCCACGGGAGCACGACCAATTCGCCACGCCTGGTGCCTGACAGATTGGGAATCACCGCTTCGAGCAGCCGGTCACCGCCGTGAAAATACTCTCTGACCCGGGCGTGCATCAGATCCTTCTGTTGGAAGGGTACGGTTGTGCCCCGCCTCTCGAAGGTCTGCGGAAGATTGTGACCCCGCATGACCGGTCCCCATCGATCTCGAAGGATGAAAGTGTACGCGCTCCAAGGATGTCTGACAAAAGCGCAATAGCGCTCCTCAGCCCTTCTGCGCGGTGTCGTTGGTCACGGCCGGGCCAAGTTCGCGTATGACGGCGTGATAGAGGGTCTGTTTGAACGGCACGATCAGGTCGGGCAAGGCGGCCATGGGCACCCACCGCCACGCGTCGAATTCAGGGTGAGTGGTACTCAGATCAATGTCCGAATCGATGCCGTCGAACCGACAGGCGAACCATTTCTGCCGCTGTCCCCGCCAGCGCCCATTCCAGATCTTACCGATCAGCTCATCCGGCAGATCATAGGTCAACCAATCGGCGGTCTCGGCGACGATCGTGGCGGTGTCGGTGCCGATCTCCTCGGTCAGCTCTCGCATCGCGGCCGTGGTGGGTGTCTCGCCTTTGTCGATGCCGCCTTGGGGCATCTGCCACGCGTCGGGGGTGTCAATACGACGGCCGACAAAGACAAGGCCATCGGCGTTGAACAAAAGAATACCGACGCAGGGTCGATAGGGCAGGGATTCCTTGTCAATCACCGGCCGCCTTCCTCAACGCAGCCGTTGCCGGTCGGCGATCGCCGATACCGGCGCCAAGGCGATCCCCTTGGCGTCAAGAGCCGGCCCCCAGCGGGCCAAGCGGTCTAGCGTGACCGGATAGGGTTGGGCGATGCCGACGGCAAAGCGGTTTTGCCGCGCCGTCACCTCCAGATCGGCCAAAGCGCGGTCGATCGCAGCGATCGACGGAACGCTGTCAATAAAGCGGTTGTTGAAGGCGCGCGGCAATTGAATCGAGGACGCCAGTTCGGTCGCGATGCTGCGCGACGATCCCCGGCTATCGACGAACATCAACCCACGCTCTTTCAATCCCTCAAGCACCGGCATCAGCGCATCCTCAACCGTGGTGAACTGTGAACCCATCCAAGTCGTCACACCGACATAACCCGGCGTGCGGCCGAGTATCCATTCGAGTCGGTTCAAATTGTCGACGGTCGACAGCGAAGTGAGCAGGGTCTGAGGCCCCGGGTCATCCCGTGGAAAGTCCAACGGCTCCAACGGCAGATCGATCATGACCTCGTGGCCAGCCCGGCGGGCACGATCGACCCAGGTTTCAAGATTGGCGCTGTACGGCGAGAAGCTGAGCGTGATCGCTCCGGGAAGTTCAGTGATGGAAACCTCGGTTTCGCCCTTAGCCATGCCGAGATTGGTCAGTATCAGAGCGATACGGGGGCGGGTGTCGTCGTGGTCGAATGGGCGCGCGTAGGTCGACCAGGGCTGCCGGCCATCGATTCCGATGATCGGCAGTTTGGCGTCGTCCTTGATCTCCAGCAGGGTCGGGTCAACCGGGGCGAGGTGCACGCCATCAGCACTCTCGATTGCAGCAGCCATCGATCCCTTGGCCATGGCGTCGTCGCCCCCCTCCTTCGCCATCTCGGCGTCCAGGGACCCGTCGGAACTGTTGGCGGGCGCCCGCTCGCCCTCGGCCAGGATCGGCACGGTGATCTGCGGTTGATCCATCGCGCGTTCCGCCGCGGTGTGCTCGGCATTGACCAGCAACCAGCCGATCAAACCACCGGTTCCGCCCAACAGGAGCACCGACAGCAGGCCGACGGCAATCGTGCCGGCCAGCCGCTTCCAACGTTCGGGGTGTTTCTCAGTGGGGGTTCCCGACTCGTCGGCGTCCTCGGGAGGCGAAAGGTCGTCGCTGCCATCTAGATCGCCAGATGCATCCTCGGCGAGCGGATCCTCGATATCATCGTCCGCACTCACAGCCTTGCTCCCCCGCCGCTTGAAGAACGGCAGGGGCAGCGAGGGAAGGCGGATGCTTAGTTTCGGCAGCCTCAATTCACGACACGACTCTGGAAGAGGTGGATACCACGCAGCAGATCAATGGCCCGGCTGAGCTGATAATCCTCCGCTGCTTTCGCGTCGCCATCCTCGCCGGCTGTGCCCTCATCCGATTTGTCCTTTGATGCCGGGGTCTCGGCCGGGGGCGATGGCTGACTATCTCCGTTGGGGTTGGCGAGTGCGCCACGTAGATCCGCTTCCCGCCGCCGCTGGGCGGTGTCGGTTTTCTCGATGGTGGCGGTCTCAACGAGAATGTCCGGTGTGATGCCGGTGGCCTGGATCGAGCCGCCGGACGGTGTGTAATAGCGGGCTGTGGTCAGACGCATCGCGCCCTGACCTTGGAGGGGCATGATGGTTTGCACCGATCCCTTACCGAAGGATTGAGTGCCCAGGATAATCGCGCGGCGGTGGTCCTGCAGGGCGCCGGCCACGATCTCCGACGCCGAAGCGGAGCCAGCATTGATCAGAACAACGACCGGAAGTCCGTTGGTGATGTCGCCGGCGGCGGCATTCACGCGACTCGAATCATTGGGGTCGCGTCCTCGGGTGGACACGATTTCGCCCCGCTCCAGGAACGCGTCCGATACCGAGATGGCCTGATCGAGCAAGCCACCCGGGTTGTTACGCAAGTCGATGACGAACCCGTGCAACTTGTCACCAAGCTCGTCCTGAATGGAGGCCACAGCATCCTTAAGACCGGAGGTGGTCTGTTCGTTGAATGTGGTCAACCGGATATAGCCAATGTCGCCGATAACCTTACTTCGCACCGACCGGATGGTGATCGTCGCGCGGGTGAGGGTAACGTCGAACGGCTCGGCATCCTTGCGGCGGATCGACAAAATAATGTTGGTTCCGATCCGGCCGCGCATCTTCTCAACGGCCTGCGACAGGGTTAGGCCGAGCACGGCCTCGCCATCCAAATGGGTCACTAGATCACCGGGTTGCAACCCAGCGCGGGCGGCGGGTGTGTCGTCGATTGGAGAGACGACTTTCACGAAGCCGTTCTCCATCGTGACCTCGATCCCCAGACCGCCGAACTCGCCCTTGGTCTGGACCTGCATGTCTCGGAAATTCTTGGGACTCAGGTAGGAGGAATGCGGGTCCAAGGAGATCAACATGCCGTTGATCGCCGCCTCGATCAGCGCGTCGTCGGACACTTCCTCCACGTATTGCGCACGCACCCGTTCGAACACTTCGCCGAACAGGTTGAGCTGGCGATAGGTTTCCGAGGTGTTGGTCTGGGCGTCGCTCGGTTGGGCACCGCCTATGGCGATGCCGCCCATCAAGGCAAGGGCCAATGCCCCGGCGGCGAAGCGACGTGCTGCTGCCGCGATAGGCGCGCGAGGGAGAATCGATCGGATCATCTTGGTCATCCTTTGGCCTTTTCGCTCAGTCCCGCAAACCAGGGTAACGGGTCGATTGGGTCACCATTGTGGCGAAGCTCCACATACAATTCAGGGCCTTGGCCGACACCCGCCGACCCCGGAGCCCCCATTGCGCCAACCGGTTCTCCGGCCAAGACGCGTTGACCAACGCCGAGATCGATCCGCCCAAGTCCAGCAAGAAGGGTATGATATCCCTCGCCGTGTTCAATGATCAAAATAAGGCCGAAGCCCTCGAACACCCCAGCGTAGAGCACGGTTCCGTCATAAGGCGCCACGACTGTCGCGCCCGAGCTTGTTTTCAGCACCACGCCCCGGTCGCGCAAACCTTCTGGATCGGGCTGACCGAACCGGCGCGTCATTTGGCCGGAAACAGGGGAGAACAACTCTCCCTTGACCGTCGATACGGCGGGGGCGCCGGGTAAAAAGGCTAGGGCCGGCGTGCGGGGAATGGCGGCACCGCCCACCGTCGACTCGCTTGATGGCCGCGGCTCGGGCTGTACCAATGCCGTCAGGCGTTCTTGCTCCGCCCGTTCACGCGTTGCCTGGGCGTCGAGCGATTGCACGAGTTCCCGCAACGATCGGGCCGATTCGGCCAATTGCTGCACTTGCTCGGCCATTCCCTCGGCCCGGTGTTCGGTCGATTCGAGCAACGCAGCCTTTTCGGCGGCCAGCAAGGTGAGGTGCGCTCGTTCGAGAGCAAGCGCGGCGGTCGCCGCGTCCAACCGCGCGCGCTGGTCGTCGATCTCGGCTTCCAGCGCTGCCAGATTGGCGAGTTCGACACGGAGTTGCGTAGCCTTGGCGTTGACCCTAGGGATCGCGGCTTCCAAAAGAATGCCGGTGTGCACGGTCTCGAGTGGCGGCCGCCGCATCAGCAACAACGTCTCAGGCGGTCTGCGGGCCAAGCGTTGCAGGGCGCCGATCAGTCGGCCGAGTTCGCTATGCCGGTCAGCCAATTGGGCTCGGGCGGCGCCGGCTCTGTCACGCAGCGCGGCGAGTTGGGTCACGACTTCGACAGCGGTGCGTTCGGTTGATTGCGCTTGGGACGCCGCCTTCGCCATGCGGGTTCGCAGTTTGGCGATTTCATCCGCCAGATCGCGGCTTAGCCGGTTCAGGCGCGCGCGCGTGGCCTGCCCGGTTTCCAAGTTCCGCTCAATGCGCTGCAGACGGCCAGCGGGGTCGCCTTCGGCGGCGGTTGGCGCCGCGGATTGCGCCCAACCGCTTTCGGCCGTAACCAAGCTGATCAGCACACACCCAGCCAGACCGGCCAGACGCTCTAATCGTCGAGATTTACTCGGCGGCGTGATCGGAAGCTGCCGCATCGTCGGCACCCAACAGCATTGGCGTACCGGTCATGGCCGTTGGTTGCGGCACCCCCATAAGCGCCAACAGGGTTGGTGCCACATCCGCCAGCTTGCCGGTACCCAGGCGGGTCACCCATACTGGCGCACCGATCAGGATGGCCGGCACCAGATTGGTGGTGTGCGCGGTGTGCGGTCCTCCGTTGTCGGGGTCGATCATGACCTCGCAATTGCCGTGGTCGGCGGTGAGGAACATCGCGCCGCCGGCGGCCTCGATCGCGGCGGCAACCCGGCCGACACAAGCGTCCACCGTCTCCACCGCCTTGATCGCGGCCTCCAGATTGCCGGTATGGCCGACCATGTCGGGGTTGGCGAAGTTGGCGACAATCAGATCGTAATGGCCCGATTCGATGGCCGTCACCAGCCGGTCGCAGACTTCGGGCGCCGACATCTCCGGCTTCAGATCGTAGGTCCGTACCTTGGGTGACGGCACCATGATGCGATCCTCGCCCCGGAAGACATCCTCGCGGCCGCCGTTCAGGAAAAAGGTCACGTGCGGATATTTCTCGGTCTCGGCGATGCGGAGCTGAGTTCGGCCGCTGCGGGCCACCACCTCGCCCAGGGTGTCGGCCAGGTCGTTGGATGGAAAGATCGTGGTCATCCAAGCCGCCAACGCCGTCGAGTATTCGACCATGCCGGCGGCGATCGCGAGAGCGGGTCGGCGAGGGCGGGTAAAACCGTCGAAATCAGGATCGACAAGAGCGGTCAGAAGTTCACGCGCGCGATCGGCACGGAAATTGGCCATCACCACCGCGTCGCCGTCGCGGATCGGCGTGCCCTCGCCAACGATGGTCGGAGCTATGAATTCGTCGGTCTCGCCCCGCGCGTGCGCCGTGTCGATGGCGGCGACCGGGTCGGCGGCGTGGTGTTCGGCGTCGACCAAGGTAACCGCCCGCCAGGCGGCTTCGACCCGTTCCCAGCGCTTGTCGCGGTCCATGGCATAAAACCGGCCGATGACGCTGACGACACGGACGCTATCACCTAGATCGGCGACGAACGCCGCCATTTGCGCCGGTGCGCTGGTCGGCGGGCAATCGCGTCCGTCGGTAAACGCGTGCACCACCACGGGAACGCCGCCATGGGCGATTGCCTGGGCCAGCGCCGCCATGTGGCGCTGATGGCTGTGCACGCCGCCAGTCGACACCAACCCCATTAGATGACACGTCCCGCCGTTGGCTTTCAACGCATCGACGATGGCTCCAATCGCCGGCCGCGAGGCCAGGCCGCCGTCAAGGATAGCGGCGTCGATCCGAGGTAGCTCCTGCATCACGACACGGCCGGCGCCCAGGTTCATGTGCCCAACCTCGGAGTTGCCCATCTGGCCCTTGGGCAGGCCGACATGTTCCTCCGAGGCATTCAGGAACCCGGTCGGCCACGTCTTGCGAAGCCGGTCGAAGACCGGCGTGTCGGCGAGGGCGATGGCGTTGGCCGTGGTCTCGCGACGCTCACCCCAGCCGTCCATGATGCAGAGCAGGACCGGGCGCGGAACGGCGGTGTCAGATGTCGACGTCATGGTTCAAGCATACCGCGCCGCTGGCGTGCCGTCAGGCCCGATGATAGGGGTGACCGGCCAGGATGCGCTCGGCGCGATAAATCTGTTCGAGCAGCATCACCCGGACGAGTTGGTGCGGCCAGGTTTGAGGGCCGAACGCAAGCACCAGATCGGCTCGCTCCCGCAACGACGACTCCAGCCCGTCGGCACCGCCAATCAAAAAGCAAATGTCCTGTTGGCCATCGTCGCGCCAGCGGCCGAGTGCCGTGGCGAATGTGGCACTGTCCATTGTCCGTCCGTGCTCGTCCAAGGCGACCAGGCGGGCGCCCGAGGGAATGCGGTCGACCAATAACGTCGCCTCATGAGCTTTCAAGGCGGCGCCTTCGAGGCGCTTTCGGGCGTCGACCTCGCGAATCTCGGTCGGCCAGACAAGCCGGCCCGTGTATTCGGCGCACAAGGCCTGGATCGGCCCGTGTCGAACCCGGCCGACCGCCACCACCGTGATACGCACCTCGGCTCAGCCGATCGCGAACGCCGGTCGGGCTCCGTCCTCGCCCCCACTCTTGCCTTGGGGTTCTCCGCCAATCTGGATTGTTCGGCTTGGCGGCGGCTGTGCGCCCCACATCTTCTCAAGGCCGTAGAACTCGCGAACCTCGGGGCGGAACAGGTGGACGATCACGTCACCGGCATCGACCAGCACCCAATCACCGGTCCTGGCGCCTTCGAGGGCGATGCCCTTGACGCCCCGATCCTTCATTTTTCTGATGAGGTGGTCGGCCATCGCCGAAACCTGCCGCTGCGAGCGGCCCGTGGCGATCACCATGTAATCGCCGATGGTGGACTTGCCGGCCAGATCAATGGCCACGATGTCCTCGGCCTTGTCGTCGTCAAGTGACTGCATGACGAGCATGAGAAGGCCGTCTCCCTCCGCGAGGGTCTGTTGGTCGTGTATGATGGCGCTCCTTTCCATCGTTGTGACGTCCACGGGTCTCCGGGCCCATGGCTCGGCGCGGGCGGGTCGCCGACGCTCACCCATGGTTCGAGGCTTGGCCCGTTGCGCGGGTCTCCCGAATCCGGGTGGCGGACGCCGAATGCCGCGGGGTGTGCAAGAACACCCAGGCTGGTGGCCGCCTGTTCGCCAAGGTTCGCGATGCTCGAAACGGCACCCGGGCCTTGGCGTATCGGCGGGCCACCAGGCTCGCCAACGCCCTTAAAGAATAGGAAGGTCGGTCGAAAACGGCAATGACAGTCGTGTGAAGGATCAATGACCATCGCTCCCAACGGTGAAAGCCGATCAGGTTGTCGGCCCCCATGATCCACACAAAACGCATATGCGGGCAGCGCCGCCGCAGCTCGACCAGGGTATCGGCGGTGAACTGGGTGCCCAGGCGGGTTTCCACGTCGCTCGGTTTGATTCGCGGGTGACGCGCCAGTGCCCGGGCCGAGGCCAAGCGTTCGGCGAACGGTGCCATGTCACCGCGCGGTTTCAACGGATTTTGCGGGCTGACCAGCCACCAGACCTCGTCCAGGGCCAGTCGTTTCAGCGCCAACTCGGCCACGTGGCGATGGCCGTCGTGGGCCGGGTTGAACGATCCGCCCATCAGGCCGATGGATAGGGCGCGGCGGTCGGCGCCGTTCCGCGCCGTCGCGGGCGCGCCGCTCGCCGGCATGGCCAGGGTATGCGGGTGTACTCGGGCGAACATCGGCGCGGCGTTATCGGCGGGAAGGCCATAGCCGTGACGGGTGCGAATCGGTGTGAATACCGTCATCGCTTCGGCCGATCGCCCCGTTGCGCGTGGTTCGGTATCACGGACGGGTCTGGCCGTTGCCCCGGACCAGATACTTGAAGCTGGTCAACTGTTCGGTGCCCACCGGGCCGCGAGCATGCAGGCGGCCGGTGGAAATGCCGATCTCCGCCCCCATCCCGAACTCACCGCCGTCGGCGAACTGGGTCGAGGCATTGTGCAGCACGATCGCGCTGTCGACCTCAGCGAGGAATCGCTCGGCGGTATCGGTATTCTCGGTCACGATGCTGTCGGTGTGATGCGATCCCCATCGGCCGATATGGGCGATCGCGCCGTCGACACCGTCAACCACCGCGACCGACAGGATGGCGTCGAGATATTCGGTCGACCAGTCCTCCTCGTTTGCGGCGTCCATCGACGGCACCAACGCCCGCGCCGCCTCGTCGCCGCGCAAGGCGCAGCCGGCGTCGCTCAGCGCCGTTGCCACTCGGGGGAGAAGTTCCGCCGCCACCGCCCGGTCGACCAGCAGGGTCTCGGCCGCGCCACAGACCGAGGTGCGGCGCATCTTGGCGTTGACCGCGATCGCCACGGCCTTGTCGGGATCGGCCGCGCGGTCGAGGTAGACGTGGCACAGCCCCTCCAGATGCGCGAACACCGGCACCCGGCTTTCGTTCTGTACCCGTTCGATCAACGATCGGCCGCCCCGAGGCACGATCACATCGATATATTCCGGCATGGTCAGCAACGCGCTAACGGCGGCACGATCAGTGGTCGGCACCTGCAGGATCGCATCCACCGGCAAACCGGCGTTCCGCAACCCGGCGTGCAGCGCGTCGATAATTGCCCGCGAGCTGTGGAAGCTCTCGGAGCCGCCGCGCAGGATCGCCGCATTGCCCGCCTTCAGGCACAGACCACCGGCGTCGGCGGTCACGTTGGGCCGGGCTTCGTAGATGATACCAATCACGCCGAGCGGGGTGCGCACACGCTGAAACCCCAGACCATTCGGCCGCGACCACTCCGCCATCACCGTGCCGACCGGGTCCGGCAGGTCGGCGATAGCTTCAAGACCGGCCGCGACACTCTCAAGCCGGTCGGCATCCAACAACAATCGGTCGATCAGTGAATCGCGCAATCCCTTGGCCTTGGCGGCATCCAGGTCGCGGGCGTTGGCGTCCAGAATGGGTTCGGCGTTGGCGCGGATCGCTGCCGCCGCGCCGCGCAAGGCGATATCCTTCGCCTCCGACGAGGCCTGGGCGAGAATGGCGGCGGCGGCACGAGCACGGCGTCCGATGTCAGCCATTACAACCGATACGTCCTCGCCCGTGGATTGGGTGGCCGTGGAAGCATCGATGGAGTCGGCGAGCGTCATGGGTTTCCTCCGGCGGTGCCGGTCAGCACCAAATCGTCGCGATGGACGATCTCGTCACGACCACGGTAGCCCAGGACCGCCTCGATCTCACGGGATTTTCGGCCAGCAATCCTACGGGCGTCGTCGACGCCATAGGCCACCAATCCGCGTCCCAGCTCACCCCCGTCGGGCCCATGCAGCGTGACGAGGTCGCCACGCTCGAAACCTCCGTCCGCCATGGTAACGCCGGCCGGCAGTAGGCTCTTGCCGCTGGCCAGCGCCCGGGCGGCGCCGGCGTCGAGGGTCAACCGCCCCTTGGGATCGACGGAGCTGGCGATCCAGCGCTTGCGCGCGGTTAGCGGGTTGGCATCGGCGGCGAACCAGGTGCAGCGCCCACCCATGGTCAAGCGGGCGATCGGATGGGTCTCGTGACCGTTCACGATCGCCATGCGGCACCCAGCGGCGGCGGCGATCTTAGCGGCGGCCAGCTTGGTGACCATGCCGCCTGAGCCGGTATCACTGGTAGCGCTGCCGGCCATCGCCTCGATCTCGGCGGTGATCCGTTCGACCGTCGGGATGTGCCGGGCGGCCGGGTCGCGCCGCGGGTCGGCGCTGTACAGCCCATCGATGTCCGACAGCAGGATCAGGGTATCGGCGCTTGCCATCTGCGCCACACGGGCGCCGAGCCGGTCGTTGTCGCCGAACCGGATCTCGGCGGTCGCCACCGTGTCGTTTTCGTTGATCACCGGCACCGCACCCAGCGCCAGTAGCGTATTGAGCGTGGCGCGGGCGTTCAAGTGCCGGCGCCGCCGCTCGGTGTCCTCGGGTGACAACAGGATTTGCGCGACGGTCAGGCCGTGGCGGGCCAGCGATTCCTGATAGGCGTGCGCCAGGATGATCTGGCCGGTGGCGGCGGCGGCCTGTTTCTCTTCCAACTTCAGGCGGGTGTGGCGCAGCCCGAGATGACGGCGGCCGAGCGCGATGGCGCCGGAGGAGACGATCAGCACCTCGACCCCCGCCGCGCGCAACGCCGCCACGTCGTCCATCAACGCATCCAGCCAGGCGCGTCGGACCGTGCCGGAAGCCTCTTCGACCAGCAGGGCGGAGCCGATTTTGACCACCAGCCGCCGCGCATGGGCCAGCGGCCCCTCGACGAGGGTCAGGGTAGAGGCGTTGCTTAAGGCGTCCATACCGGCTCGTCAGGTTCGCGGACCGCCTCGGCCTTGGATGCGCGCTCGGCCCGCCGCGTTGCACGCACATGATCCATCAGGGCGCCCACGACCTCTTTCACACCAGTTCCGGCGGCGCCCGAGAGTGTCAGTGGACGGATGCCGGTTTCTTCGACGAACAGCTCGATCAAGGCTTCCAGGTCTTCGGCCGTCATGGCATCGATTTTGTTGATTGCGGTGACCTCGGGTTTCTCGGCCAACCCACCTTCATAAGCCGCGAGCTCGCCCCGAACGACGCGCCAGGCACCGATCGGGTCCTCGCCGGTGCCGTCGATCAGGTGCAGGATGGCGCCGCAACGCTCCACATGGCCGAGGAAACGGTCACCGAGACCGGCACCCTCGTGGGCGCCTTCGATCAGACCAGGGATGTCGGCGATCACCAACTCCTCACCGCCCAACCGCACCACACCCAATCCTGGATGCAGCGTGGTGAACGGGTAGTCGGCGATCTTAGGCTTGGCGGCCGAGACAGCGGCGAGAAAGGTCGACTTCCCAGCGTTCGGCAAGCCGACCAAGCCGGCGTCGGCGATCAGCTTGAGCCGCAGCCAGATCCACATCTCGGTGCCGGGCCAACCGGGGATGGTCTTGCGCGGCGCCTGATTGGTCGACGATTTGAACCGAGTGTTGCCGAACCCGCCGTCGCCGCCTTTGGTCAGCACCACGCGCTGGCCAACCTTGGTTATGTCGATCAGCAGGGTCTCGTAGTTCTCGTCCCAGATCTGGGTGCCGACGGGTACCCGTAGCACGATGTCCTCACCGCCGGCGCCGGTCATGGTCTTGCCCTTGCCGGGACGGCCGTTCTGCGCCTTGAAATGTTGCTGGTAGCGGAAATCAATCAAGGTGTTCAGCCCGTCGACGCATTGCACGACCACGTCACCGCCACGGCCACCGTCGCCGCCGTCCGGCCCGCCATACTCGACGAACGCCTCGCGGCGGAAACTCAGGCAGCCGGAACCACCATCGCCACTTTTGACGTAAACCTTGGCCTGGTCGAGGAATTTCATGGTTGGTCTCCGGCGAGGCCGGCGTGAGGGTCAAACGGTGCCCGAACGAAAAAAGGGAACGGCGGGCCGTTCCCTTCTCAGCACGGCCCAGATGGGGCGGCCTTATTCGGCCGCGAGTTCCGCCGGGGTGACGCCGACATACATTCGGCCACGGGTCTGGCGGAACAGCACCTTACCCTCGATCTTGGCGAAGATCGTGTGGTCCTTGCCCATGCCGACATTGTCGCCCGGGTGCACCTTGGTGCCGCGCTGGCGGATGATGATG
>JABMNR010000166.1 GCA_013203465.1 Alphaproteobacteria bacterium
CCCGGCTGGCGCGACACCTATCCCAAGCTCGCCACCTGGTATGCCCGCATCCTGAAACGCCAGTCCTTCATCCGGACCGCGCCCGACTGATCAGGAGCGGCGGATCTGGGATAATGACCGTATTCAACGTTGGATTTGCAGGAAAGAGCAGACGTCATTTCAGCGTGGCCGATTAATCCTCTTTTGACAACGCTGCGATTCCATGCAGGTTGAATTCTACGTCAGCTGACTAATAGAATGACCATCTCAATCCATAACAGGGGGGATGCAGGTCAATGATCACTAAAAATTCACGAGGCAAATCGTTCATTGCGATTGGCGCGATTTCGATACTGACACTGGGCGTCACGGCGGCCCTTGCTCAGAAGCCGCCGGTGCGACGCGGTCCGCCCGGGCTGAGCACCATGGACAAATCCGACCGGACGATGAGCAATCAGAGCCAGAAACTAAGGCCCCACCGGGCCCCGCCGATAGCCACGGCCCTTGATAAGATCCCCGTGGGTAAGTTGAAGTTGCCGGCTGGTTTCAAGGCGGAAATCTGGTCGCATGGACACGTCAACGGCCGCACCATGGTGTGGGGCAGCAAGGGCACGATGTTCATGGGCTCGCGGCGGATTGGCCGCGTTTATGCAGTCGTCGACAAAGGCGACAGACGCGAAGTCAAGACTATCGCCACGGGATTGACGCATCCGAATGGCCTTGCCTTCAGGAACGGCTCACTTTACGTCTTCGCCATCCACAAGGTGTTTCGTTACGACAGCATCGAGGACAAGCTGGATAATCCGGGTGAACCGGTCGATCTGACGCAGGCGTTCAACCTTCCGCCGGAAATCCATCACAACTGGAAATACGTCGATTTCGGCCCGGACGGCAAACTTTACGTACAGGTCGGCGCCAACTGCAACATCTGCGAATTCAATCCCGGCATCCGCGGCCATATCCGCCGCTATAATGCCGACGGTTCAGGCATGCAGATCGTCGCGCGGGGGATCAGAAACACGGTCGGTTTCGCGTGGCACCCGGTGACCGGGGAATTGTGGTTCACCGATAATGGGCGCGACTGGGCCGGCAACGACGGTCCGCAGGACGAACTCAACCGCGTGCCTCGTAATCAGGAAGGCGCCAATTTCGGCTTCCCCTATTGTCACGCCAACGGCATTCCTGATCGCGACATCGTGCGGCCGAACCCTTGCGCCGGTGTGATCATGCCGGCTGCCTTGACCGGGCCCCATGCCGCGGGGCTTGGCATCAAGTTCTATACCGGCGACATGTTCCCGAGAGAATACCGGAACGTTGCCTTCATCGCCCGGCACGGTTCGTGGAACCGGGAAAACAAGTTCGGCTACGACGTGGTGACCGCCAAGGTCCAGCCGGACGGCACCGCTTTGATACAGCCGTTCATGACCGGGTTGCTGGATGAAAATACCAACGCGTTCTTTGGGCGGCCCGCCTACGTCCTGCAGATGCCCGACGGCTCGCTTCTGGTGTCAGATGAACAGAACAGCGCCACGTATCGCATCTCCTACAGCGGGCCGAAGTAAACGCAGGGTCAGATCCGGCTTCGATGCGGCACCTGACACAAATACGGTGGCGGTTGGCCTGCGGGCTCGTCGCCGCCGCGATTTGTGCGGCACCCACCCTGGCAGAGGACACACCTCTGTCAAAGCGAATCAAGGACTGCGCTCCCTGCCACGGCCCTGACGGTAATTCCCGCACCGCGACTATCCCCTCATTGGCCGGCCAACCCAAATTCTTTATATTGGATCAGCTGATTTTTATCCGTGAAGGTGTTCGCCCGGTCGAAGCGATGGCGCCTTTCGTCAAAACTCTTAAAGAGGACGAAATTGTTGCCTTGGCGGAGCATTATGCCGCCCTGCCGCCGAAGTCGAGCGATGAAAATGTGGATCCGGCGCTGGTAGTGCGCGGCGCGGCGCTTGCCTTGCGTCTGCGGTGCGCCTCATGCCACTTGCCATCGCTAGTGGGCCAGGAGCAGATACCGCGCTTGGCCAAGCAGCGTATCGACTATATGAACGAGGTCATGAAGGCCTATCGCGACGGCAGGCGCAAGGGTGGCGACAGTATCATGGCCGCGACAGTGTTCGGAATCTCCGATGCCGATATTCTCGCCCTCGCACATTATGCTGCTTCACGGTAGTGCTGAATTGATTGATCAGCGGAAGGCACGATCATGACTGAAACCATTGGATTTATCGGCCTGGGCAGGATGGGCGAGCCGATGGCGGGGCACTTCTTGGCGGCGGGTCATCGGCTGATCGTCTGCGACCTGCGTGACGAAGCCGTGGCGGCGCTGGTCGATCGCGGGGCGACCCCGGCCAGGTCGCCGGCGGCGGTGGCGTCGGAAGCCGAGACGATCATCGTCAGCCTGCCGACCCCCGATATCGTGAAAGACGTCGCTCTCGGCCCCAATGGCATCGTCGCCGGCGGCAGGGCCAGGAATTTTATAGACCTGTCCACCAGCGGGCCCGATATGGCGCGGGAAATCGCTGCCGGGCTGGGGGCGCGGGGGATCGGGTTCGTGGATTCGCCGGTAAGCGGCGGCGTTGCCGGGGCGCGGGCCGGCACGCTGGCGGTCATGGTGGCGTGTCCGGATGAGCTGTTTACCGAGTTTGGCCCGTTGCTGGGCGCCATTGGCACCGTCTTTCACGTCGGCACCGAGGCGGGTCTGGGGCAGACCATGAAGCTCGCGAACAATCTTCTGACCGCTTCGGCGATGGCGCTGAGCGCGGAGGCCATGGTCATGGGCACCAAGGCCGGGCTTGATCCACAAATCATGCTCGATGTGATCAATGCCGGCAGCGGCCGTAATTCGGCGACGCAGGACAAGTTTCCTCGCGCCATCCTGCCGCGCAGTTTTGATTTCGGCTTTGCCACCGGGCTGATGCAGAAGGACGTGTCGCTCTATGTGCAGGTTGCCAGGTCATTGGGCGTGCCCATCGACGTGGCCGGCGCGGTGGAAACAATATGGCGCAAAACCGCCGCCGAGTTCGGGTCCGAGTCGGACTTCACCTCCATCGTGCGCGGCATCGAGCCGCGCGCCGGTGTCGAGGTCAAGCCCAGGACCAAACCCAAATCTTAGGCTGAGGAAAAGCTGGCCCATGGTTGATCGGGAAAGTTACGAGATCTACGCCATCAAATACGCAAGCAACGAGCGGCGCAGCGGCGATAATTTTATCGGCGGCGACCCGCATGACGCGCCCATGCCGCTGGATTATTTCGTCTGGGCGATCACCAACGAAAACCGCACCATAATCCTCGATACCGGGTTTGATGAAGCCATGGCCAGGCGGCGGGGGCGCGATTATTTGCGGAATCCCGGCGAAGGGCTTGCCATGATCGGCATCGATCCGGCCAGGATCGAAGACGTCATCATCAGCCACATGCATTACGATCATTCCGGCAATGAGTCGCTGTTCCCCAATGCGCGCTATCATGTGCAGGACGGTGAAATGGCGTATTGCACCGGCCGCCATATGTGCCATGAGGCGATGAACCGCGCCTTCTCGGCCGACGACGTGGTGGCGATGGTGCGCCGCGTCTTTGCCGGGCGCGTGCAATTTCACGACGGGAGCGAAGAACTGGCGCCTGGCATCAGCCTGCACCGGGTCGGCGGGCATACCATGGGGCTGCAGGTCACCCGGGTGTGGACCCGACGCGGCTGGGTTGTGCTGGCCTCCGACGCGTCGCATTTCTACGCCAATATGGAGCAGGGACGGCCATTTCCCATCGTCCACGATATGGGCGAGGTGCTGGAGGCCTACAAGATTGCAAACCGGCTCGCCAGTTCGGCGGACCACGTCATTCCCGGCCACGACCCGCTGGTCATGCAACGCTACCCGGCGGCGAGGAAGGGGCTGGAAGGCATCGTGGCAAGACTGGATTTGGCGCCGACGTCCGGCGTGTCATTACAGCAATCCAGGGGCTAACGCGGCCCCCGCCTGTATTCGGCGCGCTTTCGGATAGCTGATCGATGTCCGAGATAGGGCAATCAGGTCTGCCCTTCTTCAACGGACTAAACCGCTATCGCGGTAATTTGCGGCGGCGTGTTTTGGTCTGTGTCTGGTAAGGGGAGCGTCCTGTCCCGAGGATGAGGGGTTTTCAACCTCATTCCAGACAGGAGCCCCCGATGACTGAAGACCATCACCAGGCAGTCAGCCCGTTACGTCGGCGCATGATCGACGATATGACTATCCGCGGTTTCACCCCTGGCACGCAGAGAGGCTATATCCGCGCGGTAAGGGATTTTACCGCCTTTCTCGGCCGCTCTCCGGACCAGGGAGACGCCGAGGATCTGAGGCGCTACCAGCTGCACATGAGATCGGCCGGGGCCTCGGCCAGCAGCATGAACAGCGCGGTTTCGGGGGTACGCTTTTTCTTCGCCGTCACGCTGGGGCGAACCGACGCGGCGGTCGGCATGACCGGCGTACGCGAGCCACACAAGTTGCCCGTTTTGCTGAGCCCCGCGGAGATTGGTCGGCTTCTCGACGCGGCCCCTGGGCTCAAGTACAAGGCAGCGCTCAGCGTGGCCTATGGCGCCGGCCTGCGCGCCTCGGAGGTGATCTCGCTCAAGGTCACCGATATCGACAGCACCCGCATGGTCCTCCGGGTGGAACAGGGCAAGGGGCACAAGGACCGCTATGCCATGCTGCCGGCGGCCCTGCTCGAGCTGCTGCGCGCGTGGTGGAGGGCCGGGCGCGACCAAAGT
Organism: Alphaproteobacteria bacterium; assembly: GCA_013203465.1. GTDB lineage: Bacteria > Pseudomonadota > Alphaproteobacteria > Thalassobaculales > Thalassobaculaceae > JABMNR01. Next base: position 4,724 of record JABMNR010000166.1, read on the forward strand.
GTGATGCGGCCAGGCGGCTGGCTGTTCCCCGGCCGGAACCCGGTCGATCCGCTCACCACGCGACAGCTACGCCGTGCTTTCCATGCCGCCAGAGAGGCGGCCGGCATCGACAAGCGTGTGTCTCTGCACACGCTGAGGCATTGCTTCGCCACCCACCTTCTGGAACAGCAGGTCGACATTCGCGTGATCCAGGTCCTTCTGGGTCACAACAAGCTGGAGACAACCGCCCGCTACAGCCAGGTCGCCAGCACCACGCTCAGGGCTGTCGAAAGCCCGCTCGAACGGCTCGCCACGATGACCAGGCCGCCCGGCTAGACGGCGGCCTTCATGGCACGCCCGGTGCTCGAGGTCGCGGATATCTTCCGCGCCTGCGGTCCGGCGTGGCGTCGCGCCAACGCCGGTCATATCAGGCTCGGCCAGCTCAAGGTCATGTCAGCCATCGAACGCTGCCGCACCGCCGCCCTTGGCGGCCATGTGGAACGCTGCGAGGACTGCGCCCACGAGTTTGTTGCCTACAACTCGTGCCGCAACCGCCATTGCCCCAAGTGCCAGGGAGCGGCTGCCAGGGACTGGCTGGCCGCCCGCCAGGACGAGCTCCTCGACGTGCCGTACTATCATGTGGTGTTCACCGTCCCGGCCCCGATCGCCGACATGGCGTACCACAACAAGGCGGTGATCTACGATATCCTGTTCAAGGCCGCCAGCGAGACGCTGATCACCATCGCCGCCGATCCGAAGCATCTCGGCGCCCGCATCGGCATGACCGCCGTCCTGCACACGTGGGGATCGGCGCTTACCCATCACCCGCATGTCCATGTCATCGTGCCGGGTGGCGGGATCTCCCTCGATGGGACGCACTGGGTGTCCTGCCGGCCCGGCTTCTTCCTGCCCGTCCGCGTGCTGTCACGACTGTTCCGACGGCTGTTCCTGGAGAAGCTGACAACCGCCCACGAGGCCGGACGGCTCGCCTTCTTCAACGAGCTGGCGCCGCTGGCGGATGCAAAGACCTTCGATGCCCATCTCGCGCCGTTGCGCAAAACGGAATGGGTGGTCTATGCCAAGAGACCGTTCGGCGGGCCCGAGGCCGTGCTCGCCTATCTCTCACGCTATACCCATCGCATCGCCATCTCCAACAGCCGGCTCATTGCCTTCGACGGCGCCAATGTGACCTTCAGATGGAAGGATTACCGAACCAAAGGGCGTGAGCGATACAAGACCATGACGCTCGCCGCCCACGAGTTCATCCGGCGATTCCTTATCCACGTGCTGCCGGGCGGGTTCCACCGCATCAGGCACTATGGGCTGTTCGCCAACGGTGGGCGTGTTCACAACATAGAGCGTGTCCGACAGCTTCTCGCCATGCCCGCCACCGATCACGATCAAACCCCTGACGCCTCCGAACCAGTGCCACCAGCACGGCCATGCCCCTGCTGCGGCGGGCGCATGATCGTCATCGAGACCTTCGAGCGCGGACACCAGCCCCGCGCGCCGCCCACTTCATCCGCATGGATCAACCGATTATGAGGCCGATGCCAACACCAACAGATCAAAACAGCCGGCGCCACAGCCACGCACTCGGCAAGGGCGGCGTTCGGCCCGCCGGCAAATTAATCCGATCGCTCGAACACAAAATCAGCGTTCTGATGACTGAAAAGTTGCCAGCGCCCGTCGGTGAAGACCGCCGCAGACGCCTGGTGCCAAGATCTAAAGGGGACGACAACAAATACTGCCATCTGTCCTCGACGCACTATCCCCATAGCCCGCAAAACCACCGAGTATAACCGGCCCGCGGTTTCCTCCCTTGAGGCTTGTCCGACGCCCGCCGACAATGCTCAAGGCAACATCCCGACGCGGCAGGCGTCCGACAACCCTTCACA
>JABMNR010000167.1 GCA_013203465.1 Alphaproteobacteria bacterium
GCCTCGACCTTCACGAAGGGCGCTTGCACAAGGTGGGCCAGCCGGCGGGCGATCTCAGTCTTTCCGACGCCCGTAGGGCCGATCATGATGATGTTCTTCGGCAGGATTTCCGCGGCCATCTCCTTCGGTAGTTGCAGCCGCCGCCAGCGGTTGCGCACGGCGATGGCGACGGCGCGCTTGGCGTCGTCCTGGCCGATGATGTACCGGTCAAGCTCGGAGACGATCTCGCGGGGGGAAAAGTCGGTCATTTGCCGTCCGTTACAGGGAGTCGCGTTGCGGGATTTGCGTTACAGGGATTCGACCGTGACCCGGTCGTTGGTATAGATGCAGATATCGGCGGCGATCGCCATGGCGCGGCGGGCGATCGCCTCGGCATCCATGTCGTCGCGATCGACCAGCGCACGCGCCGCCGCCAGCGCGAACGTCCCGCCCGAGCCGATGCCGATCAGCCCGTCCTCGGGCTCCAGCACGTCGCCGGTGCCGGTCAGCACCAGCGACACCTCGGCGTCGACCACCGCCATCATCGCTTCCAGCCGCCGGAGATACCGGTCGGTGCGCCAATCCTTGGCCAGTTCGACGCAGGCCCGGGTGAGCTGGCCCGGATGCTGCTCCAGCTTGACTTCCAGCCGCTCGAACAGGGTGAAGGCGTCGGCGGTCGCTCCGGCGAAGCCGGCGATCACCCCGCCATCGGCCAGCCGCCGCACCTTGCGCGCGCCGGCCTTCATTATGGTGTTGCCGAAGGTCACTTGGCCGTCGCCGGCCACCACCACCCGGTCGCCCTTGCGGACCGAAAGAATCGTCGTGCCGTGCCAGTTGGTCGGGTCATCCGCCATCGAGAGGTTCCGTCGCGTCATGGGAGAGGCTGTCGTCGTGTGGCGAATGTAATGACAGTGGAGCGTCGATCAAGCAATCGTGCCGCCGGCTCTGGCATTAACGGCCGTCGCTTGGTAAACACCCGCCCGTCGCCCCTGGGGATTCCGCCCCGCATCGGGGCTCGGGGAGAGAGCGATGGCCCGCACCGCGTCCGTCGAGCGCAACACCAACGAGACCCGCATCGCCGTGACCGTCGAGCTCGACGGCAGTGGCGCCTATGATATCGCCACCGGCGTCGGGTTTCTCGACCACATGCTGGAACAGTTGTCGCGGCATTCGTTGATCGACCTGACGGTCAAGGCCGAGGGCGATCTGCACATCGACGCTCACCACACCACCGAGGATTGCGGCTACGCCATCGGCGCCGCGGTGGCCCAGGCGTTGGGCGAACGGGTGGGGATCACCCGCTATGGCGCCTGTCTGCTGCCGATGGACGAGGCGTTGACCCGGGTTGCCCTTGACCTGTCGGGCCGGCCGTATCTGTCGTGGGATGCGGCGCTTCCGACGCAAAAGCTCGGCGACATGGATACCGAGCTGTTCAAGGAGTGGTTTCGCGCTTTCAGCCAGGCGGCGGGCGCTACCGTGCATGTCGACAATCTCAAGGGCGAGAACAGCCACCATATCGTCGAGACGTGTTTCAAGGGTCTCGCCCGCGCGCTGCGTGAAGCGGTGGCGATCGATCCGCGCAAGGCCGATACCGTGCCGTCGACCAAGGGCGCGCTGCGCAGCGACTGAACGCCGTATATGAAAGGCAGGGACGATGGGCGTCACCGCCATCATTGACTACGGATCGGGCAATCTCCGATCGGCCGCCAAGGCGTTCGAGCGGGCGGCGGCCGAGACCGGGGCGGTAACCGAGATTCGCGTGACCGACGATCCGACGGTGGTGGCCGGCGCCGATCGCGTAGTGCTGCCGGGGGTCGGTGCGTTCGCCGATTGCCGGGCCGGGCTGGACGCGGTCGGCGGCATGCGGGAAGCGTTGTTTCGCCGGGTCGACGAGGATGGGGTTCCGTTCCTTGGCATCTGCGTCGGCATGCAGCTGATGGCTGATGCCGGGCATGAGCATGTGGTGACCGAGGGATTCGGATGGATTCCGGGAGTGGTGGAGCGGATCGAGCCGGCGCCCGAGGCCGATGGCCGGCCGCGCAAGGTGCCGCACATGGGCTGGAACACGCTAATCCTGAACGCGCCGCCGCATCCCGTGTTGGCGGGGATTAACGATGGAGACCACGCCTATTTCGTGCATTCCTACGCCCTGCGGCCGGCGCGGACCGAACACCGTCTGGCCCAGGTCGATTATGGTGGGCCAATCACCGCGATTGTCGGCCGTGACAACATGATCGGCACGCAGTTTCACCCGGAGAAGAGCCAAGCCACCGGCTTGCGCTTGCTCGCCAACTTTCTAAGCTGGACGCCATGACCACTGGATCCGTTACCGAGCCGACGACGAGCGTGGAGCGTCTTAGGATGCTGACGCCGGCGGATTTGCACGATCTGTGCGACGCCGCCGAGGCGGCGATCATCGACGGCGGTGGGTTCGGCTGGTTGTCGCCGCCGCCACGCCAGACGCTGGAGGCGTTCTGGCGTGGCGTGTTGCTGATACCCGAGCGTGAACTGTTCGTCAGCCGGCTCGACGGGGTGATCGCCGGCTCGTGTCAGATCCACCGTCCTCCGCGCAACAACGAGGCCCAGGGCTTTGCTTGCAGCCTGACCACGTCGTTCGTGGCGCCGTGGGCGCGGGGCCATGGGCTGGCGCGGCGGCTGGTGGAAATCGCCGAGGCCTACGCCCGCGACGAGGGGTTTCGCCTCCTTAACCTGGACGTTCGGGAAACCCAGAGAGCGGCCATCCGGCTCTATGAAACCCTTGGGTTCACCCGGTTCGGCGAGCACCCGCATTACGCCTTTGTCAACGATCGTTACGTAACCGGTTATTTTTATTTCAAGGAGCTGGCACCGCTCGCGGACGGAGCCGGCCCGGCATGATTCTGTACCCGGCGATCGACCTGAAGGGCGGTCACTGCGTGCGCCTGTTGCGGGGCGAGATGACGGACGCCACGGTCTACAACGATGATCCGGCGGCCCAGGCGCGCGCGTTTGCCGCCGCTGGCTGCCAGTGGGTTCACGTGGTCGACTTGGACGGCGCCTTCGCCGGGCGCTCGGTTAACGGGGATGCGGTGCGCGCCATCCTGGGTGCGGTGAGCCAGCCGGTGCAGCTCGGTGGTGGCATTCGCGACCGGGCGGCGATCGACGGTTGGCTTGAAGCCGGCGTGGCCCGGGTGGTTCTGGGCACCGTCGCCTTGCGTGATCCGGATTTGGTGATCGCCGCCTGCCGCGCCCATCCGGGGCGTATCGCGGTTGGGGTTGACTCGCGCGGCGGCAAGGCCGCGGTCGAAGGCTGGGCCGAGACCGCCGAGATCACCGCCGAGGATCTGGCGCTGAAGTTCGAGGATGCCGGGGTCGCGGCCATCGTGTTCACCGACATCGACCGGGACGGCGCCCTGCAGGGCCCGAATCTGGCGGTCACTGGGGCTTTGGCCCGGCGGCTGTCGACCCCGGTGATCGCCTCGGGAGGGGTATCGTCGCTCGAGGATCTTGCCGCGATCAAGACTTTGGAGGCCGATGGCGTCGCCGGGGCGATTGTCGGCCGGGCGCTGTATGACGGCCGGGTCGAGACGGCCGCCGCCGTCCGTGTGCTGGAGGGGGTCGGCGTATGCTGACCATCCGGGTGATTCCGTGCCTCGACGTCAAGGATGGCCGGGTGGTGAAGGGCGTGAACTTCGTCGATCTGGTCGATGCCGGCGATCCGGTCGAGCAAGCCAAGGTCTACGACGCGGCCGGTGCCGACGAGTTGTGCTTCCTCGATATCACCGCCAGCCATGAGAACCGGGACACCATCTTCGACGTGGTGGCGAGGACTGCCGAATCATGCTTCATGCCATTGACGGTCGGCGGCGGGGTACGCAAGGTCGAGGATATTCGCAAGCTGTTGCTGGCCGGTGCCGACAAGGTTTCGATCAATACCGCGGCCGTGAAGAATCCCGATTTCGTGCGCGCGGCAGCTCGTAAATTTGGCAGCCAGTGCATCACCGTCGCGGTCGACGCCAAGCAAGTGGCCGCAGACCGGTTCGAGGTGTTCACCCATGGCGGGCGTGTGGCGACCGGGCTCGATGCCGTTGCATGGTCGCGACGAATGGCCGGGTACGGTGCTGGTGAAATCCTGCTGACCTCGATGGACCGGGATGGCACCAAGAGCGGCTTCGACCTGCCGCTGACCCGCGCCATCGCCGACGCCGTGCCGGTGCCAGTGATCGCCTCGGGTGGAGTCGGCACCCTGGACCACCTGGCCGACGGGGTGATCGAGGGTCATGCCAGCGCGGTGCTGGCGGCGTCGATTTTTCATTTCGGGATCTATTCGATCGCCGAGGCGAAAGCGGCCATGGCAGCACGCGGCCTGCCGATGCGGGAGGGAAGATGAATGGCGGAGAGGCAGGAGCATGTGCTGGACCGGCTGGCGGCGGTGATCGAACAACATCGTGGCGCCGATCCCTCCGAGAGCTATACCGCCGCGTTGCTGGCCGCCGGTCCGGTCAAGACGGCGCGGAAAGTGGGTGAAGAGGCGGTCGAGACGGTGATCGAGGCGGTGCGGGGCGATACCGAGCGTCTGGCCGCCGAGAGCGCCGATCTGCTGTATCACCTGCTGGTGCTGTGGGCTGCCGCCGGCATCCGGCCGGAACGGGTCTGGGCGGCGTTGGAGGCACGGGAAGGGCAATCGGGCCATGCCGAGAAGGCGACCCGCACCGAACCCTGAGCCCGATCCGAGTTCTAAGAATGGAGTGAACCGATGGCGTACGATCCGAACAACATCTTCGCGAAAATTCTGCGCGGCGAGATCGCCAATAAGACCGTGTACGAGGATGAGCATGCGCTGGCGTTTCATGACATCAACCCGCAGACGCCGACCCATGTCCTGGTGATCCCGAAGGGCGCCTATATCTCGTTTGCCGATTTCTCCGAGAAGGCCAGCGAGGCTGAAATTGCCGGATTTTTCCGCGCTTTAGGCAAGGTGGCCAAGGATCTGGGCACGGAAGAAGGCGGCTACCGCATCTTATCGAACCATGGCCGTGACGCCCATCAGGAAGTGGCGCACTTCCACATGCATCTGTTTGCCGGCAAGGATCTTGGGCGGATGATTAAACCGGCTGATAAATAGCGGTTCGATAACCAAGTCTATTAAGGATAACATATAAAATTATCCTTTAATGCTGAGAATTTAGATGGAGTTGCTTTCTTTAGGCATTTGAGATTCTTGAGTTTTCTGGCGATCTGTCGTAATATTACTCAGGTTTTATCTGAATGTTCCATGTGTGGTGTATAGCAAGAATTGGGACCGCAAAATGTTGGGTTCCATGATGGGCGCACAACAGCGCTGGTGGGGACCATATGAAGCCGTCACAGGATTTAAGCTGGGACACCGCTGAAGCAGTCCGAAAACACAGCTTGTATTTGAACCAGTACAGTGGCGGTGCGCAGATCGATCTGCGGCACAAGACATTGCGCGGCTCCATGCTGGCGGGAGCCAATCTTGCCCAGGGTCTGTTCGCCGGGGCTGATCTGCGTGGGTCCACTTTCGCGGGCTGCAATCTCGAACGCACGATGTTCTCGTCCGCCAAACTCGAATCGGTGGATTTTTCCGGCGCCAAGCTGATGGGCGCCAACCTGCGCGGCGCCAACCTCAAGGGCGCCAAACTGATGGCCGCCGACCTGACCGACGCCGATCTACGCCCGGCCAAGATCCAGGATATGAACCGGACGATCGAGCAGACCGTTAATCTGTCGAGGGCCGACATCTCGGAGGCCAAGCTCGTCCGCACTAATCTGAGCGGCGCCAACATGTCCGGCTCGATCGCCGTGGGCACGTCGTTTCAGGCAACGGTGATGCGCAACGTCAATTTGAGCCAGGCCGATTTGTCGAAAAGCTCGTTCAAGGGCTCGGATTTGAGCGGCAGCAATCTGCGCGGGGTGAATTTCGCCGATGCGGTGCTGACCGACACGAACCTGACCGGCTCCGATCTGCGGTCGTGCAATCTCGACGGCGCCGATCTCTCGGGTGCCGATCTGACCGATTGCAAGATAGCCACCGGCCTCGATAAGGCGTCTGTAGACGTACAGCAGAAGGTGACCAGCCACTTCGCCTGGATCAGTTCCGGTGGCAAGAAGGGCGAGCGGGCGTCCTTCGCGGGCATGGATCTGAAGGGAGTGGATCTGTCCGGCGCCGATCTCTCGGCGGCGGATTTCACAGACGCCGATCTGTCGGGCGCCACCCTCAAGCAGTGCTCCTTCCGGTTCGCCAAGCTGACTGGTGTCCGGCTTGATGCGGCGGAGCTGTCGCGCGCCGATCTTCGTGGCGCCGATTTGCGGCGTGCGATGCTGGATGGTGCCACCCTGAACCACGCCCGGCTGAGCCCGATGCAGATCCTCAAGCCGTCAACGCTTGAAGTGATGCGCGAGTGGCCGGCCGATCTGTCCGAGGCGTCCCTGGTCGGCGCCAAGATGCAAAAGGCCGATCTGTCCGAGGCGGTGCTGACCAAGACCGTGTTCGATCACGCCGATCTGACCCATGCCGGGTTCACCGGCGCCGATCTATCGAGCGCCCGGTTCGAAGGCGCGACGGGCATGGCGCCGCCGGCGCTGTGCGTCGCCGAATAGATTGACGGCCCGCGCGGCCATGCGCCTGAATTCCCCTCTCCTCGATCCATAGCCCCCTCAACGCCCACGGCCCGTGGGCGCTTGCGTGACGGTTGGGGAGATCGGCCATGGCCGCGCGGGTGGCGACGGTGGCGTTTCGTGGCATCGAGACCGTGGATGTGGACGTTCAGGTCCATGTCGGCAGCGGCGGCGGTTGGCCCGGGATCGGCATCGTCGGGTTGGCCGACAAGGCGGTGGGGGAAAGCCGCGACCGGGTCTACTCGGCATTGACCGCGCTGGGCCTGGCGATTCCGGCCAAGCGCATCACCGTCAACCTGGCCCCGGCCGATTTGCCGAAGGAGGGTAGCCATTTCGACCTCGCCATCGCCTTGGCGGTGCTGGTGGCGCTGGGGGCGTTGTCGGTGGAGGACGTTGCCGGCCGGGTGGTGATGGGAGAGCTGGCGCTGGACGGTCGCATCACACCGGTGTCAGGGGTATTGCCGGCGGCGCTCGCGGCGGCCGGGGCCGACAAGCGCGGGCTGATCTGTCCCGAAGGCAATGGGCCGGAGGCGCGCTGGGCCGACGCATTGGAGGTGATCGCCGCCCCTGATTTGATGTCACTGCTTAATCATTTGCGCGGCGTGCAGATGCTGCCCGAGCCGCCCCCGGCGGTCGCCGGACCGGCGCCGCGCTATCCCGATCTGGCCGACATCAAAGGCCAGGAATCGGCCAAGCGGGCGCTGGAGGTGACGGCGGCGGGCGGGCACAATCTGCGCCTGATCGGCCCGCCGGGTGCCGGCAAGTCGATGCTGGCGGCGCGACTGCCCGGGTTGCTGCCGCCATTGACTCCGGCCGAAGCCTTGGAGGTGTCGATGGTTCGTTCGGTCGCCGGGGCGTTGCCGGGCGGCCGGATCGACCGCGCCCGCCCGTTTCGTGACCCGCACCATTCCAGCTCGATGCCGGCGCTGATCGGCGGCGGCACCCGCGCCAAGCCGGGGGAGGTGTCGCTGGCCCACCGCGGCGTGCTGTTCCTGGATGAGCTGGCGGAATTTCCACGCCCGGTGCTCGATGCCCTGCGCCAGCCGATCGAAACCGGACAGGCGGTGATCGCCCGGGCCAATCACCACGTCACCTATCCGGCGCGGTTTCAGCTGATCGCGGCGATGAACCCCTGCCGCTGCGGTCATCTGGCCGATCCGGACCGGGCGTGCCCGCGGGCGCCGCGCTGCGCGAGGGAATACCAGACCCGGCTGTCGGGACCGCTGCTCGATCGGTTCGATCTCACCGTCGAGGTGCCGGCGGTGACCGCCGCCGACCTGGCCCTGCCGCCGCCGGCCGAGGACAGCGCGGTCGTAGCCCACCGGGTGGCGGCGGCCCGCGCCCGCCAGGTTGAACGGTATCGCACGCTCGACCCGGGCGGTGCGTTAACCAACGCCGAGGCCGACGGCCAGGTGTTGGCCGAGGTGGCGGAGCCGGACAGCGCCGGCGCCGAGCTGCTGCGCCGCGCCGCCGAGCGGATGAAGCTGTCGGCCCGGGGCTACCACCGGGTGCTGCGGGTCGCCCGCACCCTGGCCGACCTTGATGGCCGCGAGGGGGTGTCGCGGGTCCATATCGCCGAGGCGCTGGGCTGGCGGCTGGTGGTGGAGTAGACGTTGGAAGGCTTGTCCATTAAGGCGCGGCGGTTCATTTTGATCGGCGTGCGCCCGAGACAGATCGAAGGCTGTGGCCTCGGCCCTGTTTTTCCGTGACTGATATGGGGGCAGCGATGAACACCAAGCCGCCGCGCCCGCAGCCCGTCGGCGGACTGGTCCTTTTTCGCCAGGGTTTTCGACCGTTTTTCTTTGCCGCGGGCTTTTGGGGAGTCATCAGCGTCGCGCTTTGGCTTGCCGTCGTGAACGGGGCGGCATCGGTATCGACCACTTTCGGCCCGGCCGCCTGGCATACTCACGAGATGATCTTCGGGTTTACCGGGGCTGTCATCGCAGGGTTTCTGCTTACGGCGATCCCCAACTGGACGGGCCGTTTGCCGCTTCAGGGTTTGCCCTTGCTCATCCTGTTTGTGATGTGGCTGGTTGGCCGCGTGGTCATGGCCATCCCGATCCACATGCCCTCGAGCCTCGTTGCGGTGCTCGACCTATCGTTCCTCACCGCCTTGCTCCTTGTCGTCTTGCGCGAAATCCTGTCCGGTCGTAACTGGCGCAACGTGCCGATGCCCATCGCTCTTGGTGGACTTTTGCTCGCAAACGTTCTCACCCATCTAGAGGCCGCGGGCCAAACCCAGATCGGTCTTATCGGCCAACGCCTGGGAATCGCCACCATCGTTATGCTCATCAGTTTGGTGGGCGGGCGGATCATCCCGAGTTTCACACGGAACTGGTTGGCGAAACGCGCCGACACCCATATGCCCGCTGGCTTCGGCCGGTTCGATCGGATCTGCCTGATCCTCACGCTCGTTGCCCTTGGTGCCTGGGTGGCCAACTCCGATAGTCGGCTCACCGGCGTGGCGCTGTTGGTGGCGGGTCTCGCAAGCGTTGTCCGCTTGTGCCGTTGGCGTGGTCACCGTACGGTTTCCGAGCCGCTGGTTTGGGGCCTTCATCTCGGTTTCGCCTGGGTGCCGGTCGGGCTTTGTTTGCTTGGCCTTGGCGTGCTCATGCCAGAGTTTTTTCCTCAAACGGTCGGGTTACACGCCTTGACGGTCGGCGCCATCGCGTCGATGACGCTAGCGGTCATGACACGAGCCATCCTGGGCCATACCGGGCGACCGCTAACGGCTGACCGATGGACCACCGCCATCTACATCCTGATCGCCGCCGCCGCCGCCGCGCGGGTGGCCGCGCCGATTGCCCTCGACGGTTACGACCCCTTGCTGTGGGCCTCGGGCTTGCTGTGGAGCGCGGCGTTCGGTCTCTTTACCGTTCATTACGGCCGGATGCTGCTGGCGCAATAGACCGTATGCCAATGAACCGGCGCCCTAGGCGTGCCAGCGGGAACTCGCAGGACTTGAGCTGTGAGCGCTCTCTGGCTTAACAAGAAGAGGCACAAAGCGATGGTTTCGCGTGGCTTGACATCAGCCTTATTCCTCGTGCTGATCGCCACCTTCGCTGGGCAAATGCCAGCCTACGCCGAGACAGCGCCTATTCCTCCACCGATACCCGACACAGCAGGCCAAAACGTCGCCGCGTCGGATCAGACGCCGCGCTTTACCCCGATTCCCGATCAGATTGCCGCCTGTTGCCGGATATGTCGAAAGGGCAAGGCCTGCGGTGATTCCTGCATCGCACGGGACAAAAGCTGCCGGAAAGGAAAAGGCTGCGCTTGTGACGGGTAATAAGGCATCCCTACACCCTTGCCTCGATCGCGTCCCACAGCATCGCCGGGACGTCGATGCCGTCGAACCGGCTGAGTTCCTGGATGCCGGTGGGCGAGGTGACGTTGATCTCGGTCAGCACGTCGCCGATCACGTCGATGCCGACGAAGATCAGCCCGCGCTTTTTCAGCTCCGGGCCGATCGTCTCGCAAATCTCGTGATCGCGGGCGGTCATGGCGCATTTCACCGCCCGGCCGCCGACATGCATGTTCGAGCGTGCCTCGCCCTCGGCCGGGATGCGGTTGATCGCGCCGACGCCCTTGCCGTCGATCAGGATCACCCGCTTGTCGCCCTGGCGCACGGCGGGCAGGTATTGCTGGACGATGATCGGCTCGCGGTACATCTGGGTGAAGATTTCCAGCAGCGAGTTCAGGTTCTCATCAGCGGGGGTGATGTGGAATACGCCGGTCCCGCCATTGCCGAACAGCGGCTTGACGATGATGTCCTGGTATTCGGTGCGGAAGGCGCGGATTTCCTCGGGATCGTGGGTGATCAGGGTCGGCGGCATCAACCCCTCGAAATGGGTGACGAACAGCTTTTCCGGCGCGTTGCGCACCTCGGCCGGGTCGTTCACCACCCGCACCTTGGGGTGGATATGCTCAAGAATATGGGTGGTGGTGATGTAGGACATGTCGAACGGCGGATCCTGGCGCAGCAGCACCACATCGACGGTCGCCAGATCGAGTGTCTCGCGGGCGCCCAGGGTGACGTGATTGCCCTGCTCGCGCCGCACCTGCATCGGTGCCGCCTTGGCGGTCACCCGGCGGTCCTTGAAGGTCAGGTGGCGCGGCAGGTAATGGGTTAGCCGGTGGCCGCGCCGCTGCGCCTCCAGCGCCAGGGCGAAGCTGCTGTCGCCGTTGATGTCCACGGTTTCGATCGGGTCCATCTGGATTGCGACGTCGAGCGCCATGCGGTGTTCTCCTGATCCGGGGGCTGATAGCGATGAGCCCGAGCTTCCGCCGCCGGGCCGATGGTTGCAAGCATGCTTCGGCGTGCTGTCGGGCGGTTAGTTCATGCGGGTGCCGATGGCGGTGAGGAGCGCCTCGATCTCGCGCCGCTCAACCGGGTCGCCATGGCCGGCGGCAAGCCAGATCCGCAGCGTATCCGCCGCCCCACGCAGGGCGCCTAGCTGGACCAGGATACCCGCCTCCTCACGCGCCAGATCGACCCGTTCCGGCGCCATGCGGCGCATCAATCCAAGGGTTTTCAGCGCGCCGTCGCTGTCGCCGGATTTGAGTCGCCGCAGCTTGATGTTGTTTTGTAATCGCAACAAAATGTGCCGATCGGGCACGGCGGCGTGATGCTCCGGCAGCAATTCCTGGCCGGCGCCCATGCGGCGCAGCAACGCGCGCAGATCGGCGGCCGACAGGGCGACGCCGCCATGGAATGGGTCGAGCACGACGGGGGTGCCCCCGGCCTCGATGCGGATCAGGAAATGCGCTGGAAAATTAAGCCCGACGGCCCGCCAGCCTTGAGCGCGCGCCGCCTCGCAATACAAGATGCCGAGCGCCACCGGCAACCCGCGCCGCCGCTCGATCACCGCCGCCAGATCGGCGTTCGTCAGATCGTCATAGGTGGCGTCGTCACCGGTGTAGCCGAACCGCCCCGCCAGGGTCGCGGCCAATGCGTCCGCCGGTGCCTGAGCCAGAGCGGCGTCGGCGACGGCGGCGGCCATCTCGGCGAGATGCGCCCTGTGCGGTGCCAGATCGCGCGCCGGCCGCTCCAACGCCGCCAGAGCCAGGGCCGCTTCGGCCAGTCCAATCGGCCGGTCGCCGGCAGCCGCCACACGGTCGAGCACGGCTTCGGCCGCTTTTGGGCTCATCGCTCAGGTTCCGACCCGGACGTAATTCACCACCGCTTTGACGTAGGATTGATCGCGAGCGTGGCCCAGCACCCGGGCCAGCTCGGCGTCGGAGCGGGCAATCCCGAGCACGTAGACCACCCGGTTGAGCACATCGATCGAATAATTGATCGAGGAAATCTGGTCGTCGACCAGGAGTTGCCCACGCAATCGAGCGGCGATCCAGACATCGCGCCCACGATCGGTCAGGCCGCTTTCGTCCTGGATCTGGATCTCGTTAATGACTTCGCGCACGCCACCGATGTTCCAGGTCAAGCGGGTCGCGGTGATGCGGTCGTCAGGCGTCGGAACCCGGCCAGTCAGCAGAACGCGACCCTCCTCGGTGGTGAACGAAACCCGTTGGTAAAGATCGGCGTTGGCGCCCAGGAATGCGGCGTTCAATTCGGCCCTGATCCGGGTGTCGTCCACCGCTTGAATAAAACCCTTTTCGGTCTGGCCGGCGGTGGCAGCGGCGGCACCCACTCCGACGGTGACCCCGATCGGCGTGCAGGCAGCGGCGCCAAGCCATGCCGTTCCGATGATGGCAAGAATACGGGCCGGGCGGGTAAGGGCGGCGGTGAACAGCATCGGTCTGGCTCCACATCACGGTGACGGCCGATATCTAAGGTGTTCCGCCGGCTTCGTCACGGCTCACGTGTCGGACGCTGGGATCACCGCCGGTTGGGCGGGCCGGGTCGGATCACGTCGAGCAGATGAATCGGCCAGCGCCAGGGCCGCATCGCGATCAGATCGACCCGTCTGTCAAACCCAGCCAGATCGGGCCGCCCAGCCAAGAATATCTCCAACCCGGCGGCGATTCGCTGACGCTGTCGCGGGCTGACGGCGTTCAAAGCTTCGGTCAGGCTGGCGCGGGCCTTTACTTCCACGGCGACGATCGCGGAGCCACGCCGGACAATCAGGTCAACCTCACCGCGCGGCGTTCGGGCCCGGCGGGCGAGAATCCGGTAGCCTTTAAGCATCAAATACACCGCCGCCAGCCATTCGGCATGGATGCCCCGGCGTTCGGCCACGCGTCTTTTGGCGGTGGCTGCCCCGATTCCGCCATCTCTGGCGCGTTTACTTGCGCGGGACCGTCGATTAGCGTCCGTCACGGCAACCGGTCCGCGCGCGTGGAATCCGGGTGAAAAAACAAGGAGTCGCCATGAGTCGCCACTCGTCTCACCGTCCGCTCACGGTGTTCGTTGTGCTGGCCATGATGATTGGCCTCGCCGCCTGCGCCAAGCGGACGGTACCGGTCGGTGCTCCGCCGAGTCCAGTCGCTCCACGCGGCACCGACCGTGCCGCTCCGTTGGGTCCGCCGCCCGCGCCGCGGCTTGAGGTCGAACGCCGCGCCGAGCAGGTGCCGCCCGCTATTGCGGCGCCGACGGGACCACCCAAGGTCGCGTTGCTTGTTCCGTTGTCCGGGAGAGCCGCCGAGGTTGGAGCGGGGCTGCGAAACGCCGCCGAGATGGCGCTGTTTGAAATTGCCGGCCCGTCGTTCGCGTTGGCTTTTTATGACACCGCTTCGACGCCCATGGGCGCTGCCCGAGCCGCGGAACGGGCTCTGGCCGAGGGCGCGCGCATGATCATCGGCCCTTTGTTCAGCGCGTCGACCCAGGCGGTCGGGCCGATCGCGGCTCCGGCGGGCGTGCCGGTCCTGTCCTTCTCCAACGACCGCTCGGTCGCCGGTGGTGGGATCTGGGTGTTCGGCCTGCTGCCGACGCAACAGGTTGATCGGGTGGTCCGCTACGCGGTGGGCCGGGGGTTCACCCGGATCGGCGCCCTGGTACCGGCGAACGCGTATGGCTCGACCGCTATCCAGGCCGCCCGGGCCAGTGCGGAGGCGGCGGGCGCCGCGGTCAGCCGCGCCGAGGTCTATCGCCCGGAGGCGCAGGACCTCGCCGATCTGGTCAAGCGTTTCGCCGATTACGACATCCGGCGTCAGGAACTGGGGGAACAGCGCGCGGATCTAAGAGCGCGGGGCGGTGATGTGGCCAAGAGCGCGCTAAAGCGGCTGGAGACGCTGGATACCACGGGACCCTATCCGTACGATGCGGTCCTGGTGCCCGCCGGTGGCGAGGAGTTGCGCAATCTGGCGCCGCTCATGGCGTATTACGACATCGACCCGGTCGAGGTGAAGTATCTCGGCACCGCACTCTGGGCGGAACCCGGCCTAGGCCGGGAGCCGACCTTGGTCGGCGGCTGGTTCGCCGCCCCGTCCCCAGCGACGCGTGCCGCTTTCGAGGCACGGTATCGCGATGCCTTCGGTGCCGCGCCGCCGGGCCTGGCGTCTCTCGCCTATGATGGGGTTGCACTCGCCGCGGTTTTGGCTCGGGCGCCCGAGGGACCGGCGTTCGACGCCGCCAGCCTGACGCAAGAGAGCGGTTTCGCCGGCGTCGACGGCTTGTTCCGGTTGCTGCCGGACGGCGGCAACGAGCGTGGGCTGGCGATCTTGCGGCTCACACAGGACGGCTATGAGGTGGAGGATCCGGCGCCGGTCAGCTTCGAGCTGCTGTTGAATTGACCATTGCGCGATCCGGCGCGGGCACGATCGCCTGCGGACAGGCGCCCTGGATCAGTCGGGCGGTTACCGCGTCAAGCCGCTGGCGACCCGCCGCCGTGGCGCGAAGGCCGACTGAATCGACCTCCAGAAACCCACCCTCGATCAGCGGAGCGAGCGTGTCGGGTGCGAACAGAACTTCTGGCTCAACACCGAACAGGGCACGCCAGCGCGTTCGCGGCAAACCATCGATTAGGCGAAGGCCAACCAGCGTGGCCTCGATCAACGCGTCCTCTGCTGGAATGGGCAGGTCATCGACTAAGGCGTGGCCGTGCGCCTCAACCCGATCAAGCCAGATCGAGGGTGCCCGGTGCGTGCGCGTCGCGATTTTCGCCAACCCACGGGTATGTTGGTTGGTAATTCGGCCGTGCGCCCCCGGGCCGATCCCAAGATAGTCCTGATACGACCAGTAAATCAGGTTGTGCTGGCAGGCCGCGCCGGGTCGCGCGTGGTTGGAAATCTCATAGGCCGGCAGGCCGGCACTGGCCATGATCTCCTGGGTTGCTTCAAACAGCGCGGCGCCGGCTTCCTCGTCGGGGATGGTGAATTCACCACGGGCATGTCGGGCATGAAATGGCGTGGTTGGCTCAATGGTGAGCTGGTACAGCGACAAATGGTCGAGACCGAGGTCAAGAGCGCGGACCAATTCCTCGCGCCAAGCGGTTATCGATTGATCGGGGCGCGCGTAAATCAGGTCAAAAGAAACGTTCTCGAAACGGTTTCGGGCAACCCGAACGGCGGCGAGCGCCTCGGCTGCCGTATGTTCCCGTCCAAGAAACCGAAGCACATCGTCCGACAGGGCTTGCACGCCCAACGAGACGCGTGTGATTCCGGCGTCGCGGAATCCGTCGAGCTTCTTGGCCTCAACCGAGGTGGGGTTTGCTTCGAGCGTAATTTCACAACCATTGTTAAATCGAAATAAACGACGCGCGTCGGAAAGAATGGCGTCGACGGTGTCCGGCTCCATGAGCGACGGGGTGCCACCGCCGAAAAACACGCTGGCGACGCGGCGCGGGCCGATCCGGGCGGCCATGGTCTGCAGCTCGCGCACCAGGGCGGCGCACCATCGCGGATGATCCACGGCCTCGACCACATGGCTGTTGAAGTCGCAATATGGGCACTTCGCCTTGCAAAACGGCCAGTGCACATACAGCCCGATCGGCTCGTCGCGATCGACCGAGATCTGACTGTTAGCCGCCGGATGCGCCATGCGGACCACTCTTGTCGGCGTTACCGAAGCAGCGGGCAACCAATTGGCGGAAAGCGTCGGCCCGGTGGCTGACGCGGTGTTTCCAGCCCGGCTCGCTCTCGCCGAAAGTCTCGTCCCCCCCGTCCGGCACGAACATCGGATCATAGCCAAACCCCTGGCTACCACGGGGCGGCCAAGCCATGGTTCCGTGTACATACCCTTCCACCGTCTCGCAGTGCCCGTCCGGCCAGGCGATGCTGAGCGCGCAGGTGAACCACGCCCGGCGATCGGGCGATCCGTTGGCTTCGACGGCCTCATGGACCTTCCGCATGGCAACGCCGAAATCCTTGCCCGGCCCGGCCCAGCGGGCGGAATAAATGCCCGGATCGCCATTCAAGGCGGCGACACAGAAGCCGGAATCATCGGCCAGGGCCGGGTTCCCGGCGGCGGTGGCGGCAGCGCGGGCCTTTAGCTCAGCGTTCGCAACAAAGCTGTCACCGGTCTCCTCTGGTTCTGGCAAGCCAAGATCTCCGGCCGCGACGATGTCGAGCGGATACGTCGCAAGCAGTTCACCGATCTCGCGCACCTTGCCCGGATTGTGGGAGGCGACGATCAGCTGCCCGCCGGTCAGACGGCGCGGAGCCGTGACGATCATGCCACTGCCCGGTCCTGCATGGCGACCAGATCGTCCGCGCCCTGCCGTGCCAGCCGCAGCAGCTCCATAAACGCCTCCTGCTGGAACGGATCGGTCTCGGCGGTGGCTTGGATTTCCACGATCCCACCGGAACCGGTCAGCACGAAATTGGCATCGGCGTCGCACTTGGAATCCTCGGCGTAGTCGAGGTCCAGCACCGCCGCTCCCTTGTACAGCCCACACGATACGGCCGCGACCTTGTCGATCAGCGGAACTTTTGCCAGCGCGCCGAACCGCACCAACGTCGCCATCGCTTGATGCAATGCCACCCAGGAGCCGGTGATGGCGGCGGTTCGGGTGCCGCCGTCGGCCTGGATCACGTCGCAATCAATCCTGACCTGTCGCTCGCCGAGACCCTTAAGGTCGGTGACGGCGCGCAGCGACCGGCCGATCAGGCGTTGAATTTCCTGGGTGCGTCCGGATTGCTTGCCGCGCGCAGCCTCGCGATCGGTGCGGGTATGGGTTGACCGCGGCAGCATGCCGTATTCGGCGGTAACCCAGCCTTTGCCACCACCTTTGAGCCACGGCGGCACCCGTTCCTCCACGGTGGCGGTGCACAAAACATGGGTGTCACCGAACCGAACCAGGCATGATCCCTCGGCGTGTTTGGCGAAACCGGGCTCCAGGCTCACGGCGCGCAATTGATCGGCGGCGCGGCCGGAGGGACGAGCGATGGGCGTCTCGGTCATAATGGGCCTTTCGGCAAAGGGTTGGGGCATGTGGCCCCTGTTGTCGGGTCAGGGTGGTAGCGTGCGGGGCGGCGGAAGCTACCCCTGTGTTCGATCTTGGTCCAGTGTGGCCAAGGCGACGGCGCCGCGTTGACCATCGCGCCCGTCGTTTCTAAGTAGAGGAAGCTATGGCCAAGATCGATCTCGATCGTTTTTCTTCACCGCCGACCGGCAGCGCGATCGTGCAGCTGAGCGAGCGGTCGCGTGAGATTTTCCGGCATATCGTTGATGCTTATGTCGAAACCGGTGAGCCGGTGGGCTCGCGTACCTTATCGCGGCGGCTTGGCGCGGTGCTGTCGCCGGCCACCGTGCGCAACGTCATGGCCGATCTAGAGGACGCGGGGCTGTTGTTCGCGCCGCATACCTCGGCCGGCCGCTTGCCGACCGAGGCCGGTCTGCGTGTGTTTGTTGACGGGTTGCTGGAGATTGGCGGCGATCTGAGCGACGCCGAACGCGCCAATATCGACGGTAAATGCGCGGCGGCGGGGCGCAGTGTGGCGCAGATGTTCGAGGAGGCATCCGCCACCCTGGCGGGTCTGTCGCGCTGTGCCGGTCTGGTGGTGTCGCCGAAGATGGCCGCCGGGCTGCGCCACATCGAGTTCGTGCCGCTGAACCGCGAGCGCGCCTTGGTGGTGATGGTCACGGCCAGCGGCCTGGTCGAGAACCGAATCCTCGAACTGCCGCCCGGGCTGCCATCTTCGGTGTTGGTCGAGGCCACGAACTACCTGAACCACCGGCTTAACGGCCGAACGATCGATGAAGTGCGCGACGATATCGAACAGGAGATCACACTCCGAAAAGCCGAGTTGGATGAACTAACCAGCAAGGTGGTGCAAGCGGGTCTGGCGACCTGGGGAGGGGATGTGCCCGAGGGGTCCTCGCTGATCCTGCGCGGCCAAGCCCAGCTTCTGGAGGACGTCACCGTGTTGGAGGATTTGGAGCAGGTGCGCGGTCTGTTCGAGCAGCTGGAGGAGAAAGAGAGTACCCTGCGGTTGCTGGAAGCGACCGGCGAGGCGGATGGGGTGCAAATCTTCATCGGCGCTGAGAACCAGTTGTTCCGCAACACCGGCTGTTCAATGATCATCGCCCCCTACCATGACCAGCAGCGGACGGTGGTGGGCGCGATTGGCGTGATCGGGCCGACCAGGATGAATTACGCGCGGATCATCCCGATGGTCGACTACACCGCCAAGCTGATCGGCCGGCTGCTCGACTAGGGACCGTTAGACGCGGAGTCGGCCTCGGCGCTTCCAATTCGCCACGGGCCGTCCTACATACCCGCCGAACACGCCCGTCAACCGGAAGAACGCAGCATGTCGAACGAAAACACCCCGCCAGACGTCGACGATACCGCCGCCGCCGAGGGTCACGTGGCGGCCGAGAATTTCGGTCTTTCAGAGGATGGCACCATCGACACCGCCGAGGATCCGCGCGACGCCCGCATCGCCGAGCTGGAGGGGCAAGTCGCTCAGCTCCGGGATCAAGCCCTGCGCGCGCTGGCCGATTCCGAGAACTTGCGCCGCCGCACCGACCGCGAGAAGGAGCAGTGGAGCCGCTACGCCGCCGCCACTCTGGCCAAGGATCTGTTGAACGCGAGCGATAATCTGCGCCGGGCGCTCGAATCGGCCCCGGCCGATCGCGATTCGCTGGACGACGCGATGAAGAATCTGCTGGTCGGGGTCGAGATGACCGAGAAGGAGATGCTCTCGGCGTTCGAAAAACACGGCATCGCGAAGATCGAGCCGCTGGGCGAGAAGTTTGATTACAACTTCCATCAGGCGATGTTCGAGCTTGAGAACACAGGCAAGCCGGCCGGCACGGTGGTTCAGGTTCTAGCCCCGGGCTATGTGCTGCATGATCGGTTGCTGCGCGCCGCGATGGTCGGCGTGGCCAAGGGCGGCACACCGGAAGATCACGCCCCGGTCGATACCACCGCCTGACGGGCTAACCGGTTCGTTCGATCGGCTCGATCAGGCACGCGTTGGAAACATCATGCGCCTGGTGTTTTTGCTTGGCGGTCTCGGGCCGGGAAACCGCGTAGCAATAGAGGCAACCATGCGGACAGGTGTCGTAGGCGCCGATATCCCGCGATTCCGCGCACAGACAACCGGGTCGATTGCCCTTGATCCTGCTGCTGATCGGCCGACCGGCGACGTCGGACAACCGGTCGGCGTCGATGCACGCGGCACCCTCCAACCCGTCCACCAGAAGTTTGGGCTGGGAGCACAACGTCGGACGCAGGCCGTGACTGGCAAGGCGTTCGGCCAACTCAGACAGCAAGGTGCGTTTCTCGTCGCTGCAGGGGTCGCGCCAAGCGAGTCCGGCGCGGTCCAGATTGGCGCGGGTTTTCCGGTAGATCGTCGCGAAAGACAGGGTGGCCTCGTCGACCGCGCCGACGAGCGCCGCCGCCAGCCGGTCGACCCGGTCGCGGTGGAAGGCGGCGGGCGTCGCCTCGGTAATCAGTACCGGGTCGTAGCGCCAAACGACCGAGCGCTTTCCAAACCGTTTGGCCAGTGTCCAGATTTGTCCAACCGCTCGGTCGATGTCGATCACCGAGCGTTCCAGCGAGCGTGGATAGCCGGTGATCGTCATCTGCACGACGAACGGCCAGCCGTCCGCGTGCAACCGATCGAGTGTCGGCAGGAACGGTTCCACATTGCGGGTCCAGAATACGAAACCGTCGACCGAGGCGCGATCGAGCGGTACCTCGAACATCCTGCCACCCCACGGGTTGATCGCCCGGGCCACGCCATCCGCCAGGCGAGCTTCGAACCAGAACCGATAAAACGCCGGAATGTCGGTTTTGTAGCTGGCGGAGACGATCATCGAGTGAGCCTGGCCGCCGAACGGTCGATTTTCAAGGCCGCGTATCGCGCCACGGCGCTTGCGTCGACGCTCGGCACGCCTATATACGAGCCAACTTTTACACGTTAGCGCATTTGGGGGCGATTTCGGCGCCGACATGGGCCGGATGCGCCTGCCGACAGAGAGAGGTACGCATGAGCAAAGTTATCGGTATCGACCTGGGCACGACGAATTCCTGCGTGGCGGTCATGGATGGCGCCAGCGCGAAGATCATCGAGAACGCCGAGGGCGCGCGCACCACGCCGTCGATGGTCGCCTTCGCCGACAGTGGTGAACGGCTGGTCGGTCAGGCGGCCAAGCGTCAAGCCGTCACCAACCCCGAGAAGACGTTGTTCGCCATCAAGCGGCTCATCGGCCGCCGGGCCGATGATCCGACGTCGAAGAAGTTCAACGACTTGGTACCGTACAAGGTGGTCGCGGGCGACAATGGCGATGCCTGGGTCGAGGTCGACGGCAAGAAATCCAGCCCGGCGGAGATCTCGGCGATGATCCTTCAGAAGCTGAAGGAGGACGCCGAGGCGTATCTGGGCGAGAAGGTTGATCAGGCGGTGATCACCGTCCCGGCTTATTTTAACGACGCCCAACGCCAGGCGACCAAGGACGCGGGCAAGATCGCCGGCCTTGAGGTGCTGCGCATCATCAACGAGCCGACGGCGGCCGCGCTGTCCTATGGTCTGGACAAGAAAAGCAGCGGCACCATCGCCGTGTACGACCTTGGCGGCGGCACCTTCGACGTCTCGGTCCTGGAGATCGGCGACGGCGTGTTCGAGGTGAAGTCGACCAACGGCGATACTTTCCTGGGCGGCGAGGACTTCGATCAACGGGTGATCGATTATCTGGCGGACGAGTTCAAGAAAGAGAACGGCATCGATCTGCGGCAGGATAAACTGGCCCTGCAGCGCCTCTAGGAAGCCGCCGAGAAGGCCAAGATCGAGCTGTCGTCTTCGGTGCAGACCGAGGTCAACCTGCCGTTCATCACCGCCGATCAATCGGGGCCCAAGCACCTGAACATCAAGGTGACCCGTTCCAAGTTGGAGGCGTTGGTCGACGAGTTGGTGCAACGCACCATCGGGCCGTGCAAGGCGGCGTTGAAGGACGCGGGCGTGTCGGCCGGCGAGATCGACGAGGTTATCCTGGTCGGCGGCATGACCCGCATGCCGAAGATCGCCGAGACGGTGAAGACCTTCTTCGGCAAGGAACCGCATCGCGGGGTGAACCCGGACGAGGTGGTTGCTTCCGGTGCCGCTATCCAGGCGGGCGTGTTGAAGGGTGAGGTCAAGGATGTCCTGTTGCTGGACGTCACGCCGCTGTCGCTGGGCATTGAGACCTTGGGCGGGGTGTTCACCCGCCTGATCGACCGCAACACCACGGTTCCGACCAAGAAGAGCCAAAGCTTCTCAACCGCCGAGGACCATCAGACGGCCGTGACCATTCGGGTGTTCCAGGGCGAACGCGAAATGGCGGCCGACAACAAGCTGCTGGGCCAGTTCGATCTGGTTGGCATTCCGCCGGCGCCGCGTGGCGTGCCGCAGGTCGAGGTTACCTTCGATATCGACGCCAACGGCATCGTCAACGTGTCGGCCAAGGATAAGGCCACGGCCAAGGAGCAACAGATCCGCATCCAGGCGTCGGGCGGGCTGAGCGACGACGACATCGAACGCATGGTCAAGGAAGCCGAAAGCCACGCCGAAGAGGATAAAAAACGCCGCTCCTTGGTCGAAACCCGTAACCAGGCCGACAACGCCGTCCATGCCACCGAGAAAACCCTGGCCGAGTTCGGCGACAAGGTCGGCGCCGAGGACAAGGCGGCGGTCGAGGCTGATTTGGCCGCGCTTAAAACCGCCATGGAGGGCGAGGATGTTGGCGACATCAGCGCCAAGCTTGCCGCTCTGCAGCAGTCCTCGATGAAATTGGGTGAGGCGATGTACAAGGCGCAACAGGAAGAAGCCACCGCTGGGCCGTCCGAGGGTTCGGAGGCTGAGGGCGGTGCGGGGTCCGGTGACGCCGAGGACGCCAAATCCGACGATGTCGTCGATGCCGACTTCGAGGAAGTCGACGATCAGGATCGCAACAAGTCCGCCTGATCGGGCGGGTACCATGAGCGCCGGCCGGTTTCGGATTTGCCCTTACGATTGGGTGACCAAGCAGGTCGGCGCTATGTATTTGGCCCGATGGTGACGACGCATGGCGAAACGTGACTTTTACGAAATACTGGGGGTCGATCGCGGCGCCGATAAGGATTCTCTCAAGCGCGCCTACCGAAAATTGGCGATGAAGTACCATCCGGACCGCAATCCGGATGACAACGAAGCCGAGAAGACCTTCAAGGACATCAACGAGGCTTACGACGTCCTTAAGGACGACGACAAACGGGCGGCCTATGACCGGTTCGGCCACGCGGCCTTCGAGGGTGGCGGGTCGCATCCCGGAGGCGCCGGGTTCGGGGGGGCCTCGGGCGGTTTCGCCGATATCTTCGAGGAAATGTTCGGCGAGTTCATGGGCGGCCGTCGCGCTGGCGGCGCGGGGCGCGGGCAAGACCTGCGCTACAACATGACCATCACCCTGGAGGACGCCTTCAGGGGCAAGAAGACGGAAATCCGCGTGCCGTCGTCGGCCTCCTGCGACAGCTGCGGCGGCTCAGGTGCGGAAGCCGGCTCGCGCCCAATCACCTGTTCCTCCTGTGGCGGCCACGGCAAGATCCGCGCGCAGCAAGGGTTCTTCACCATCGAGCGAACCTGCCCATCCTGCGGTGGCGTCGGCCAGGTGATCGAAAAACCCTGCAAGGCCTGCGGTGGCGCCGGCCGTCAACGCAAGGAAAAAACACTGCAGGTCACCATTCCAGCGGGCGTCGAGGACGGAACGCGGATTCGTCTCGCCGGTGAGGGCGAAGCCGGCATGCGGGGGGCCACGCCGGGAGATTTGTATCTGTTCCTTGTCATCGACCCGCATCCGCTGTTCCAACGGGATGGCGCCGACATGCAGATTCGGGTTCCGGTTGAGATGGTGACCGCAGTGCTCGGTGGTACGATCGAGGTGCCGACGATCGAGGGCAACCGGGCGCGTATCCAGATTCCGGCCGGCACCCAATCGGGACGTCAGTTCCGCCTGCGCGGCAAGGGTATGTCGGTGTTGCGGTCGTCGACGCGGGGCGACATGTATGTCGACGTCCAGGTCGAAACTCCGGTCAACCTCTCGAAGCGGCAGCGTGAGCTGCTCGAAGAGTTCAAGGCGGAGGCGGGAGCCGAAAAGACCAGCCCGCAGACCCATGGTTTCTTCGATAAGGTCAAGGAGCTATGGGACGATTTGCGCGATTAAGCTGGGGCATGTCAAACTTCCAGAGTCATACTTGCGTTTAAGCGCGGTAGTGTTGGCGCCCGGCAACGGTTTTTTGCTTTGAATTCAAGGGATTCTCTGGTGCTGCATCGCCGTGACGATGGCTCGGCCCTCTTGCTCCAGAAAGGCGATCGACGCCCCGGTCGTGGCTAAGGCGTAGCGGATCGTGAAGCGTTGGCCTTCGGTCATCTCGGCGGTCGGCAGCCCGCGCAGACGGCGCTGCTCCCGCCGCAGACCAGCCAACCGATCGTCCACCAGGCGATGCACATCGTCCATCTCCAGCAAATGGGCGAAGAACATGCCCGCCAGGAACGGCGAGCGGAGGGTTTCGGTGCCGTCGACCGCCGCCGTCGCCTCGGCCAGGGTGACGCGGCCAATCTCGGTGAGTCGAAACATTCGTTTTTCAAGCGGCGCGTCGGCGGCGCCCACCGGCTCGACCTCGCCGCGGGCCTGGGCCTTGGCCAGCGCCGGATAAATCGCTCCCAAACTGGCCTGCGCGAAGTGGCTGAAGCCGTCCTGCACCGCCTTGCGGATGCCGTAGCCGCTGGTGTCACCGAAGCTCAGCACGCCCAGGCAGACGGTGCGTACATCCATGGCTCTATTCATCCTTTAACAAGTATACCGACCTGATAGTATCATAAAAAATAAGCTGTTGAGGAAATATATGCCACGAACAAGCCTTCCCATTAAGATAGTGTGTGAGCTGTAAAAGCTCAAAGGGAGGATGATGATCATGACCACACGGATCGGGGTCTTCGGCGCAAACGGACGGATGGGTCGGATGCTCGTGAAGGCGATCGCGGAGAACTCTGAATCGGCGCTTGCGGCCGCTGGATGTCGTCGAGGTAGTACCGTGGTAGGTCAAGACGCGGGGGTGCTGGCGGGGCTTGGCGCCCTCGGCGTGAGAGTGTCCGAGCGGCCAGCGGATGTGCTGGCGGCTGATGTCGCGATTGATTTCACCATGCCGGAGGCAACATTGGTGCACGCGCTGGCGGCGGCGGCCGCTGGGACGCCTCTGGTGGTGGGCACCACGGGCTTGTCGAACGAACAAGAAGCCGAATTGTCATCCTTGGCGACAACGGTGCCGATTGTCTACGCACCAAACATGAGCGTCGGGGTGAACCTGCTGCTGGCGCTGGTGGAGCAGGTGGCGGCGACCCTGGACGACGCTTGGGATATCGAGATCGTCGAGATGCACCACAACCGCAAGGTCGACGCGCCCTCGGGCACGGCGGTGGGTTTAGGACGGGCAGCGGCGGCCGGCCGGGGCCGACATTTTGACGACGTCGCAGTACTGTCCCGCGAGGGACACACCGGACCGCGGGAGACGGGACAAATCGGCTTCGCGACCTTGCGGGGTGGCGACGTGGTCGGTGAGCATACGGTGGTGTTTGCCGGGCCAAGCGAACGGGTCGAACTCGGCCACCGTGCCGGTGGTCGGCATATTTTCGCCAACGGCGCCGTCACGGCGGCTCGCTGGGTTGTTGGCCGTGAACCACGTCTCTATTCGATGCGCGACGTGCTTGGTCTCTGAGCGGTTGTCTCAGCCGGGGACGCGCCTATGAGGAGTAGGTGTCCGAACCTCGGCGAGCGCCCGCCGCAGGGACTCCGCCAACGCAGCCTTTTCCTCGTCGGGGAGAAACGCCGCAATCTCCACCCTGCGGCCGTGGGACCGCAGAATCAGGCATGGGGATCGGCCGGGCATCGTTTCCAGAACGACCGACAACCAATAGGGCTGCAGGGTGGCGTGACGCGCGCGGCCGGCCAGGTCGACCTGCACCACATCCAGGCGGTCGGGCCGCAGGGTCAAGGTCTCATAGGCCCGTGCCTGACGGTAGTTCAGACGGAACGCGGCATAGATGATCAGCACGTCGAGCCCGAGAAAGCCGACCACCGGCCATGCGCCGACCAGATAGAACGCCACGCCCATGCTGAACGAACAGCCGGCGATCAGCCCCATCACCACCAGGAACCCGGTTTTGCTGAGGCTGCGATGGGGGTAGACGACGGCATCGAATAGGATGCGATCATCGGGGGTCGGGGCGCTGGTCATGCGCAACAATACGGCAGGTTCGCTGATCGTGGCAAAACATCGACGTGATTGCGGCGCTTAGTCGCGGCGGGTATGAACCCCCATGACCCGCCGCATGACCAACGCCGCCGTCGAGAGCTTCTTCACCCGCCTCAAGGCTGACAACCCGGAGCCGGAGGGCGAGTTGGAATGGGCCTCGCCCTACACCTTATTGGTGGCGGTGGTGTTGTCGGCGCAGGCGACCGATGTCGGGGTCAACAAGGCAACGCGCGTGCTTTTCGTGGCGGCCGATACGCCCGAGGCGATGGTGGCGTTGGGCGAGGAGGGTGTGCGAACGCACATCAAGACCATCGGCCTGTTCAACGCCAAGGCGAAGAACGTGATCGCCCTGTCGCGCATTCTGATCGACCAACATGGCGGCCAAGTGCCGCGCGATCGGGCGGCGCTGGAGGCGTTGCCGGGCGTCGGGCGCAAAACAGCCAACGTGGTCCTGAACGTCGCCTTCGGCGAGCCGACGATCGCGGTTGATACCCATCTCTTTCGAGTGGCCAATCGAACCGGTATGGCGCCGGGCAAAACGCCACTGGCAGTCGAACTGGCGCTGTTGCAACGGGTGCCGCCAGCCTATCTGCGCCAGGCGCACCACTGGCTGATTCTGCATGGACGCTATGTCTGCAAGGCACGGACGCCGCGGTGTCCCGACTGTCCAGTGCGCGATGTCTGCAACTTCGCTGAAAAGACGCCGCCGCCGGCTTGACCGGCGCTCAGCTTTCGATCGCCGCCGTCCGCCGGGTCAGAAGATCGGTGAAACAGACCTTGGCTTCGACTTGACGTGGCAGACGCGGGCTACGGGTCTCATAGTGAAGCAGTGTCAAGCCATCACCCGTTCGGTACCAAAACAAATCCATCACGCAACTATCGGCCATGTACTGCCAGATGATCGCTCCGCCCTCGTGGCGAATGTATCCGGGGTTGCCGATCAAGGCCATCACCGCGTCCGGATCCAGCCGCCGCAGCCGGTCGGGATCGCGCTCCGTCGGCGACAGGCTGATTTGGCGTCTTGGCCGCTCACGATTAGTCCTAAGGCTCGCCGCGTGCACGTTGGCCGTATCCGCGTTGGCCGTGGACAGGCTTGGTGTCGACGTCGCGGTGTCAGGAATGTCGATGGGCGTGGTTACGCACCCGACGGTGAGGGCCGAAAACAGAACCGCGCACAGTCCTCCGCGAAGGCCGAGACGCGACATCATTCGTTGCCGCTCTCACTCAATGGCGCGACGTCGCCCTTTAGGACACCACCAAGTTCGACCTCCAACCGGCCGAAGCGGACCGTGCCGGTGATCACCCCCGTCGCCTTCACTATCAACCGATCGCGCGCCGTCAGATCGCCATCGAAGGCGCCGGCGATGGTGGCCTCTTCGATCAGCACCCGACCCTTGAAGCGCCCACCTTCGGCGACGTCCAGACTTTGGCTGTTTTCCAGCGTGGCCTGGACCGTGCCCTCGACCACCAAACTGTCGCAGGCGGTGATCTCGCCGGTCAGCGAGATGTCTTTGCCGACAATGAGCCGCTTGCTCTCCTGGGTGGAACGTGGTCCAGGGCGCCGAGTTGGGGCGCCGGGAATATCGACCGCGCGTCTGGGAATCTCCGGCACGAAGCCGGTGCTGGGAGGTTTGGGCGTGGGCAAGGACATGGCGGGACCTTTCGTTGGCTCGGCAAGCCCGTCGGTCGTGCTCGGAGTACTCGCGGTTTTCGCCATCTCCGGTGACTCGATCGTATCCGATTCTCGATTGGGTGCGAGATCGCTCAGTTTGCGTTGCCGAAACATGCTTGAACTCCTGACGGAACCCGTCCGTCTAAACGGTTGCCGTATATGTATTATCGCGGAATACTGCGTTGCCGCAACCGCTCATGTTCATGCAACGTGAAAGCGGTCGCTAAAACCGGGATCGTTAGGTTCAAGATCGGCACGGTGGTGGCCGCGGCAATCATCACGCCGCCGAGGAACAAAGCGCCGCGGTTGGCAGCGCGAAACGCCCGCACCTGCTCACGTGTCATGCGCCGCGCGGCCACCAACTCAGCGTATTCCCGACCCAGCAAATAGCCATTGAGTGCGTAGAACAGCACGAGGTTTACGCCAGGGATCAGATAGAGCGGCAGGGCCAGCAGGTTCAACCCCACCGATACCGCCGCGAATCGGAGTGAATCAAGCGCAATCTCGGTGAATGGCTGAGGCCGGGCTGGGGCCCGGCCAGGGTAATGCCGTGCTTCCACCGCGTCGGCGACCCGGTCGAGGAACAACCCACTGACCACCTGCACCGTTCCCGGAAACAACAGCAGGGCGATGAACAATGACGCCAGGAACCCAAGTACGGAAACGATATCGTCAAGCCAGAGGATGCCCGTGGCGGCCAGCGTTTCAACAAGATAACCACCGAACAGGGCAAGCAGGACGATCAACGTCAAGGTCATGGCGATAGCCGCGATCAACACACCCCGAAGCCGAGGGTCGCTCAATTGCGCGAGGGTCTTGCCGATGGAACCAAACACGCGACATTCTCCGTGCATGTGTGCTGGGATACCGGCAAAAAACACGGCCGGTTCCCTGGCGCAAGAGGGCGTGGAGTACGAGCTGGGTTTCGTCGATCCGGCTGGGCGGGTAGTCTTCGTCCGGCCAACGCAGCCCTCAAAACCGACATAGTCGATTGGAACATCCATGACGAAATCCCTCGATGTGGTCGCGATCGGCAACGCCATCGTCGACGTGATCGCCCGCTGTGACGACGCGTTCCTAAGCGCGCAGAACATCGACAAGGGAGCGATGACCCTGATCGACGCCGATCGGGCGGAGAGTCTGTACGCGGCAATGGGGCCGGGGGTCGAGGTATCGGGAGGGTCCGCCGGCAACACCATCGCCGGTTTGGCGGCTTTGGGCGGTCGTGGCGGGTATATCGGCAAGGTCCGCGACGACGAGCTTGGCAAAGTGTTTCGTCACGATATCACCGCGCAGGGCGTGCGATTTGAAACCGCATCGGCGATCGATGGCCCACCAACCGCGCGTTGCCTTGTTCTGGTGACCCCGGACGCCCAGCGGTCGATGAACACCTATCTCGGGGCCTGTGTGAATCTGACCCCGAACGATGTACCCCGAGATCTGATCGAAGCGGCCCAGGTGGTCTATCTGGAGGGGTATTTGTTCGATCCGCCAGAGGCCAAGAAAGCGTTCGTCGAGGCCGCGCGCCTTGCTCATGCCTCAGGCGGAAAAGTGGCCCTCAGCCTGTCCGACCCGTTCTGTGTCGATCGTCACCGGGCGGCGTTCCAGGAGCTGGTGACGCATCACATCGACATCCTGTTCGCTAACGAGGATGAAATCATCTCATTGTTTGAGGTTAAACGGTTCGACGATGCGCTGCAGAAAATTCGTTTCGAGGTAGAAACGGCGGCATTGACCCGTAGCGAGCGTGGTGCGGTGGTGGTGCATCGCGACGAGGTTCACGTGCTGGATGCCGAGCCGGTGGAGACGGTGGTCGACACCACCGGTGCTGGTGACCTTTATGCCGCCGGGTTTCTCCACGGCTATACCCGGGGTGACGACGCGGTGGCCTGCGGTCGACTTGGTGCGATCGCGGCGGCGGAGGTGATTGGCCACGTCGGCGCTCGACCGGAGGCGGATCTCAAGGCGCTGGTCGCTAAGCGACTGAGTTAACGGCGTGATGGATGGGTTGCGTGAGTCACTGACCCTCTACCTGCGGCCGCGTATCCTGGTCGTCTTATTGCTCGGGTTTTCCAGTGGTTTGCCGCTGGCGCTGTCGTTCGCCACGCTCAGCGCCTGGCTCACCGAGATCGACGTCACTCTCACGACCATCGGCGTCTTCACGCTGGTTGGCACGCCCTACACGCTGAAATTTCTGTGGGCGCCACTGATCGACCGGGCGCCGGTGCCGGTGCTGACGGCGCGGCTTGGCCGTCGGCGGGGTTGGATGGTGACGTCCCAGATCATGTTGATTGGAGCGATCCTGTTTTTGGGCCAGAGCACCCCGGGTGTGACCCCCGTCCTCGCGGCGGTAGCGGCTCTGGCGGTGGCGTTTTGTTCGGCGACCCAGGACATCGTGATCGACGCGTATCGTGTCGAGATCCTTGAGGAAAACGAACAAGGCGCCGGTGCGGCGGTTCTGGTGTTCGGCTATCGGGTTGGCCTGCTGGTGTCGGGCGCGGGGGCGTTGTTCCTGGCCGATCGCCTGCCGTGGCCGACGGTCTATGGGATCATGGCCGGGTTTGTCCTGGTCGGGATGATCACCGCGCTGTTGGCGCCGGAGCCCAAGGCGGTGACGTTTGCGGTAGCGCCAAGTGGCGATCGGCTGGCGCGTGCCAGCGCCTGGTTGACCTCGGCTGTGGTCGAGCCGTTCCGTGAGTTCACGGGCCGGCGCGGTTGGTTTCTCGTGCTTGCCTTTATCCTGCTCTACAAGCTGGGCGATGCCTTCGCGGGCGTGATGACCACGCCGTTCTATATCCAGATCGGCTTCACCAAAACCGAGATCGCCGAGATTTCCAAGGTATTCGGCCTCGCCGCCGTGTTGATCGGAGGATTTATCGGCGGCTTGATGGTCAACCGGATGACGCTGTTGATGGCGCTCTTGGTGTGCGGCGTTCTGCAGGCCGGCTCCAACCTGATGTTCGCGGTGTTGGCCTCGGCTGGCGCCGATCTCGGTCTTTTGACGGCGACGATTGCGATCGAGAACGTGACCGGTGGTATGGGGACGGCGGCGTTCGTCGCCTACCTGTCGAGCCTGTGCAACACCGCCTTCACCGCGACGCAATACGCCTTGCTTAGCTCGTTCATGGCGGTGGGACGGACGTTCCTCGCCTCCTCCGGTGGGTGGGTGGCCGAACGGACCGGGTGGGTCGATTTCTTCGTGGTATCGACCGTGGTGGCGCTGCCGGGCCTGCTGTTGCTGGTGTTCCTGGCGCGGCGTCCGGAATTGAGCGGAAAGCCGATGCTGAAAACCCCAGCGGTAGGACCGCTCGCTTAGGTCGCCGCCCCTACGTCCAACGCGTAGCCGGCCGAACGGACGGTCCGGATGAGGTCGTCGTTACTGTCGTTGTTCAGGGCCTTGCGCAACCGGCGGATATGCACATCGACGGTACGTGGTTCGACATAGACATCGGGACCCCACACGGTGTCCAACAGCTGTTCCCGCGAGAACACCCGGCCGGGATGTTCGAGAAAATGCCGCAACAGGCGGAATTCAGTCGGCCCCAGATGGATACCGCGGTTACCGCGCTTCACGCGGTGGGCGGCGAGATCCATCGCCAGATCGCCGTAGCGCAGAATCTCGTCTCCGCCGGACGGTCTGGCGCGTCGTAGCACGGCCCGAATCCGGGCGATCAACTCCGACGGGCTGAACGGTTTGGTGATGTAATCGTCGGCGCCGGAATTCAACCCACGCACTCGATCGCCTTCCTCGCCCCGGGCGGTCAGCATGATGACCGGGACATTCTTGGTGGCCGGGGCTCGACGCAACCGGCGGCACACCTCGATGCCGGACAACAACGGCAGCATCCAGTCAAGCAACACGAGGTCCGGCTTGGACTCGGCGGCAAGCAGCATCGCTTCCTCGCCGTCAACGGCTTCCAGCACGCGGAACCCTTCGCGTTCCAAGTTGTAGCGCAACAGGGTGGTGATCGGGGCTTCGTCCTCGACGATCAAGATCAACGGTTTCATGGGCGCGCCATGTGCTGGAGTTTACGACTCATCGGAATCCGACGGAGTGACGACCGCGAAACTTGTTTGGTCGCCCTTGGGACGTAACTTTTCCAGGCGGGTGCCGTTCTCTTGGAAATAGACGGTTTCGGCGATGTTGGTCGCATGGTCACCGATCCGCTCGATGTTCTTGGCGACGAACAACAGATGCGTGCATGGTGAAATGTTCCGAGGATCCTCCATCATGTAGGTCAGGAGTTCACGGAACAGGCTCGTGTACATCTGATCGATTTCCTGGTCGCGTTCCCATACCGCGATTGCTTTGTCGACATCGGATTCGGCGTAGGCGTCCAGCACGCCAGTAGCGATCTGGTGTGTAAGTTGGCCCATGCGGACGATGCCATTGATCGGGCCGACCTCCGGCAGCTGGTTGAGCGCCGAGGCGCGCTTGGCGACGTTGGTCGCGTAATCGCCCATGCGTTCCAGATCGTGGCTGATCCTGAGGGCGGCCAAGATCGCCCGCAGGTCGGTCGCCACCGGTTGACGCAGGGCGAGCATGCGCAGGGTCAGCGCCTCGACCTCATCCTCCATGGCGTCGATCTCGGCATCGGCTTGCAGGCAATGGCGCGCGATGGCGTCGTCGCGGCGTCCGATCGCCTTAACCGCATTCGAGAGTTGCGCTTCGACCATTCCGCCCATGCGGGAAATGGCCGATCTCATCCGGTTCAGCTCCTCATCGAATGAGGAAACGATGTGGCCATCTTCCACGGTTTTCGACCTCCCTAGGGCGCCTTGATTTAGCCAAACCGCCCCGTGATATAGCCCTGGGTCCGGCTGTCCGACGGGTTGGTAAAGATATGCTCGGTCTCGCCGACTTCCACCAACTCACCCAGATGGAAGAACGCAGTGCGCTGCGAGACCCGAGCGGCCTGCTGCATTGAGTGGGTAACGATCACGATGGTGTAGTTCTCGCGCAGCTCGTCGATCAGCTCCTCGATCCGCGCGGTGGCGATCGGGTCGAGAGCCGAGCACGGCTCGTCCATCAGGATGACCTCGGGGTTCACCGCGATCGCCCGGGCGATGCACAAGCGCTGTTGCTGCCCGCCCGACAGGCCGGTGCCTGGCTCATCCAGACGATCCTGCACCTCTTTCCAGAGACCGGCGCGCTCCAGGCTTTGCTGAACGATCGTGTCCAGCTCGGCCCGCCCTTGGGCGAGGCCGTGGATGCGGGGACCGTAGGCGACGTTGTCGTAGATCGATTTCGGAAATGGATTCGGTTTCTGGAACACCATGCCGACTTGTGCCCGCAGCTGCACCACGTCGAGGTCGCTCGTGTAGACGTCTTGACCGTCGAGAAGAATGTCGCCGGTGACCCGGCAAATATCGATCACGTCGTTCATGCGGTTGAGACACCGCAGATAGGTCGATTTGCCACAACCCGACGGGCCGATCAACGCCGTCACCTCGTGCTCGTAAATGTCCAGGTTGACATCGATCAGCGCCTGTTTGTCGCCATAATAGACGTTCACATTCCTGGTGACGATTTTGGCGATTTTGGCGCTGTCCATCTCAGGCGGCGGGGCTGTCTCGGTTGCGTATGTCAGGTCGTTCATCCTACTGGACCCCTTACCAACGGCGTTCGAATTTTCTGCGCAGAACCACGGCGACCAGATTCATCAGGACCAAAAACCCGAGCAGTATCATGATGGCGGCGGAGGTGCGTTCGACGAAGGCCCGTTCCGGGCTGTCGGCCCAAATGTAGATCTGCACCGGCAGCACGGTCGCCGGATCAGTGAAGCCCTGCGGCACGTCGACGATGAAAGCAACCATGCCGATCATCAGCAAGGGCGCTGTCTCGCCCAACGCCTGGGCCATGCCGATGATCGTGCCGGTCAGGACGCCGGGCATCGCCAACGGCAGCACATGGTGCGCGACCACCTGCAACGGTGAAGCCCCCAGACCAAGTGCCGCCTCGCGGATCGACGGCGGCACCGCCTTCAATGCCGACCGGGCCGTGATGATGATGGTCGGCAGGGTCATCAACGCCAGCACCAGGCCGCCAACCAGAGGCGCCGAGCGCGGGAGCCCGAAGAAATTCAAGAACACCGCCAGGCCGAGCAAACCGAACACGATCGACGGCACCGCCGCCAGATTGTTGATGTTCACCTCGATCAGGTCGGTCCAGCGGTTCTTTGGCGCGAACTCCTCAAGATACACCGCCGTCATGACGCCGATCGGGAACGAGACCAGCAAGGTCACGGTCAGCGTCAGGATCGAACCGATCAGCGCGCCATAGATGCCGGCTTCTTCCGGCTCCCGGCTGTCGCCGTTACGGAACAGGTCGATGTTGAACCGCGCCGTGATTCGATCCTGGGAAGCCAAAATGTCATACCAACCGATCTCCTGGTCGGACACCCGCCGGTCGGATTCAGGCAGATTCCGCTTGATGTTGCCCTTGGCGAAGGTGTCCATGTCGTCGGACAGCTTTAGCCAGACATTCCGTGTGGTGCCGATGATCGACGGATCATCCAGCACCATATTGCGCAACACCACGTCGGAATTCGCCGACACCAACCCATAGAGCGCGCGACGGTCGCGCCGGCTCTTGGTGGCGTCCGGGAAGGCGTGCTTCAGGCCGTCGCGCACCAGCTTCAGATAATCGGCCGAGCGCACGGTTGTGTCTTCGACTTGGCCGCCGTTCGGGTTCAATTCCTCGGCGGCGAAAGTGATGTCGATCTGGACATAGTACTGCCAAAACGCGGAATAACCTTTGGACACGATCGAGCCGATCAGCAACAGCAACACCAACCCGGCAACGGCGATGCTCGCCAAGCCGTAAAGCTTGAACCGACGCTCGGCAGCGTAGCGCCGCCGCAAATGAGCGTGGGCGATAGTCGGGCGACGGATGTCGGCCACGCCGCCGGGTGGTGGACCGGTTGGGGGCATGGCGGCGTCAGTCATATTTCTCTCGATACTTTCGAACCACGACGAGGGCGATCACGTTGAGGCCTAGGGTGATGACGAACAGGGTCAGGCCGAGCGCGAACGCCGAGAGCGTCTTGGCCGAGTCGAATTCCTGATCGCCGACCAGCAGGGTGACGATCTGCACCGTCACGGTGGTCACGGCTTCCAGCGGGTTGATGGTCAAATTGGCCGACAGGCCGGCCGCCATCACCACGATCATGGTCTCGCCGATCGCTCGGCTGACGGCCAGCAGCAACGCGCTGACGATGCCGGGCAGGGCGGCGGGGATCACCACGTTGCGGATCGTCTCCGAGTGGGTGGCGCCCAGGCCATAGGACCCATCGCGGAGGGATTGCGGCACGGCGTTGATCACATCGTCGGACAGCGACGAGACGAACGGGATGATCATGATGCCCATGACCACACCGGCGGCAAGCGCGCTTTCCGAGGATACGTCGAGCCCGATCGACTCGCCAAATCCGCGAAAGAACGGCGCCACCGTGAGAGCCGCGAAGAAGCCGTAGACCACGGTTGGAATACCGGCCAGCACCTCCAGCATTGGCTTGGCGACCGCCCGCACTCGGGGATCGGCGTACTCGGCCATGTAGATCGCCGACATTAAACCGATTGGCGCCGCCACCAGCATGGCGATGACGGTGATCAGCAGCGTGCCGGCGAACAGCGGTACCGCGCCGAACGCGCCGGACGAACCGACCTGATCGGCGCGCAACGCGGTTTGCGGGCTCCAATCCATGCCAAACAAGAAGTCCTGGAACGGCACCTGCGCGAAGAACCGGATCGACTCGAAGATCAGCGACAGCACGATACCAAGGGTGGTCAGGACGGCGATCAACGAGCTGACGATCAGGATCGCGTTGATGGCTTTCTCGACCGAATTGCGCGCCCGCATGGTCGGTGTGATCTTGGCCCGGGCGACGATCAACCCGGAGATGGTTATGGCCAAAGCTGCGACAGTCATCAGCATGAAGCCGAAGTGCCGCAGGTCGTTGTACCGTTCCGCTGCGGCAACGATCGCCGGTTCGTTACCTCGGGTGGAGATATTGCCGGTGGCTAGGTTGACGATGTCATGCAACAGCAGTCCGCGCTGGGCGCCGGACAAATCCGCCGTCAGGGCGGCGGGCAAACCGCCCATCACCAATCCCTCGACGATCTGAGGCTGGATAATCAACCAAGCGGCCAACAGCGCGAGTCCTGGCAGGCCGGCCCACAGGGCGACATACGCGCCGTAATAGCTCGGCAGCGAATGCAGATTTTTCACCGTGTTGTTGGCGATGATCAACGATCGGGCGCGCCCCATGACATAGCCGATGAGTCCAAGGCCAAGCACGGCACCGATCAGGATCAAGGTCTGCATCGCGGCCCTTTCGCGCTGTGATGGCCGTATGCCACCCGAGCGTCTTTGTCCGGTCTAAACAGCTGAACAAAAAAGCGAACATTTATGTTGGAAGATGCGAACGGCCGGTCCTCGAACCGGCCGCCGCGTGGTTGTCTCGGATGGTCAGAGAATCAGTTTGGTTAGATTCGCACCCGCCGCCCGGACTTTCTCCCGGTCGGCGTGCGGCAGCGGGATCAACCCTTTGTCGGTGAGGTAGCCCTCATCACCCATGGCCTTTTCGCTGGTGAACTCGGCGACATACTCCTTCAAGCCGGGGATCACACCGACATGCGCGGTTTTCACATAGAAGAACAGCGGGCGCGACACCGGGTAGGAGCCATCGGCGATCGCCTCGAAGGTCGGTATCGTGCCATCTACGATGGACCCGTGCACCTTGTCCGAGTTCTGATCGAGGAACGAGAATCCGAAGATACCGAGCGCCGACGTGTTGGCCTCAAGCTTCTGAACGATCAGGTTGTCGTTCTCGCCAGCCTCGATAAAGCGGCCGTCTTCGCGCATGGAGCCGAAGACCTGCTTAAATTTCTTCCGATCAGATTTCTTCAGGGCCTTCAGAAATGGAATCTCCTCCGCACCCGCTTCCATGACCAACTCGACGAAGGCGTCGCGGGTGCCGGAGGTCGGCGGCGGGCCGAGAAC
>JABMNR010000015.1 GCA_013203465.1 Alphaproteobacteria bacterium
AGCTCATACGGACCGGTACCGATCGGGTTCTTGCTGAGGTCGCCGCCCATCTCGTCGAACTTCCGGTGCACGATCGCTGTCGGATAGTTGTAAAGGTTCTCCGGGATCGACAGCACCGCGGAGTTCAGGTGCAGACGCACGGTGTGGCTGTCGACCTTCTCGACCGCGCCCTTGGTCATCTGCTTGGACATGACGGCCTTGCCGTCCTTGTCCTTCTTGCCGGTGTCGATCTCCTCAAGCATCGCGTCGAACAAACCGACGTTGGACGAGCCGGTCTTCGGATCGAGCCAACGCGTGAAGTTGTAGACCACATCGTCGGCGTTGAACTCGTCGCCGTTGCTCCACTTCACGCCTTTGCGCAGCTTGAAGTCCCAGGTTTTCAGATCCTCGGAGGCTTCCCAGCTCTCGGCCAGCATCGGCCGGGTGATGTTGTCAGGCCCGGTGATGGTCAGGAATTCGACCACATGGCGGGCGACGTTCGATTTCTCAACCCAGTCGTAGGTGGCAGGATCGGTCATCTCCTGCACCTTCATCGCGAACCGGAAGATACCGCCCGGCTTACCCTGCGCCCGCGCCGGGGCGACCATGCCCTCGCCGAGGATTTCGCCGGCGATCGCATAGGCGGCTCCCGCCGACACACCAAGCAGCGTTATTGTGCGAAGAAATTCGCGGCGGTCGACCTCGCCGTTACGGAGCTGTTCCTTCAGCTCCGGAATATAAGGGTGTTTGGCCCCTGATTTGGTTTTGTCCATGACGTGCTCCGTATCTCCCTGTCGAAACCCCATAGGAACGCACAGTTGCGAACCCGCGAGGACTCACGTGGCTAGCTGGCTTAACCGATGGAGGCGAATGCAATATTTATTGACGTCTTGCTTGTATGCATCCGTTCTCGGCGTCGTCTCCGCGGCGCCCGCGAAGCGACAACATTACAGCCGTTGCCGCCGCCATCTACCGCGACGATCATTTAGACTGACCGCGTGCTTGTCAAAGATTTTGTGGAATCCGGACAACATGGTCGCATTCTCGATAGCCGCCCGGTCATGATCGTTAACGGTGGGGCAAGGGTCGCGGTAGCAGGGTTCAGGGACGAAACGATGACGATGAGACGCGTTCAATGGGGGGGGCCGGCGCCGCTTGATATCGGCCAACCCGCCGATGAAGCCCTCCGTACTTGGATCTCCCAGTACGGCTTGAAACGCCCGCTATTCGTGACCGAGGGCGATGACCGTGGACCGATTGATCCGCTGGTCTACAGACTGGAAGCCGCCGGCGTTTCGGTGCAGTCGTTTGACCGCGCCCACGGCGCCAATATCGCCGTCGTGGCCGATGCGGTCGCGCAGTACCATTTCGAGGGTTGCGACGGGCTGATTGCGGTCGGTGGATGGACGCCAACCATGGTGGCTAAGGCAACCGCCCTGATGGTCGGCCAGCGGGTGCCGCTCTCGGCGCTGTCGGAGACCCTGGGCGCCGACCGGGCCCTCGTCGATCCCACCGCGATCCCGCCCCTGGCGGTGGTGGCCGACACGATCGACGCGGCGGCGGCGACGGGCGGCCTCATCCACATAATCGATGACGCGGCCGCCCCCATGGTGCTGCGGCATGTCGGTCTGCGCCCCCGGTTGATGATCCTCGACCCGGAGCGGGACGGCGGAGCGGCGACCCACCACCGCACCGCGGCAGCGGCGACGCTGGTTTTGCGGGCGATTGACGGGCTGTCCACCGGTCCTTGGCCGTTCGACATCACACCGGCGTTGCAGGCGGTGCTCGACGATCCGGCGCCATGGGACAGCGTGGCGGTGCTGGCCGGTGTGCTGGAAGATCGCATCGGCCCGGCATGGACCCTCGCGACAGTGGCGGCGGCCCGCGCCGAACTTCCAGCTACCGGGGTATTCGCCGCCTTGATGCCGACCGCCGCCCACGTCTACGCGTTAGACCCGGGTTTGCAAGACCGCGCCGCCGTCGCGGCCAGCATGATCCCGCTGCACCGCCCGCTGCCGACGCCGTTACTCGACGTATCCGGCCTGCGCGCCTTGGCGGCGGTGGCGCGCAACGGTGCGCTGGTTGACGTTCGCCCGCTGCTGGCGGCACTCAATCTCGATATGCCTCGCGGCCCGACCCGCGCCGGGGGACGTCGGGGCCGGCGGAGGGATGTCGCATGACCGCCAAGACGATCCGCGCCATCATCGCGGCCGATCTGGAGCATCTTCGACGCCTCAACAACGACGCGGTGCCGGCGGTCAACGCGCTCGATCCGCCGGCCCTCGCCGACCTGGTGCGTATGGCCCATTCGGCCCGGGTGGTGGAGCACCAGGGCCGCGCCGCCGGCTTTCTGCTCGCCCTCGGACCGGGCACTGGTTACGACAGTTTGAACTACCGCTGGTTCGAGCAGCGTTACGACGGGTTTCTGTACATCGACCGGGTGGTGATCGACCCGGCGATCCGGGGTGCCGGCCTTGGCACCGCGCTGTACCAGGATTTGATCCGTCAAGCCCAGGCGAGCGGCGTGCCGCGTCTGACCTGCGAGGTCAACCTGCGGCCGCCGAACCCCCGCTCGATGCGGTTTCACCTTGGCCTCGGCTTTGCGCCGGTCGGCACCCAGGACACCGAAGGCGCACGCAAGCGGGTTCAGCTTTTGTCCCGGTCTCTACTCTCGTAGGCGGAACAATCGACACGCGGCAAAAAAAGGGGGCCGCCCGGAAGCGGCCCCACGAGTTCGGGAGGGTCATGCAGAAGGCTCGTCGCGTCAGCGGCGAACCATGCCGGCGATGGGGAGATCGCCGGCCTCAATCGCAGCCTTGAGCATGTCGAGGCCACGAGAAAGCTCTTCATAGGTCTCGCGATGCCGCGTCAGTTCGGCGATTTCAGCCTCCTTGACGTCGGTCTTGGACGGGTTGCCCAAATCCAACAACTTCGCGAGATACCGTCCTTTGATCCGGGCG
The DNA here is from genome assembly GCA_013203465.1 of Alphaproteobacteria bacterium. Taxonomy (GTDB): domain Bacteria; phylum Pseudomonadota; class Alphaproteobacteria; order Thalassobaculales; family Thalassobaculaceae; genus JABMNR01. The sequence goes on from JABMNR010000015.1 coordinate 2,940, forward strand.
GCGAGGCGGGCCACGCCCTCGACCTCGCTCGGGTTCACTTCCATGACCGCGTCCGCCACCGCACGCTTGGTCTCGTCGACCTGGAAGCGTTCGAGCTCGCGGACAAATTGCGCGGCGTTGACCCGGCCACCGGTGCGCGCCTCACCCAGCCAGCTCGCCTTCGCGGCGTTGCGGCTGGGGTGGGCCTTGGCCTTGGGGCGCATGGCCGGTTTGGCGGCCGGAGCGATGGCCGGTGCCGGACGGGTGACGATCTCTTCAACCGGGTGAAGGCGGTCGGTCTTGAGTGGGGTCACGGCATCCGCTCGACCTCGGATGGCGGGCGCGCCCGTGTTGACATTTGCCGGGCGATTGCGCGTCTCGGTCTCCGGATACGGGTCCCAGTCACCGAGGGTATCGGCTTCGTTCAAACCCTTCTTCAAGGCCGTCGCTAGCGACATGCTCGTCTCCCTGTCTCGCTGGGCGGCGGAAGGATGTTCCACGGCCCGATGATCTCGGCAAAGACAAAGCAAGAGGCGTGCCGAAACCCGGATTCCGCTTACCGCGGGAGCGATGGGCCGCCTCGATCATGCGGTTCGGTGAAATCCACCACCGGTCCCTTGGGCACGATGCCGGTGGGATTCACCGAGCGATGGCTAGCGTAATAGTGCTGCTTGATATGCGTAAAATCGACCGTATCCGCCACACCGGGCCATTGATACAGCGCCCGGGTGTAAGCCCAGAGGTTGGGGAAATCGATCAGGCGGTGGCGGTTGCATTTGAAGTGTCCGTGATAGACCGCATCGAACCGCGCCAAGGTGGGAAACAAGCGCCAATCCGCTTCGGTTACCCGGTCGCCGAGCAGATACGGAGTACGAGACAGAATATCTTCCAACCAATCCAAGGTGCCGAACAACGCGTCGAACGCGTCTTCGTAGGCCGCCTGGGTGGTCGCGAAGCCACAGCGGTAAACACCGTTGTTCACCGTCTCGTAGACGCGCGTGTTGATCGCGTCGATCCGATCGCGCAATTCCACTGGGTAATAATCGCCGGGTGTTGCCCCAGCGCCATCGAACGCGCCGTTGAACATGCGGATAATCTCGGAAGATTCATTGCAGACGATCGTAGCCTCGGCCGTGTCCCACAACACCGGCACGCTGACACGCCCGGTGTAGCTCGGGTCGGCCCGGGTATAGATTTGATGCAAATGGTCGGCGCCGAACAAGGGGTCGGCGAAAGCGGCCTCGAAGCTCCACCCCTGGTCCAACATCACCGGATGCACCACGGTGACACCGATCATGGCCTCCAACCCCTTCAGCGCGCGGAAGATCAGCGTGCGGTGCGCCCAGGGGCAGGCCAGCGATACATACAGGTGATAGCGCCCTGGCTCGGGCCTGAACCGCGCGTCGGGACGATCCTCGATCCAGTCGCGAAAGGCGCTGTCCTTGCGGCGGAAATGTCCGTCGGCCGATTTGGCCCGTGCGTCGCCCGCATGCCATGCGCCGTCGATCAACTGACCCATCAGGCCGCTCCATCGTTGTCTGCTTTTCAGATAGGCGCGCCGAGGATGCCGACAACCGATACCCTGGACCATTGCCGTCGCGCCGCCCATCGATCCAAACCCGCGCGTCTGCTAAGCCCGGATTTCCCATGTGCACCGTTCATTTGACGCAAGCACTGTGCGATTGTGGTATACATAACAGTATGATGGGTTGGTTGGAGGGCGGGTAAGA
>JABMNR010000236.1 GCA_013203465.1 Alphaproteobacteria bacterium
CAAGCAACCTCGGACTACTCGGCTTTACGCCATCCGACAGAACAAGACTCGGCTTGGCAGAAGTCAAAGCTCGATCCAAGCTAGAAGCACTGCAAGACAAGTGGGCAAGAAGCGGTCAAGAATGATTTATATAGTTACAGGCCCACCCTGCTCAGGAAAGTCAACGCACGTTAGAAACAACGCTGCAACTAACGACATTATTATTGACATGGACAAGATAGCTCTTTCAGTGTTGCCAGAAGGAACGCTTGAATTTAGTTACGATGATAAAGTCCGTAGCGTTGCAGTAGCAGCTAGAAAAGCCGCAATCAAAGAAGCTGTCTTTCAAATGAAAGGTGAGAATCGGCGTAGCTTGTGGATTATACACACCGACCCAACCAGAGATCAGCGAGCGTCTTACAGGGCAATCAACGGTCGTGTTATTGAAATAAACCCTGGCAAAGAAGTCTGCATTGAAAGGCTAAAAGAAAGGCCTATTGAGGTTCAAGATGTAACTCGTGAAGTCATAGACAAATACTTTCTAAGCAGGCCATAGGTGGGCAAGTAATGAGCAGTTGGCCTCCTAGATGGATAACGCCGACTCCTGAAGAGGCACTAGCCATTTCTCACGGGATAAAAGCCTCTGACTTTATAGATGCTTTTGCGGTGGTCACTAAAGACTCAGTAGGCGGTAGAGCGGGCGACCCGTTACGTCTACGCGATTGGCAGCGCGAGCTACTGATACAAGCGTTCGCGTCTAACGGCTCTGGCTTCAAGCACCGTGTCAACCTAGTCGGTCAGCCCCGTAAGAACGGCAAGTCAGCCTTGGCGTCCGGCATCGCACTCTGGTCTTTGCTTACCGGCCCTAAAGGTGGCGAAGTCTACTCCTGCGCTGCTGACAAGGATCAGGCTCGCATTGTGTTCGGTGAGGCCAAGAAAATGCTAGAAGCTGACCCCGACCTTGCAGGCATGGCAAAAATCTACAGGGACGCTATAGAAATCCCAAGTACAGGTTCGGTCTACCGAGTGCTAAGCGCGGAAGCTTTCACTAAAGAGGGCTTGTCCCCCACAATGGTTATCTTTGACGAACTGCACGCTCAGCCTGACCGCGAGCTATTTGACGTTATGCAACTGGCTCAGGGATCGCGAGGCGACCTTGCCACAATGTTCTGCATTACAACGGCAGGTCAAAAGTCGGACAAGTCAGGACGAGACTCAATCGCCTACGGCTTGTATCAGTATGGGCAAAAGGTTGCCCGTGGCGAAGTAGTTGACCCAAGCTTCTTTATGGCATGGTGGGAAGCAGAAGCAGACGCCGACTATAAAGACCCTAAGACTTGGGAAGACGCTAACCCAGGTTACGGAGACATCAACGACGTAGCCGACTTTGCCAGCACCGTTCTTAGAACGCCCGAAGCCGAGTTCCGTACCAAGCGCTGTAACCAGTGGGTGTCAAGCAACCTGACTTGGCTACCGTCGGGCAAGTGGGACGAGCTAGAAGCCGAACGCGTAATTACCGCTGACGACGAACTTATCATCGGCTTTGACTGATCCTTTCTCTGTGAC
>JABMNR010000168.1 GCA_013203465.1 Alphaproteobacteria bacterium
CGCAGATCACCCACGGCGCTACGGTGGGCAATTTCTTCAAATGGACGCGCGAGCTTTTGTACGAACAATGCTCGGACCACATGACCGAGAAGATGCCGAGCTCGGTCAGGTTCGGTTCCCGGTCGAGGATCGACAGCACCTTGGCATATTCGTCGGGCTTGAGACCGTGCTCGGCCACCATCGCGTCGGTGATGGTCGTGTTGGGAAGGTCCATCGCGCGGTCCTTACGCCAATGCCCGGACCAGACCGTCGAACAGCGCCGCACCCTCGGTGCCGCCATGGCGCGGGTCGACCGCGTCCTCGGGGTGCGGCATCAGGCCGAGCACAGTCTTGGTTTGGTTGAAGATGCCGGCGATGTTCCGGCGCGATCCGTTGGGATTGGCGGCTTCGTTGGCTCCGCCGCCCTCGTCGACATAGCGGAACGCGACTTGTCCGCGATCCTCGAGCCGGTTCAGGGTATCCTCGTCGGCGAAATAATTGCCGTCGTTGTGGGCCACCGGCACCGCGATCACCTGGCCGTCGTCGTAGCCAGAGGTGAACACCGATTGCGCGGCCTCGACCTTCAGATGCACCTGCTTGCAGATGAACTTGAGGCCGGCATTGCGCATCAGCGCGCCCGGCAGCAGTCCCGTCTCGGTCAAGATCTGGAAGCCGTTGCAGACGCCAAGCACCGGCACCCCTCGGTCGGCCCGTTGCTTGACCGTGCGCATGGCCGGCGACAGGGCGCCCATGGCGCCCGCTCGGAGATAGTCGCCATACGAGAAGCCGCCCGGTACGACGATGAGGTCGACCTCGGGCCACTCGGTGTCCTTGTGCCAGATATGCAGAGGGTCATGGCCGGACGCGCGCCTTAAGGCGACGGCCATGTCACGTTCGCGGTTGGAGCCGGGAAAGACGATGATCGCGGACTTCATGAGCGCTCCGGATGGGCGGTCGGTCAGCCGACGGTCGGCCTGTTGGGACGTGGCCGGAACCTAGGGCGCCCGGCGTGGCGACGCAAGCATGGCCGCGATCGCCCGGCGAACGCCGTTCAGCCGCCGGCGTCAACGGCTGAAACAGGGGGTGCCGACGCACGAATCCGCTCCATTGGAAGGCGAATCGACACCGTTGTGCCGACTCCGGGCGCGCTCTCGATGTCGAGGCGGCCGCCGTGAAGTTCGACGAAGGATTTGGCCAAGGGAAGGCCAAGGCCGATGCCTTCGTATTCCCGGCTTAGCCGATTGTCGGCCTGTTCGAACGGCCGCAGGATTTTGTCCAGATCCCGGGAGTTGATACCGATGCCGTCGTCGGCGATCCGGAGCAACACGCCGTCGGCATCGAGTGCCCCCGTCACCTCGATGCGGCCATCCGAGGGCGTGAACTTGACGGCGTTCGACAGCAGATTGATCAGAATCTGCCGCAGCAACCGGCCATCGGCCCAGAGTGGCGGTAGATCGCGGGGTAGGTCGACATCGATCGTGGCGGGGGCTTCGGCATGGCGGCTGCGCGTCATGGTGATCGCCGCCTGGATTTCGGTCGTGAGATCGATCTTGCTCTCACGCAGCTGGATATGGCCCATCTCGACACGCGACAGATCAAGCACATCCTCGATCAAGGTCAACAGATGGTGGCCGCTGGCGCGGACGTCGCGCGCGTATTCGAGATAGCGCGCGTCGCCCAGATCGCCGAAAACTTGACCCACGAGCAGGTCGGAGAATCCGATGATGGCGTTCAACGGGGTACGGAGTTCGTGGCCGACCGTCGCGAGAAACAGACTTTTCGCCCGGTTCGCCACCTCGGCTTCACGCAGCGCGATTTGCAGCTCGCGCCGTGCCGCCTCGCGTTCGAGACGCCATTCCGTCTCGTCGGTGGATGTGCCGCGATAGCCGCGAAAGGTACCCTTTTCGTTGAAAATCGGTACGCCGGACAACCGCCAGTACCGTACCTCGCCATCCGGGTTTGGAATGGTGTAGCGAAAGTCACGAAAGGGGTGGTGGGCGTGCAACGTCGCCGCATGCTCGCGCCATGCCGGATCTTGGTCCAAGTCGACTCCGGCCTGCTCCCACCGAGTTTTGCCGAAGAACTGCTCGGTCGGAGGGTGCTGCCGGTCCTCATTGGTATCCACGAGCATAGTGAAGCGCAGATTTTCATCCATCTCCCAGAACCGGTCGGAGCTGGCGGTTACGAAATCCCGCAGCCGAGCCTCGCTTTCCTGCTGGGCGGTCTCGGTACGCTTCATCTCGGTGATGTCGAGTGTGGTGGTGACCGTTCCGCCGTCCGGAAGACGATAGTCGTGGACCAGCAGATGGCGGCCGTCGCTGACACCCGATACATGGCTGCGGTCGCCGACGCGGTGCATTTCCAACCGCCATGCGATGTAGCTCTCGGGGTCATCCAGCGCGTCCAAAACCATGCCGGCCTCGACCCGCATGCGGATATGTTCCTCGAAGGTCATGCCGATGCGGACGGGTATGCCTTGGGATTCACCCAACGATCGCATGCGCGCATTGGCGTAGAGCATGCGATCGTCGGCATCCCAGATATGGAAACCTTCGGAGGTGTGCTCCAACGCGCGCAGCAAGGTTGTGAAATCGATACCTTTACCGGCCAGCGGTTCCCGGTCCAACGTGCGGTCGAGGTAGGTCGTCACGAAACCGCCGCTGGCCATCGGACGGCCGACGATTTCGATCCGCCGGCCGTCCAATCGTTGACGATCGAAACGGTGCGGTTCCATCAGGCGGCTCCGTTCGACCCGCTCGCGGACAAGTTCGTCGACGTCGCCCGGGCCGTACTCGCCGCGATTGGCGTTAAAGCGGATGAAATCCTCGAAGGGCGTTCCCGGTGTGCCGAGGTTTTGAGGAAAGTCGAGAAGTTCCAAAAACCGCGCATTGCATGTAACCAGCCGGAGCTCGGCATCGAACACCGAGAAGCCCACATCGATGCTGGCGACCGCCTCGCGCAGCAGCGCCAGTTCAGTCTCGGGGTTGATGGGCCCGGTCGGTTCTTGTGGATTCGCCACGAAATCCTCGGCAGCGTCTCATGTGATCGGCGGCGTGAAACGGGTCGTCTCACAGCGCCCAGCATCTTGTCGTTCACACGCGATGATCGTGAAGCATTGCATCAAGAAAAGCTAATATCGGTCGGTGATCGGCTCTGTCAACGTGGCGGCCGCCATGAATGCGGTTTATGAAGAGCCGTGATGGTGGCCGGTGGCGAGAAGGCTGAAAGCCGCTACCCTTCGATCCTGATCGCGTAGTTCTCGATCACGGTGTTCGCCAGCAGCTTGTCGCACATGCTTTTCACGGCATTCTTTGCGCGTGCCGGGTCGGTTTCATCAAGCTCGATCTCGATCACCTTGCCTTGACGAACCTCGCCAACCCCGATGAAGCCGAGCGTGCCGAGCGCATGGCCGATGGCCTTGCCCTGAGGGTCCAGGACGCCGGGCTTCAAAGTCACGTGAACGATCGCCTTCATGAACTCACCGCTGCTCTTCCATCATCGCTGTCGACTGACGCCTATTGAACTGACGCCTATTGAATTGCCTGCGGGCCTTTTATGTCCATCGGGCCGGCTTCCGGCAGTACACCCAATCGGCGCGCGACTTCCTGATAGGCCTCCTTCACACCACCGAGGTCGCGGCGGAAGCGATCCTTGTCCATCTTCTCGTTGGTCTTACTGTCCCACAGGCGGCAATTGTCCGGGCTGATCTCGTCGGCCAGCACGATCTGCATCTCGTCATCGTCGTTGTAGTAGCGGCCGAACTCCAGCTTGAAATCCACCAGCCGCAAACCGACGCCGAGGAACAGTCCGACCAGGAAATCATTCACCCTCAGCGACAGCGCCACCATGTCGTCCATGTCCTGCGGATGCGCCCAGCCGAACGCTGTGATGTGTTCTTCGCTGATCATCGGATCGTCCAGCTCATCGGATTTGTAGTAGTACTCGATGATCGCGCGCGGCAGCTGCATGCCTTCCTCAAGCCCGAACCGCTTGGCCAGCGAGCCGGCGGCGACGTTCCGGACCACCACCTCGATCGGGATGATCTCGACCGCGCGGACCAGCTGCTCGCGCATGTTCACCCGGCGTATGAAATGCGTCGGCACGCCGATCTCCGCCAGCCGAACCATCAGGTATTCGCTGATCCGATTGTTCAGCACACCCTTCCCGGTGATAATGCCCTGCTTCTTGTTGTTGAACGCCGTGGCGTCGTCCTTGAAGTATTGAATCAAGGTTCCAGGCTCGGGGCCTTCGTAGAGAATCTTCGCCTTGCCTTCGTAGAGCTTGCGGCGTCTGGCCATGGGGGTCTCCGAAGCCATGCAAGGCGCGGGCGTGCGTCCTGCGAACAGTTCAGTGTGCTTGGGTACCTGATCCCGGCGGTCGCCCGCGACGCCGAGCCGCGACCCTATAGCAGTACGTTTCGGGAAACTCAATCGACGGGCGGGGTTCCGAGCATCGGGTCGTTGATCGGCGCGAACGGCGTGTGGTCGGGTCGGCCGGCGGCGAAACGGAAGACCGGGCGTCCGCCGCCTGGAGCGGGCAGCGCGATCAAGGCGGCGCTTGAGGTGCCAAACCCGGTAAAGCTCGTCACGGTCATGGCACCGGCGGGACCGGCCTCGGGGTCCGCGTCGCGGGCGCCGAGCAGCATGCTCCAGGCGCCCCAGTCATCGCGCGCCGGATCGGGGCTAGGAGCCGCCCGAAAGCGATGAAGATACCGCGCGACTCGGGGTGAGCCGATGGTGTCGTTCAAATCGTGGGCGGTGAGCATCGACACACCTTCGGGGATTGGCTCCACGGTGATTGCAGCATGGTCGCCTCGGTGGGCGATCCAGAACGCGTCCCGGCTGTCGGCGACGATCATGTTGAACGGCCGGTAGCTTGTGGGCTCGATCGCCTCAAACGCCCGGGCGGTATCGGCCGCGTCGGCGTGGTCGAGCGCCTCCAGCACAAGCTCGCCCCGGGATCGCCTGCCGGCGGCGGGACCGAGGGTGCCGTGACGGTTCAGGATGCCGGCCACGACACCCAGATCGTTCAGACCCAGCCAACTGCCACCGGCCAGCACGTCGAGCCCGGCGATCACCTCGGGCCGGTCGGGCCAATGCCGCGCCGGAGGCTTCCAGGGACGATCGGCCATCTCGTCGCGGTTGGCGGCGAGCAGAAGCGGCCACGGATGGCCGGGCCGGCGTAGGGTGATGACAGTGCACATGGAGGCTGAAAGTGGCGGTTCGCGCGTCGCGCGGCAAGAGTGTGATCCGCCGTTCACAATGCCGGTGCCTCGGTGTATGGTCCGCGCCGACTTCAGCGCCGGGAACCATTGATGGCCCGCGTTAGCGCCGAGCGAGACGGCGGTCGATCTGTCCAGGAGGAATGAAATGAGTGGGTTTAACGACCGCGAGCGTGCCGAGGAAAGCAAGTCCGCGCACGACGCCGAGGTGACCTTCAAGGCGACCGCGCGGCGCAATCGCTTGCTCGGCCAGTGGGTGGCGGCCGAGTTCCTGGCGCTTCAGGGTGAGGCCGCCGACGCGTTCGCCAAGGAAGTGGTGACCTCCGATTTCGAGAAGCCGGGCGACGACGATGTGGTTGAGTTTGTTCTCAAGCGCGTTGGCGATGCTGGCGGTGACCTGAGCGAGGTTCGGTTGCGGCACAAGATGGCGGAGCTGATGCGGGCCGCGCTCGACCAGATTAAATCGGAAAGTTGACCGGATCGGGTGGACATCTCGGATGAGCGTTCCCGTTCTGGCGCCGGGTGACCGGGTTCCGAACCTGACCTTTCCCGATCTCGAGGGCAAGACGCGGCTGCTCTATCTGGAAGTGTTCGGCGGTCCAATTTTGGTCGCCGTGGCGCCTGATCCGGAAGACGCCGAATCACGCGCCATTTTGTCGGGACTGGCCAAACGCGCCTCGTCGCTCGACGCCATCAAGGCGCATCGCTTCGTGCTGACCCGAAAGCGCCCCAGTGATCGCGTCGATCCAAAGGCGTTGGTCATGCTGGACCCCTATGGCGACGCCATGAAGATGTTCCGGCCGATCCTAAACGGCTCGGACGCGGATGACGCGCGTTCAAAGGCGTCCGTCGCCGTGCTCGATGCGAACCAACGCCTGGTGTCGCTCATCACGACGGAAACGGCTCGCGATCCCGTCGGGACGGCGCTTGATGTGGCACGGGGGGTGGCCGCGGCGGCGGCGCGCGATCCGCTGCGGCTCGATCGTGCGGCGCCGGCGATGATCCTGGACAAGCTGCTGTCCGACACCCTATGCGCCACGTTGGTGGAGCGCTGGGAGGCCGATCATCAGGAGGGCACGGTCAGCGACGGCTTCAAGAATGTCACGGACCTGACCATAAAGCGGAACCAGGAACACGTGATCCGCGATCCCGAGTTGCAGCGCGTGGTGGTGCAGCAGATCGGCCCGCGCGTGGTCAACGAAATCCAGAAGGTATTCAACTACCGCCATCCTCTGCGGTTCGAGATGCTGACGGTGTTGAGCTACGACGCCTCGCGGCAGGATTTCTTCGGCCCGCATCGCGACAACCTGCGGTCGGAACAGCGCCGCCGTTTCGCGTTGTCGCTGAATTTGAACGACGGCTACGAGGGCGGTGAGCTGGTGTTCCCGGAATACGGCCCGCACCGCTTCGCGCCGCCCAAGGGGGCCGGAGCCGTCTTTAGCTGCGAGCTGCTGCACCAGGCCTTGCCGGTGACCAAGGGGCGGCGTTTCGTGCTGACGACCTTCATGATCGAGCCCACCTGACGTTACGCGCTTGACGTTACGCCCGGCCGAATACCCGGCGGAAGATCGTGTCCACATGCTTGGTGTGGTAGCCGAGGTCGAACAGACCGGCCAGATCGTCCGCCGACAGCGCCGCCGTCACCTCGGCATCGGCGCTCAGCAGAGTGCGGAAATCCTTGCCTTCGAGCCAGACCGGCATGGCGCAACGCTGCACCAAGCGGTAGGCGTCCTCGCGGCTCACCCCCTTCTGGGTCAGGGCCAGCATGACCCGCTGGCTGTGGATCAGACCGCCGAGCTTGTCGAGGTTGGCTTTCATGTTCTCCGGGTAGACCACCAGCCTGTCGATCACCCCGGTCAGCCGCGCCAGCGCGAAGTCGAGCGTCACCGTCGCGTCGGGGCCGATCATCCGCTCGACCGAGGAGTGCGAGATGTCGCGCTCGTGCCACAGGGCGACGTTCTCCATCGCCGGCACCACGGCCATCCGCACCAGCCGGGCCAGCCCGGTCAGGTTCTCGGTCAGCACCGGGTTGCGCTTGTGCGGCATGGCGGACGAACCCTTCTGCTTCGCGCTGAAGAATTCCTCGGCCTCGCGCACCTCGGTGCGCTGCAGGTGGCGGATCTCGGTGGCGAGCCGCTCGACCGAGGAGGCGACGACGCCGAGGGTGGCGAAGAACATGGCGTGACGGTCGCGCGGGATCACCTGGGTCGAGACCGGCTCCGGCACCAGCCCGAGCGCCTTGGCGACGTGCTCTTCCACCCGCGGGTCGATGTTGGCGAAGGTGCCGACGGCGCCGGAGATGGCGCAGGTGGCGATCTCCCCGCGCGCGGCGACCAACCGCGCGCGGTTGCGCTGGAATTCGGCGTGGTAGCCGGCGAGCTTGAGGCCGAAGGTCACCGGCTCGGCATGAATGGCATGGGACCGGCCGACGGTCGGCGTCATCTTGTGCTCGAACGCCCGCCGTTCCAGCGCCGCCAGCAGCGCGTCCACGTCCTCGATCAGGATATCGGCGGCGCGGCTGAGCTGCACCGCCAGACAGGTGTCCAGCACGTCGGAGCTGGTCATGCCCTGGTGCACGAACCGCGCTTCCGGGCCGACATGCTCCGACAGGTTGGTCAGGAAGGCGATGACATCGTGCTTGACCTCGGCCTCGATGGCGTCGATCCGCGCGACCTCGAACGCCCCGCGTTCCCACACCGCCTTGGCGGCCTCCTTTGGGATCACGCCAAGCTCGGCCTGGGCGTCGCAGGCGTGCGCCTCGATCTCGAACCAGATCTGGAATCGGGCCTCGGGCGCCCAAATGGCGGCCATCTTCTCGCGGGAATAGCGGGGGATCATAGAAGGTCCATCCGGGTGGCGATGCGGGACGCGAGGTTCTATCATTCACCCCCGATCCTGTCATCCGGAGCCGCTCCATGAAGGTCAACGGCACGCCCTACCGCCCGATCTGGCAGGCGGCCGATGGCTCGGCGGTCGAGATCATCGACCAGACCCGGCTGCCGCACGCCTTCGTCATCGCGCGGCTGGAGACCATGGCCGACGCGGCGCACGCCATCACCGCGATGCTGGTGCGCGGCGCGCCTCTCATTGGCGCGACGGCGGCGTGGGGGCTGTGGCTGGCGATGCGCGCGGATGCCTCGGACCACGGGTTGGCCGACGCCTACGCCACCTTGATGAAGACCCGGCCGACGGCGGTTAATCTGCGCTGGGCGCTGGATGCTGGGCGGACCAAGCTGGCGGCGCTGGCGCCGGAGCGGCGCGTGGACGCCGCCGCCGACTTCGCCCGGGGTGTCTGCGACGAGGATGTGGCGCTGAACCACGCGATCGGCCGGCACGGGCTCGACATCATCAGGGCGATCGCCGAGGGCAAGCCGGGCGAGACGGTGAACGTGCTGACCCACTGCAACGCCGGTTGGCTCGCCACGGTGGATTGGGGAACCGCGACCTCGCCGATCTACCAGGCGCACGACGCCGGCATCCCGGTGCATGTCTGGATCGACGAGACCCGGCCGCGCAACCAAGGCGCGTTCCTGACCGCCTGGGAGCTGGGCAATCACGGGGTGCCGCACACGGTGATCGTCGACAACGCGGGGGGTCATCTGATGCAGCATGGCCGGGTCGATCTGTGCCTCACCGGCACCGACCGGACCACCGCCAACGGCGACGTGGCGAACAAGATCGGCACCTATGGCGTCGCGGTCCTGGCGCAGCACCACGGGATTCCGTTCTACGTGGCAGTTCCCTACTCGACCATAGATGACTCGTTGCCGACGGGAGCGGAGATTCCGATCGAGCAGCGCGATCCAGAGGAGGTGCGCCACGGGTTCGGTCGGCAGACTGCGCCTGACTCGTGTGCGATCTACAATCCTGCGTTCGATGTGACTCCGCACGAGTTGGTCGCGGGGATCATCACCGAGCGGGGTATTTTGCGACCGCCTTACGACG
>JABMNR010000169.1 GCA_013203465.1 Alphaproteobacteria bacterium
ATAGAAACCTTCACACCGACCGAATGTGAAAACTACTTCGCCGCCGCCGGATATGATCGAAACTAAATTGAAGGCGCTCTAGAAGGAACCTCCGGGAATGACCCGAAACGGACATTTGCCCGCACGTGGTGTCTCAAGCCGGAAAGTTGACACCGACGGTGCTCAAATGCTGGCGACGAATCGATTTGCGTCGGGCATGTGAGTTGGCAAAGCGCGTCGCAGGACCCTGGCGGCGCCGATGACATAATCGTTGCCCGGTTTGGGATAGCGCAGTTCAGACTCAAGATAGGCCGCGATCCCAGCGTCGCCGATCACCCGTTCGTACAACGCTTTCAAGCGTGGGGTGCTGTCTAGTGTGTCGGGACACCATTCAAGGTAGGAGCTGATCGCTTCCGAAAGAATGATATCCGCGAATGTCATGCTGTCGGCGGCGCAGTATCCGGAATTCTGATCTTCCAGACGCGCCTCGAATCGAGGACCGAACTTCGAAAACCGCGCTTCAAGGTCAGCAACGACTATCTCGGTGGTTGGTTTAAAGGCCGCCTGAATTGCGGTCTCCGCGAAGTCGGCGGCAACACCCGCAATCAAATCGCACCACATGGCGTCAGTATCGTTAGCGCCATATAACTCGCCGCGCCGCGCAAGATACCGGATCATCGCCGAGGACTGACTTAGAAACTTCCCGTCGATCTCTAACAGAGGCATTTGGTCAAATGGCAATTTCTTGGATGCTCGCAGGACGCTTAGATCCTCAGGCGTATCGATGGGCACATTCATGAATTTGACAGCCGTGGCGGCCAGCATCCACCTGGTCGTTTCGGCGCGTCCACGGCCGCGAAAATAAGTCAGCCTGACATCAACCACAAAATCCTCCTTTGTAGTATTCTTAGGACTGAAGGCCGGTTTCCAATGCCGTTAATATCAGTGCGGCCGGAGTAAATCCAACAGCGGTGTCTACGGCCCGGGTTGCGAGGTCTGCTGCGAGAACGATTCTCCGATCTTGGCACAGCAGCGACCCCCCGATCGGCGGGTCCAAGGTTTGAAGTTCTCTCAGTGGCGAGCCTCGAATAAGATCACGTCGATGTCGCTGAATGGCACTCATACGACCAACGGTTCGAGGGTCACGATGTCCGATGATCACCGCAAAGGGGACATGAATCCGGACGATGCGTTCGTCTCAAGATGACTCATCACAGACCGTCTGGGCTTCACGTCTGAGTGTCCGCTTCAGCCCCGGAACCAGCCATTCATCAGCAACAGCACGAACAACCACCTTGGATCGGCGGGCGTCCGGCTCGATGGTCCCGGCTCAGCGCCGGGGTGGTCAGCGCCGGGAGGCGCCGCGTCACGCGCTGCCGCGTCACGCGCTGCCGTGTTACGCCGTGCGGGTGTTCCACTCGGACAGCGATATCCATCCCCACTCGGGGTGCGGTTGCCCGCTCAGCATGCTGATGTACTCCAGCGAATGGCCGTCCGGATCGTCGAAATACACGCTGGCGGCGGGCATCCAGCTAATAACGACGGGCTCGTCGATCGGGCCGTCGCCGCGACCGTGCAAGGGCGTAATCCCGACAGCACGAAGCCGATCCACCGAGGCAATCACGCTGTCGAGGCTGACATCGAAGGCGATGTGCAGCCGCATGCGCATGGGCGACGAATGGATCGACCAGAGCCCGAGCATGGTGTGGCCGGGCTGCCCCAGCCAAAAGAACGCCGCGTGGCGCCGCGGCACCCTGTGCGCCAGCTCAAGCCCGACCACGTCGCGGTAGAACGCGATCGATCGGTCGAGGTCCGACACGGTCAGGTGGGCTTCAAACAGGCCTTTGACTGGAACAACCGCCATCTTCGATCCGTCGGGCTGTGCGCTCAGCGCCTGCTAGTGGTTTGATCTGGTGGGGCGATTCACCACTAGTTGGTCGCCGCCGGTGTGTCGGCGGTCCAACCAGCGGCCCACTTCGAACCCTCCCAAAGGGCGATGCCGCCGCCGCCCAAAATCAACGCCTCCAACGGCACGTGCAGAGCCCACAGCCCGAGCAATGTCGCCCCCGTCAACCCGCCGGTGGCGGCCTCTCCGGCATAGATGGCCACGGCCAGCCCCACCACCATCGCCCCGCCGCCGATGAGCAGCATCTCCTGGCTCACCCCGTATTCCTCGAACCAGTACGGCGCGTCGGGTCGCGCCGCGACCGTCGGCGCCGTCGGCGAGGCCGCCGTTTGAGCCGCGGCCCGGTCCGGGGTGGCGACAACAAGCGCCATGGCGAGGAGACCGCTGGCGAGAACCCAGGCGATGGTGCGCATGACAGTTTTCCTCGATGGTTTCGGCGGCTCGGTTCGTGATGCACCAACCGGAGGCTTCTGGCAACCATTGCCGGGCAGTGCCGTGAGATTTACTCTGCGGTGCCGGTGGGACTTGCGCGAGCCTCCCGCCAGGACGCGCGGCGCGGCGTGGGAGCTTTGTCATGGGGTCATTGGTTGTTCTGATCGGCGTGTTCGCGATCTTCATTCCAGCCTTGATGCTGCCCGGCCCGGATTTCGTCGCCGTGGTCCGGTCGTCGATGACGAAAGGCACGGCGGCCGGTCTGTTGACCACCGTCGGCGTTGCCATCGGGCTCGGGTTCTATGCAGCCCTGAGCCTGTTCGGGCTGTCGGCCATCCTGGTCGAATATCAATGGCTGGCGTGGACCGTGCGGGTGCTGGGCGGCGGCTATCTGGTTTACCTTGGTGTCCGGCTGTTGTTCGCCAAACCAAGCCGCGTCGATCCCGGCCACGTCGATGTCGCCGACGATACGGTGACGCCACGCGGGAACGCGCTGCTGTTCGGTTTTCTGGTCACCCTGACCAACCCCAAGGCGGTCGTGCTGTTCACCAGCGTGTTCGCCACCGCCGTCACGGCGCACACGCCGGTCTGGCTTATGGCTCTGATGGTCGTGCTCGTCGTCGCCAGCGCGCTGACATGGTATGCGATCGTCAGTGTCTTCATGTCGTCGGCGTCGGTCATCCGCCGCTTCAGGAACGCGCAGCACTGGATCGAACGGGCGGCCGGGGTCTGCTTCGTGGCGATCGGCGGACGCATTCTAGCCGACAGCCGCAACCCGGTGACACCGTAGGTCCCGCCGGTTCGTTGCGGCCGTCCGCCAGATCAGCTCACGAGCACGCGTCAGCTAGTCCGCCGCGAAGCAGTACAGCAGCCCGGCGCCGCCGGTGCTGGTCAGATTCTCCTGGCTGCAGCCGCGTGAGCCGTGGGCCGAGTTCCAAGAGATGTTGCCGCCGCCATGGCGGTCATGATGGCCGACTTGCCCGCTGCCCTCGCCGGAGCTGGTCCAGTTGCTGCATGTATGGTCGGCGGTCTCACGCGGGAAATAGGCGGTGCCGTCGGCCATCGAGCCGGTCAGAATGTCATGGCGGTTAGGCTTCTCGCCGCGGCCGTTGACCCGGTTGCCGGACTCGTCCAACGCGGTGCGCAGTACGATGTTCGGGTTCAAATGCAGCTGATCGAGGTCGTTGGCGATCAGCTCCCCCTTGGCGTTGTACCAGGGGCCGAGGCCAATCCGGCCGCGGGCGGAAATGCCGCGCTTGCCTTTTTCCTGGGTGCTGAGATAGGCGCGCCAGGTGCGGCCGGTGGACCCCGCCGCCGTTGCGAGCTTGGTGCAATACGCGTCGGCGCCTTCCAGGCCGCCCAGGTTTCCGCCCTGGCCGGGACCGACACTGGTGATGAAGAATCCCATCGGATGCTCTTGCGCCACCGCGAGCGGTGCGCTCATCAGCAGCAGCATGCCGGCCATGGCCAGCGTTTTTGTCACATGCATGTTGACGTCCCTCCTGTGTCATTCCCCGTGTTATCCGACGGCATGGCGTCAAGACGAGAACGACACCACGCGACCGCATGCGCCGCCGACAACAACGCCGACGGCGACGCCGCATGGTACAGGTTTGCCTGCGGGATTCGATAGCGTAAAGACGGGGCGCGATCACAACAGGCTGTGAACACCGCATTAGGGATATCGTGACCACCATGGCCGCATCCATGTCCACAACACCTGGGTCGAGCGCCGGGAAGACCGTTGCCTTGATCGTGGCCGCCGGGCGTGGCGAACGCGCCGGGGGCGGCATGCCGAAGCAATACCGGCCGCTGGCCGGCGTCCCGATGCTGCGCCGGGCGGTGCGGACGTTTCTCGGCCATCCCCGGATCGACGCCGTGCGCGTGGTGATCGCACCGGAACATCACGCGCTGTACCACGCCGCCCTGGACGACCTGGCGTCCGGCAGCCAATCACTGGGTCCGGCCATCGATGGCGGCGCGGAACGGCAGGAGTCGGTGCGGCGCGGGCTGGAGGCGTTGGCGGATGACCCGCCAAGCCGGGTGCTGATCCATGACGCCGCCCGGCCGCTGTTACCGGCTGCGGTGATCGACCGGGTGCTGGACGCGTTGCAGGTCGCCGCCGCCGCCCTGCCGGTGCTGCCGGTGGTCGACACCCTGAAACGCGCCACCGATACAGCGGCGATGACCACCGTCGACCGGGGCAACCTGTGGCGGGCGCAAACGCCGCAAGGCTTTCACTTCGCTCCGCTGCTGGCGGCGCATCGGCGGGCGGCGGCCGAGGGTGTGGAGGTCACCGACGACACGGCGTTGATGGAACGCAGCGGTGCCGTGGTGGCCCGGGTCGCCGGATCGGAGAACGCGATGAAGATCACCACCACCGAGGATCACCACCGCGCCGAGGCCTTGCTCAACGCATCGCTGGAAGTCCGGGTCGGCACCGGGTTCGACGTGCATCGGCTGGGTCCCGGATCGTCGGTTATCTTGGCCGGGGTGGTGATCCCGCACGACGGCTCCCTGATCGGTCACTCCGACGCCGACGTGGCGTTGCACGCACTGGTCGACGCCATTCTGGGTGCCTTGGCCGACGGCGACATCGGCGCGCATTTCCCGCCGTCCGACCCCCAATGGCGGGGCGCCGCCTCCGACCGGTTTCTGGCCGATGCGGTGCGCCGGGTCGCCGCGCGGGGCGGGGTGATCCGTCATCTCGATCTGACGCTGCTGTGCGAGCGACCCAGGATCGGCCCGCACCGGGATGCCATGCGCGCTCGCATCGCCGCGATATGCGGGGTGCCGGTCAGCCGGGTATCGGTCAAGGCGACGACGACCGAACGGCTGGGCTTCATCGGACGGGGCGAGGGCATCGCGGCGCAAGCGGTTGCCACCCTGGCCCTGCCCCCGGAGGATGAGGTTGATGGCTAAGCGGCCATCCCTCGCCTCCCCGGCCGTGCTGATCGCCACCGGGTTCGGCAGCGGCTATCTGCCAACAGCACCGGGTACGTGGGGTTCGCTGCTGGCGGCGGGTCTGGCGTGGCCGATCGCCGTGGCGGCGGGGGTTCCGGGGCTGTTGGCGGCCGCCGCCGTGGCCGCCGTGGTCGGCATTTGGGCGACCGGGATCTATGTGGCGCGCACCGGCGAGGACGACCCGGGACCGGTGGTGATCGACGAGGTGGCGGGACAATGGCTCACCCTGGCCGCCTGCCCGCTCGACCCGTTGTGGTGGCTGGCCGGATTCGTGGCGTTTCGCGTCGCCGACATCGTCAAACCATGGCCCGCCAGTTGGATCGACCGGCGGATGCACGGCCCGGTCGGCGTGATGCTCGACGACCTCGTCGCCGGCGCCTACGCTGCGCTGGCGGTTTGGCTGGTTCGCTACGCCATCCCCGCGCCATGACACGACGGGACACAAAAACGGAGCACACCGGCATGTCGGCCTTGCGCCCACCCGCAGACCTCGCCTTGCATCCGATTTATCAGGTTGTGAACACCTTGCCGCGGGTGTGGCCGTTCAAGCACCTCGTGATCGAGGAATTCCTGCCGCCGGAATTGTTCGCGGCGGTGATGGCAGCACCGGTCGAGGCCGTTCTGCAGCAGCGTAATGCGGGGCCGGAACTCGACCACTCTCCAGAGATTAATCGTTTCGTGATTCATATCCACAAGGCGACAGACCTCGAACAGCACGGTCTCTCCGCGCTCGTTCGCCTGAAGGAAACGCTCCTGGACAGTAATTTCATCAAACTCGTCATCAATAAATTCAAGGACGACATTGAGAAGCGTGTGTCGACGGTGAATTTGAACTGGCATACAGGGATCGAATACATCGAGGATCGGTCAGGTTACGCGCTAGCGCCCCATACCGACACGCAACAGAAATTGGTCACCATCCTGATCTACCTGGCGGACCCTGGCGCCGATCCGACGCTTGGCACCAGCCTCTATACGATAACGGAATTCGGGGCCATGCCGGCAACCTTCCGGGACAATTCCCGGCTACCACGGAACGCGTTCAGCCGCGTGCTCACCATTCCGTACAAACCGAACACGGCGCTGATCTTCTCGCCCGGCTCGAACACCTTTCATGGCGTTGAGCCAGTATCGACGCCGGGAACCACCCGCCGGGTGCTGCAATTCCAGATCAACCTGGAATCTTAGGGAAAGACGCCGCCGCGCCGGTGGACGAACGCTACTTGCGGCGGAAAACGATGTTGCCGATGAAGGCGTTGCCGCCCTCGGTTTTCGCTTCAACGCGCGCTTCCAACTCCGCGTCCTTCTCGAACCCGAGATCGGTAAGGCGGGCCATGAAGTTCTGGTGCAGGGGGTTCTTGATCTCGACTTCAATCAGGATGCTGCGCAGATCGGGGTGGGCCAGCACGCGGCCCGCGCCGGCGATGATCGCATGCTCCAGGCCGTCGACATCGATCTTGATGTCGGACGGGCACGGCAGACCGAGATCGAAGACCAGGGCGTCAAGGGTCTGGGTGACCACGCCCTGGGGATACTGGTGAGAATGGGGGATACCGGTGGCGGCGTTGGCGACCATGACCTGATGGCCGCTTGTCGCGGCCGAGGTTGAACTCAAGAGCATGTGGCCAATTCCGGCCTTGTCGGACAGCCCGAGACAGTACGCGCGCACCCGATCGGCGACCCCGTTGTCGAACACATTGCCGCACAGCATCGCGTAGCTGCTTGCCTCGGGCTCGAAGGCGTGGACCCGTGCCCCTCGGGTCACGGCCGCCCAGATCGTGTAAAGGCCGATGTTGGCGCCGACATCGAAGAGGATGGTGTTCTGATCCATCTCCTCGATCCAGGCGAGCGTTTCAGGCTCCTTCGAGTTAATCGAAAACACACGCAGGGCCGCGACGCGCGAACTCACACGGAACATCACCGTCTTTTCGCCATGCTGGAGCGACACCCGGGGCAACAGCTCTTCGTAGAGCCGGCTCTCCTCGGTCTTCGCCTTGATCTGTTCCGCAAAGGTCGCTTGGGTCATGCTGCCTCCTCGACGACGTGGTCGTAGGATAGCGATATCACAAACCCGCGGTAAGGATATCAACGATGCTGCCCGAGGCCCTGACCATCGCCGCCGCCGCCCTGCTCGACGCCTGCGCGCCGCGGGGCGTGACCATCGCCACGGCGGAATCCTGCACCGGCGGGCTGATCATCGGCTGCCTGACCGAGATCGCCGGCTCGTCCGCCATGGTCGACCGCGGGTTCGTGACCTACTCCAACGAGGCCAAGGCGGAAATGCTGGGCGTGCCGATGGACATGATCCGCTCGCGCGGCGCGGTGTCCGAGGAGGTGGCGCTGGCCATGGCGATCGGCGCCTTGGCCAAGTCGAACGCGAGCTTGAGCATCGCCGTCACCGGGGTCGCCGGGCCGGGCGGCGGATCGCCGGAGAAGCCGGTCGGGCTGGTGCATTTCGGCTGTGCGATGACCGGCCGGCCGACGCTGCACGAACGCCATGTGTTCGACGGTGGCCGCTCCGCCGTCCGCCGCGAGACCGTGCGCACCGCCCTGCGCATGATGGCGGACCGGTTGGTGGACTGATTCATACCATGGGTCTCTTATCCGTGAACCTTGGTATTACTCACCCGTCGCCATACAACGCATGGGCTCGGCTCTCGAAGGCCCGCACCATGCGGCGCACCGCCTCGTTGAAGAACAGGCCCATCACGCGTTGTAGGAACAGGTTCTTGAACTCGAAATCGACGTAGAAATCGACCACGCAGCCAGCGTCCGTCGGCTCGAAGATCCAGTGGTTGTTCAGGTAGCGGAACGGCCCATCGGTGTATTCGACGTCGATGCGCTGCTGCGCCTCGGCGAGCGTGACCTTGGAGGTGAAGCGCTCGCGGATCAGCTTGTAGCCGATGATCAGATCGGCCCAGATCACCGCCTCCTGCCGCCGGGTGACTCGGGCGCCGACGCACCAGGGCAGGAACTCCGGGTAACGCTCCACATCGGCGACCAGCGCGAACATCTGCTCGGCGCGGTACGGCACGACGCGCTTCTCGGCGTGGGTCGGCATGGATCGGCGGGCGGCAGGCCGGTTATTCGGCGGCGGAGGCCGCGGGGTCGATCACCTCGGCCTCGTGCCCGCCCTCGCCGCGCAGACGCGCGTCGCGGGCCGCCCGCAGCTTGGCGAAGTCGTCACCGGCGAAATAGGACGACCGGGTCAACGGCGAGGACGCCACCATCAGGAACCCCTTGGCGTAGGCGAACCGGGTGTAGGCGTCGAACTCGTCGGGCTCGACGAAGCGGTCGACCACGTGGTGCTTGGGTGTGGGCTGCAGGTACTGGCCGATGGTCATGAAATCGACATCGGCGGCCCGCAGGTCGTCCATCAGCTGCAGCACCTCCTCCTTGCTCTCGCCCAAGCCGACCATGATGCCGGACTTGGTGAACATCGACGGGTCCAGCTCCTTGACCTGCTGCAGCAGCCGCAGTGAGGCGAAATACCGCGCCCCCGGCCGCACCTCGCCATAGAGCCGGGGCACGGTCTCCAGATTGTGGTTGAACACGTCCGGCCTGGCGCCGACCACGGCCTCGACGGCGTCCTTCTTGCGCAGGAAATCCGGGGTCAGCACCTCCACCGTGGTGCCCGGTGAATGCTTGCGGATTTGCAGGATGGTCTCGGCGAAATGCCCGGCGCCGCCGTCCGGCAGATCGTCACGGTCGACCGAGGTGATGACCACATGGTTCAGGCCCAGCTTGGCGACCGACCTCCCGACGTTCTCCGGCTCGTGCGGGTCGAGTTGGTCCGGTTTGCCGGTGGCGACGTTGCAGAAGGCGCAGGCGCGGGTGCAGACCGTGCCGAGAATCATCATCGTCGCGTGTTTCTTCGACCAGCACTCGCCGATGTTCGGGCACGCCGCCTCCTCGCACACGGTGTGCAGGTTGTGCTCCCGCATGATGCGGCGGGTCTCGTGATAGACCGGCGAGGTCGGCGCCTTGACCCGGATCCAGGCCGGCTTCTTCTTCCGCACCGCATTGTCCGGCTTGTGCGCCTTCTCGGGGTGGCGGACCCGGGCCGTCTCGGCCGATGTGGTCGCCTCGGTCATCGCTGGTCCTTTCGCGTGGGCGAACGCCCGTGGCTCAGAAATGGATCGCCCGGCCGTAGGCGTCAAGCACGCTCTCGTGCATCATCTCGCTCAGGGTCGGGTGCGGGAAGATGGCGTGCATCAGCTCGACCTCGGTGGTTTCCAGGGTCATCGCCACGCCATAGCCCTGGATCAGCTCGGTCACCTCGGCGCCGATCATGTGGGCGCCCAACAGCTCGCCGGTCTTGGCGTCGAAGACGGTTTTCACCATGCCCTCGGGCTCGCCCAGCGCAATCGCCTTGCCGTTGCCCAGGAACGGGAAGCGGCCGACCTTCAGCGCGTGGCCCTTGGCCTTGGCCGCCGCCTCGGTCAGCCCGACGCTGGCGACCTGCGGCCGGCAATAGGTGCAGCCCGGCACCAGGCCGGTGTTCAGCGGGTGCACGCCCTTCACCCCGGCGATCTTCTCGACGCACAGCACACCCTCGTGGCTGGCCTTGTGGGCGAGCCAGGGCGGGCCGGTCAGATCGCCGATGGCGTAGACACCCGGCTCGCCAGTCTCCATCCATTGGTTGGTCACCACATGGGTCTTCTCGACCTTGACCTTGGTGCCGTCGAGGCCGATGTCCTCGACATTGCCGACGATGCCGACGGCCAGGATCACCCGGTCGACCTCCAGGATTTCGGTCTTGCCCTTGACCTCGATGGTGGCCTTGGCCCCCTTGGCGGTCTTCTCCAGCTTGGCGACCTTCACCCCGGTGTGGATCGTCATGCCCTGCTTGGTGAACTGTTTCAGCGCGAAGGCGGAAATCTCCTCGTCCTCGGCCGGCAGGATACGGTCGAGCACCTCGACCACCGTGACCTCGGCCCCCATGTCGTGGTGGAAGCTGGCGAACTCGATGCCGATGGCGCCGGAGCCGATGACCAGCAGCTTCTTCGGCATGGTCTCCGGCACCATGGCTTCCTTGTAGGTGACGATGGTCTTGCCGTCCGGCTCCATCCCCGGAAGGGTCCGGGCACGGGCGCCGGTGGCCAGGATGACGCTCTTGGCGGTGTAGCTGCCGACCGGCTTGCCGTCCTTGCTGACGTCGATCTTGCGCAGCCCGCCCTGGGTGCCGGCGAGTTTGCCGTGGCCGTCGATCACCGTGACCTTGTTCTTCTTCAACAGGTGGGCGACGCCCGAGGAAAGCTGTTTCGCCACCCCGCGCGACCGCTTAACCACTTTCTGAAGGTCGAAGCTTATGTCCTTGGCACTAAAGCCATATGCGTCGAGGTTTTGCAGGATATGCCCGATTTCGGACGAGCGCAGCAACGCCTTGGTCGGGATGCAGCCCCAGTTCAGGCAGATGCCGCCCAAATGCTCGCGCTCGACCACGGCGGATTTCATGCCGAGCTGAGCGGCACGGATCGCCGCGACGTAGCCGCCCGGCCCGCCACCGACCACGATGATGTCGAATTGGGTATCGGCCATAGGGATCTCCTTCCCGGCTCAGAGCAACATGGTCAGCGGGTCCTCGATCAGCGTCTTGAACGCCGCCAGGAATTCGGCGCCGACGGCCCCGTCGACCACCCGGTGGTCGACCGACAGGGTGCAGCTCATCACCGTGGCGATGGCCAGCGCGCCGTCCTTGACCACGGCCCGCTGCGTGCCGGCGCCGACCGCCAGGATCGCGCCCTGCGGCGGGTTGATCACGGCGGCGAAGTCCTTGATGCCGAACATGCCGAGGTTGGAAATCGAGAAGGTGCCGCCCTGATACTCCTCGGGCGCGAGCTTGCCGGTCCGCGCCCGGGCGGCGAGGTCCTTCATCTCGGCCGAGATTTGCTTGAGGCCCTTGGAACCCGCGTCGCGGATCACCGGGGTGATCAAACCGCCCTCGATGGCCACCGCGACCGAGATGTCGACCTGGCGAAACAGGCGGATCGCGCTGTCGGTCCAGGACGCGTTGGCCGCCGGCACCCGGTTGAGCGCGATCGCCGACGCCCGAATCACCAGATCGTTGACCGACAGCTTGTAGTCGTCGCCCTTGGCGTTCAGCTCCTTGCGGACGTTCAGCAGCTCGTCGATCTCGCAATCGATCGTCAGATAGAAGTGCGGGGCGAACTGCTTCGACTCCGTCAGACGCTTGGCGATGACCTTGCGCATGGTGGAGTTTGGAATTTCGTCGAACGCCGGCAGACCCGGCACATCGGCCGACGGCGCCTGGGCCGCCAATGCCGGCGCGGCGGCGGCGGCGGCAGGAGCGGCAGCCGCTTTCGGCGCCCCACCGGCCAGGGCCGCCTCGATATCCGCCTTGACGATCCGGCCGTTCGGGCCGGAGCCGGACATCGAGGCGAGGTCCACACCCGCCTGCGCCGCCATGCGCTTGGCCAGCGGGCTGGCGAAGACACGGCCGCCGCTCGATACGGCGGCGGGCGCTGGCGCCGGGGTGGGAGCCGCTGCCGGAACCGGAGATGCGGCGGGAGCCGGAACGGCCGGAGCCGCCGCCGGGGCCGTTGGCGCGGCGGCACCGGCCGGAATGTCGGCGGCGCTCTCGCCGTCCTCCAGCAGATAGGCGATCACCGCGTTGACGGCCACGCCCTCGGTGCCATCGGCGACCACGAGCCTGCCGATGGTGCCCTCGTCGACCGCCTCGACCACCATGGTCGCCTTGTCGGTCTCGATCTCGG
>JABMNR010000170.1 GCA_013203465.1 Alphaproteobacteria bacterium
CCCTCCAACCAACCCAACATACTGATATGTATTCCACAATCGCACAGTGCTGGCGTCAAATGAACGGTGCACATGGGAAATCCGGGTTAAAAGCGTCTTCACATCCCCAAACCCCGGCATTCCGGATGTCGCTCCGGGTCCCGCTGGATCGTCGCCGGACAGACCGCCCGCCCAGGCGGTTACGGTTTAACATCTATAGTAACTAGAGATTCAAGAGGGAACCGCCGGCACGAAGACCGGGGCCGTTCGCGTGGGTATCTCGGCGGACCGACAGGACCTCGGTCTCATGACCGATCAGCGCGAGACGGGGCCTTCATGGGTTTTCGTTAGGCAATGTGTGCGCGAATGGTCCGCCAGGGTCTCGATAATGCGGCACTGCGCCACGCGCCCGCCGCTACACGCCGCGATCATGTGTTCGAATTCGGACTTCAGGGCGGTAAGCCGCGCGATCCGGCGGTTCACCTCGTCGAGGTGGGCGCGGGCGATTTCGGTAACTGCCTCGCACGATGTGTCCGGATGATCGGTCAGATCGAGAAGTTCGCGGATCGCCGCCTGGGGAAACCCAAGCTCCCGGCAGTGACAAATAAAGGCAAGCCGGGCCAGATGGGCGGAATCGTACACCCGTGTATTCCCGAGAGATCGGCGCGGTTCGAGTAACAGTCCGATTTTTTCGTAATAGCGGATCGTCGGAATCTTGCAGCCGGTTTCCCGGGCTAACTGGCCGATCGTGAACTCCTCCGTCATCGCCGCATCGCCTTTTAAATCTCTAATTACTATAGATTCTAGGATGTTCCAGACAGACCGGCAAGGCGGCGCAGCCTTCGTCCTTCGCGGCACCGGTCAGCGGCGCTAGCATGGCTGCTACGGCCAGCACGCGAGTGCCGACGGCGACACGGTGACCCGCCATCGGCGGGAGCCAAGAACGCGGAGTTTTCGCAGCATGACGATCACGCTTTGGGGCCGCCCGTCTTCGGCGCGGACGCAAAAAGTCCTTCTGGCGCTCGCCGAGCTCGGCCTGGATTTCGATCTGGTGCTGGCCAGTGCGACGATGGGGGCCGCCGGTCACGTGGCGAAGGGCAACCAGGCCTTCGGCGTGGTCGACACGCCCGCGTACCGCGCGATGAACCCGAACGGCACCGTGCCGACGATCGATGACGGCGGCTATGTGCTGTGGGAGTCAAACGCCATCGTCCAGTACCTCGCCATGACCTACGATCCCGCCGGCTTCTACGGCGGCGACGCCCGGGTCTTCGCCTCGGCGAGCCGCTGGATGATGTGGGAGAACAACGAGCTCATCCCGCCGATGCACACCTACGTGAAGCACACCATCCGCTTGCCGGAGGAGCAGCGCGACCCGGCGTCGGTCGACGCCGCCCGCGAGGCGTTGATCGCCGCCTGGCGCATCGTCGACCACCAACTAAGCCGCACGACGCACATCGCCGCCGATGCCTGGACCATGGGCGACATCCCGATGACGATCCGGGTGCACCGCTGGGCGCTGCTTCAGGCCGACACGCCGGATTTCCCGAACATCGCGCGGTATTACGACCGCGTGCGGGCGCGGCCAAGCTTCGCCGCCATCGCCGACCCGCAAATGCACCTGGCCGGCTGAAGCCGACCGAATGCCTCACCGCCCGACGAAGCTCGGCTTCTCCTTGGCCAGGAAAGCTTTATAGCCGCGCTGGAAATCCTCGGTGTCGAAGGCGTCGTAGCCCTGGTCTTTTTCCGCCTCGGTCAGCGGCGCCGGTTCCATCAGCCGGTAGATGAACTGCTTGTGCCAGCGCGCGGTCAACGGCGCGCCCTCGGCGATCTTGGCGGCCCAGGCGTAGGCGGCGGCCTCGACCTCGCCGTCGGGCACCACCCGGTTGACGATGCCGTAATGCAGCGCCTCCGCCGCACCCAGCAGATCGCCGACCAGCAGGATCTGCAGCATGGCGCTGGCGCCGTATTTCTTCACCTGGAACTCCAATTCCTCGGCCGATTCCACCAGCCCCAGGCGCTTGACCGGCACGCCGAACCGGCTGCTCTCGCCGCAAATCCGCAGATCGCACAGCGCCGCCAGCCCGAAGCCGCCGCCGACGCACAGCCCCTCGATCAGCGCGATGGTCGGATGCCGGCACGACACCACCGCCTGCGACGACGGCCCGGACACCTCGGCATAGGTCTTCGCCGCCGCCTTGCCCTTGCGCACGCTCTCGAACTCGGAGATGTCGGCCCCGGCGGAGAACGCCTTGCCGCCGGCGCCGCGCAGCACCACGCAGCGCAGCTCGGCATCGCCGTCGAGCGCGGTGAACACCCGGCCGAGCGCGCCGAACACCGCCAGATTCATGGCGTTGTGCTTGGCGGCGCGGTTGAGGGTGACGGTGGCGATCCGATCCTCGATATGCACCAGCAGATCCTCGGTGCCGCTGATCTCGGCCGTGCCCTTCGTCGCGCTCATTCCGCCGCCTCCCGTCCCGCCACGTCGCCCAGGTGCACCGCCCCGCCGGCGCCCAGCTCGGCGATCTCGCCATCATCGTAGCCCAGCTCGGCCAGCACCTCGGCGGTGTGCTGGCCGAACAGCGGCGCCGGGTCCTGCACCCGCCCCGGCGTGGTCTCGAACTTGATCGGCAAGCCGATGGTCTGGACCGCGCCGGCGATCGGATGTTGCACCGTCGGCACCATCTCGCGGGCGATGGTCTGCGGATCGCGGTGCATCTGCAGAATATCGAGGATCGGGCCGGCCGGAATGCCGCGCGCCTCGAACTCGGCCAGCCACTCGGCGCTGGACCGGGTTTCGAACCGGGCGTTCAGCTCGGCCTCCAGCGCCTTCAGATTGGCCAGCCGGTCGCCGTTGCTCTTGAACCGCGGGTCCTCGGCCAGCTCCGGGGCGCCGATCATCTCCAGCATCGAGAGCCAGAACGTGTTGGTGTTGGCGGCGATGTTGATGTAGCCGTCGGTGGTCCTGACCGCCTGATACGGCGCGCTGAGCGGATGCGCCGAGCCCATGGCCCGGGGCGCCACCCCGGTGGCGAAGGCGATCGCCGACTGCCAGTAGCTGTGGGTGATGCCGGCCTCCATCAGCGAGGTGTCGAGCCGCTGACCCTCGCCGGTCTTGAGCCGGTGGCTGTAGGCGGCGCAGACCCCGAGCGCCAGCAGCAGCCCCGCCGTGATGTCGCACACCGGGGCGCCGACCTTGACCGGCGGGCCGTCCGGCCGTTCGCCGGTGATGCTCATCAGCCCGCTCATGCCCTGGGCCACCAGATCGAAGCCGCCGCGCGCGGCATAGGGACCGGTGCGGCCGAAGCCGGAAATCGAGGCGTAGATCAGCCCCGGATTGACCGCCTTCAAATCGTCGTAGCCGAGCCCCAGCCGTTCCAGCACGCCGGGGCGGAAATTCTCGGTCAGCACGTCGGCCTTGGCCACCAGCTTGCGCAGGATGCCCACGCCCTGCTCGGTCTTCAGGTCGATGACCACGCCGCGCTTGTTGCGGTTCATCATCATGAACGACGCGCTCTCGCCGCCGATCTCCGGCGGGATGGTGCGCCGCGTGTCGTCGCCGCCGCCGATCTTCTCGACCTTGATGACGTCGGCCCCCATGTCGGCCAGCATCACCCCGCAGGTCGGCCCGGCCATGTGATGGCACAGCTCGATCACGGTCATGCCCTGCAACGGGCCGAAAGCGTGCGCGGCCATGGTGGTCCTCCCTAAATCGACTATTGGCGCGCGCCATATCGGGGCGCGGTCACGAGGTGTTGGCCATATTCCCCCACGCCAACCACCCGCGCGTCAAGCGGGCGGCAGGCCATCGTCCGATGCCAAAGGGTATCGCGATCGCGCGCGGGTCATAGCAGCCGATCTTGGGAAAGACCTTTTCGCCATCGACCGCAATGCGATCGATGCTGTGCTTACGTTAGGAACGGATTGTCCCGGCCACGTCGGGATTAAGATCAACAAGCCGGGCCTGACCGGGGACACCCTGTTGAGGCTGCGCGGCGAGTGGCCCGATCGAGACGCTTGGTTGCCGCAGGGAATGCAGGGGTCGAGTCAAGGGGTCATCGGCAACAGACGCCGAACGTGGCGAGTGGCGACCGCAGAGAGATGGCGCTAGCCATTTTCCGAGGCTCGGTTCAGCTTGCTAGGCGATACGATACCCAATTCGGGTCGAATACGAGGGCCGTGCTATGGACATTGCATCGGAGCAGCTGCAGCTCACCCAGATTTTCTTATCCTACGCGTACAAGCGTAGTCTTGATATGCGCGATACTGGGCGACGGTTTGTGCACTACACGAGCGCTGAAAACGCTGCCAAAATTATCCGAAACCGCGAGGTATGGATGAGGAAGTCGTCGGTAATGAACGACTTCATGGAAGTTGAACACGGCATGGACTGCCTAACCTTTGCATGGAACGGCGACAATGGTGACCGGTTCAAAAAAGCATTGAATAATCTTTTTCCGAACCTAGCCGACGAATTAGAATGCTTGTTCTACGCATGGGTTCCGCAATTTCGCCGAGAGAGCTATCTCACCAGTATGTCAGAGCATGAGGACAGCGAAGATGAACTCGGCCGCCTGTCGATGTGGCGCGCCTATGGGAACGTCTCCGGTGTTGCGGTGGTACTTAACCCAACCGTGTTTCTCACACCCTCGGTTGCTCTGAAGGCATATACAAGTCCGGTTGCCTATTTCACCCGCGAGCAATTCAAGGTTGAGTTCGATCAGGTGACTGATGCCATCGAGCGGTCCACAGATTTTCTGCGAGGACGGGAGAAAAAGGATACTCTCACTTGGCTTTTCGATATGTTTCGGTTTGCTCTGCTTTGCACCAAGCATCCGGGCTTTCATGAGGAACGGGAGTGGCGGATCATCTATTCGCCGAAGTATGAACAGTCTAACCGGCTTAAGAGGTGTATCGTCACAATCCGTGGAACGCCCCAGCCGATCTACAAAATACCGCTCGAAGACGTTCCAGATGAGGGGCTGCTAAATGCATCCGTTCCCGGGATCGTCAATCGTGTGATCATTGGGCCAACGCGTTATCCCTTGGATATCCGCGAGACGTTTATTGAACTCTTGGAACAAGCAGGTTTGGACGATGCGGCATCGAGAGTGTGTATTTCATT
The DNA here is from genome assembly GCA_013203465.1 of Alphaproteobacteria bacterium. Taxonomy (GTDB): domain Bacteria; phylum Pseudomonadota; class Alphaproteobacteria; order Thalassobaculales; family Thalassobaculaceae; genus JABMNR01. The sequence continues at coordinate 5,105 of JABMNR010000170.1, forward strand.
GATCCCACTGCGAACGGAATGAGAATCCGAGTGCCAATGCTCGTTCTTCGCGCTCACTCCGAATTGGTTGGGAATGCGAACGCCCCCTCCCCACCCAACGCAGAGGTTCACCGGCGTGTACTAAACGTCGGCGTTTCTCTACTATGCATCGAACATGGCCACCGCGCGGATCGGGCTGGCCGTCCCACCTCGGATCTTCAGCGGGAAGCCGATGAAGGTGAAGCGGCCCTGGCCGACCACCGCCTCCAGGTTCCACAGGCATTCGATATGGGTGATGCCGCGCTCGGCGCAGGCCATGTGGGCGAGGAAATTCGGCTCGCCCTCCGGCGCCGGACTGATCGCCTCGACCCCGAAGCAGACGATCTTCTTGTCGGCCAGCCAATGCACCGCGTCGAGGTGCAAGCCCGGGAAATCATGCAGATACCCCGGCGTGCCGAACAGCCGTTCGTTCACCCCCATGTGGATCAGCACGGTGTCGCGCGGCTCGATGCTGGCGCCGCTGGCCTCGAGCGCCGCCTCCATCTCCGCCACGGTGATCTGGTGCTTGAGCGGCACGTGCGAGAGATCCAGGCACACGGCACCGGTATAGAAATCCTCCAGCGGCACCTGGTCGACCGACGCGGCGCCGGGGGTCGGATCGAAATGGCACGGCGCGTCGACGTGGGTGCCGGCGTGGTCGCTCATCGACAGGAACAGCGCCTTCGAGGTGAACTTGGTGTTGCCCGCCGTCTTGATCTCGCTGTGATCGCCCCACACGGTGGTGATCACCGGCGGGTGCGACGGATGGGTCGGGGTCCGGTGGTAGAGCTCACGGCTCAAATCGACGAAACGCATGGCGTGGGGTCCTCCCAAACAATGGCCTGATACGGCACGCTCAACGGTCGTGGCGGGTGAAACCGGACCGCGCATCGGCGTATTGTGGCGCGTCAGGCCGCGTTCGGCCAGAGCAGCGCGGGGCCGTGCGTCAGACCATGCATTACGCCGTGCCCGCTTCTTGGACCGGCGCCTTCTTCCGGGATGGCACGGCGGCAAGCAGCCCAGCCAGTGTGATCAAGATCATGCCGCCGACGGTTAGCGGATCGGGCTTCTCGGAGAAGAACACGAACCCCCATATGGCCGCCGAGACCAGATAGGCATAATCGAAGGTGGCGATGATCGACGGCGCGGCGATTTGATAGGCGCGCGCGACGCCGACCAAGTACGCGGCCGACAGCACGCCGAGCAGGGCCATCAACCCCCACTCCCGCCCGCCCATCGGCGCCCAATCATCGAGCAGGAACGGAAACGCCGCCTGGGTATCCGGGTCGAGGCGGAGGGCGGCAAGCACGATCATGGCGATCAGGCCGGTCACGAGAAATGAGCCGTGCAGGGCGAGCGCCAAGGTCAGCGGCGCCTCTTCCTGGCATTTGCTCCGGGTGAGAACCATCGCAAGCGAATAGAACGCGGCGCCCAGTAGGGGCAGCACGGTGAACCACGAGAAGGCATCGGTGCCTGGGCGTAAAATAGCGATCACGCCGAGAAAGCCCAGCAGAACACCGCCCCATTGGCGCCGGGTCACCGGCTCGCCAATCAGCGCCGCGGAGAGCAGGGCCGTCATGATCGGATTGGTGTAGACGGCAACGGCGGCCACCGACAGGCTGAGCACGGGAAGCGCGGCGTAGAAGGCAAGCCACGTAAGGACCAGAAGCACGCTGCGAATGAGAGCCCACCTCGGAGCCCGTGGTTTCAGGCCGACACCCGTGGCGAGCGAGAGCGCGATCACGATCGGGATTGCGACAAGCGAGCGAGTGAAGAAGATCTGCCACACCGTCAGGTCCGCGCTGACGAATTTCACGACGGCATCGGCGAAGGCCATCGTAAGAACCGAGGCCAAGATGATAACAACGCCTTGAGCCGTTCTGTCCGGCCGCACCCTGTCTGGCCGCACCCTGTCTGGCCGCACCCTGTCTGGCCGCACCCTGTCCGGCCGCACCCTATCTGGCCGCGCCGCTTCGCTTCGCGCCATCAACGTTCCCTCGTGACCGTCCATGCCGGCGCCGTTTCCAACCATATCCGGCAAGGTCCGCTTTGTCCGCCGTCACTCGGGTCAGGATCCATAAACCGATAGGACGCAACGGCGGCTCGGAGCGGGAAGCGGGCCGGGTCAAGCGTCTCGATCGGTGCTCGCAATCGCACGGATTTCGATAATCGCCCCTTCCCGGCGCAAGCCGGCGACCTCAACAGCTGTCCACGCCGGATAGGGTTCCTCGACGTATTCGAGGCGGATTGATTGGAAGAGGTCGAAATGAGTGCGTAGGCCGACATGGTAGGTCGTCATCTCAACAACCGATCGAAACGTCAGATCGGCATCGCGGAGAATAAAACCGATCTTTTCAAAGGCGTTCCGCATCTGAGCCTCTGGATCCTCCGGCATCTGTCCGTGCGCGTCACCCCCCGTCATTCCTGTGAGGAACACGTGGTTACCGGAAATGAGACCCGGAGACATTTTCAAATGCTCATACGCCGAACGAAGCTCCGGCGGCACGATTGAGAGCGTCGCCATTGAGTTACCTCGCAGTAGGTGCTTTGCCGTCATAATGGCCAGGTCGGCCAAAATCCGCAATGTCCGCTCTGCCCGCCGAGCCGTCATTAGCAACTGGCGCGGCGAACGGCCGTTCCCACCCTAGCGGACGTTCGGGCTCGGCGCGGCGATCGGCAACACCGAGCCCGAAGCGGAATTTCAGCACCGTGCCGCGAGCGTCCGCTGTCTCAATTCACGTCAGTCGGTTTCGAGTGCGAGGTGTAGACCCATCGCTACGAAAACGCTCCCGCCGATCTGTCTGCCGATGCGGGCCATCCCGCGCGAGGCAGATGCCCATACGGCCAGTCTTTCAGAGAACAGAATACAAATCACATCGGTTGCCGAAAACATGACATTTGCACAGGCGCCAAGAATGACGATCTGTGCCCAGATCGGAGCGGCAGCGTCGGGTGACGCGAACTGTGGCAGGAAGGCGAGAAAGAAGAGTGCCGTTTTCGGATTCAGAAGCTCTACGGTCAGACTGTCCTTGAACGCCAGTCGAGCGGATTGCCGCAGTACCAGATTTGCGCCAGTGACCCGACTTTGACCGTCGAGCATAATCTTCACGCCCATCCATATGAGATAGGCCGCGCCTGCCAGTTTCAGTGCAAGAAAGAGGAATGGCAGCGATTGAAGAAGCACTGTCACCCCGAACGCCGCCGCGAAAATGTGAACATACGCGCCAAGGTGAAACCCTGCGGCTGACAACCACCCCGCTTTACGACCACGCGCCATCGTTTGGGTCGACATGAAGACCATGCCGGGGCCAGGGATGAAAGCGAAGCCAGACGTTGCAATGATGAAGGGCAGCAGTAGCTCGAAAGAGGGCATAACCAGTCCTCGATGATGAATTTGTTCTGACTATCATTGAAAGCTCTGATCCCGAGGGCGGCATATTGCCACCCTTCTGACAGCGGATTTTCGCGTCATGTCCACAGAGTCCGCCTCTCGGTCGTTCGCCACTCCGTGTTTCCGATCCCGGCCATCGTTTATACGCCCTGGCCCTAGACACCCCGGCCATTAGCTCGCACGCTCACCCCACCCCTATCGACCGGAGCCGACCCATGACCAAACCCCGCATCGCCGTCCTCGCCCTGGGTGGGACCATCGCCATGGTCAAAGGCGACGCCGGCGGCGTGCGCCCCGGATTGGGCGCCGACGATCTGGTCGCGGCGGTGCCGGGGATCGACGCCATCGCCGATCTTCAGGCCGAGACGATCAGCCGGATCAGCAGCTCCGACCTGACGGTCCCGGCGGTGCTCGCGGTCGCCAGGCGGATCGAGGCGCTGGCCGCCGCCGGCGCGATCGACGGTGCGGTGGTGACGCAAGGCACCGACACCATGGAGGAATCCTCCTTCCTGCTCGATCTGGTGTTGACCTCCAGCATCCCCGTGGTGGTCACCGGCGCCATGCGGAACCCACTGTCGGTGTCGCACGACGGGCCGGGCAATGTGCTGGCCGCCGTCCGGGTGGCGGCCGACCCGACCGTGCGCGCCCATGCCCACTCGATCGGCGTGCTGGTCGTCATGCTGGACAACATCCACGCCGCCGTGAACGTCGCCAAGGCCACCAGCACCCGGATCGACGCCTTCACCAGCCCGGAGACCGGGCCGGTCGGCATTCTGGTCGAGGACCGGGTGCGGCTCTCCAGCGTGCCCAACCGCGACTACCGGACCGCGCTGGAGACCGAGACCGATGGCGGCCCGGACATGACCGGCGACATTCCGTCGGTCGCGCTGCACACCCTCGCGATGGGCGAAAGCGGCGGCTTGCTGAAGGCTCTGATCGCCAATCCGGACACCCTGGGCTATGCCGGGCTGGTGCTGGGAGCCACCGGCGGCGGCCACGCCCCGGAGTGGCTGGTCGAGCCGTTGGAGACCCTGGCCAAACGTGTCCCCGTGGTGATGGCCGGCCGGATGCAGGCGGGCTACCTGCTGGCCAAGACCTATGAGCGCGCCGGCAGCGAAATCGATCTGATCAACCGCGGCATCGTCTCCGCCGGCCGGTTGCCGCCGCTCAAGGCGCGGCTGCTGCTCACCGTCATGCTTACCGCCGGGCTGGATGCCGAGGCGCAAGCCCGGGTCTGGGCGACGCTGAACTAGAACACGACCGACCAACTTCCGTCGTTATTTTCAACATTAAAGTTTATTTAAACCAACATTTCGTACGAATTTAGCCACGTTTTTCCTTCGTAATCATGGCTTGCCGGGAGCCGTGTGCCCCAATAGGTTTTATCGCCAAGCACAATCAAACAGGGTATTCGGTCGACGTGAACCAACCCGATCCCCTTTCGTCGGAACGCCCCGCACCCCGGATTTCCTCGGGAGCCGACGGGATCGCGTTGACGGATCGGTGGACCGGACAAATCCGTCTCACGGCACCGATGCCCTCGACCCGGCGGCGGGAGTTGGATCGGCGGATCGCGGTCCGTTGGGCGTTGGCGGCCAACCTTCCGCTGCGCCGGCTCGATCTGCGCGGCGCGCTTCTGGCCGGACTCGATCTTGGCGGGCGCGATCTGTCGCAGGCCGACCTGACCGGCGCCAACCTGTCCGGCTGTTGCCTGCGGGGCGCGGTGCTCGATGGCGCGGCCCTGACCGGCGCCGTCCTGGTCGAAGCCGAGTTGGCCGATGCCGGGGTCGATACCGAGGGGCGCCGCTGGCTGGCGGTGCCCCATGACGACGGGCTGCGGTTGTCGGTCGGCGAGGTCTGGCTCGATGTGGACACGGCTTGGGACATCCTGGCCACGGGCCCGGCCCACACCGGCGCACGAATGGAGGCACGCTGCCGCCTGGCGCTGTTGGTGCAGCGCTGTTGCGTGGCTGGCCGATGCCGGCTCGCCACGCCGCCTTGGTCCTGGGACGCAAGAGCGCCGCCTGATCCCGCGCGCCGCCGATCACGCCGCCAGCGGCTTGCCGTCCTCGACCGAGGGGCCCGCCCCGGCGACCGTCGTCCGGTGCATCACCCGGGGGTATTTGCGCTCGTCCCACGGCCGGCCGCGATGCAGGCAGGCGCGGTTGTCCCACATCACCAGATCGCCCGGCCGCCAGCGGTGGACGTAGCGAAACCGCTCCTGGGTGACGAAATCGATCAGGTGGCGCAGCAACGCCCGGCTCTCGTCCACCGGCCGGCCCTCGATATGGCTGGCGTGCGCGCCGACATAGAGCGCCCTGGCTCCGGTCACCGGGTTGGTGCGCACCAGCTTTTGCCGCACCGCCGGCAACTCCCGGCGATCCTTGTCGGTCAGCAAGGTCTTGTCGATCAGCCCGCGGCTGTAGAGGAAATCGTGGACCGCGATCAGCGGCTCGTATTCGGCTTGCTCGCCGGCCGACAGCGCGGCCCAGGCGGCGCGGCCGCTGGCGAACTCGGTCTCGCCGCCCTCCGGCGGCACCATCCGGCCGGACAGCAGCGACGCCTTGGCCGGCACCGGCTTGAACGAGCTGTCGGTGTGCCACATCTGGTTGCCGACGTTGAACACCATGCGCTTGTCCTTGGGCGGAATCAGCGTCCCGTCGGCGTCGAGATTGGAGAAGATCGCGACGTTGGTGCCCTCGCCGCCCGGGTTTGACGAGATCGTCGTCTCCAACGCGCCGAACCGCCGGGAAAACGCCACTTGCTTGGCGTCGTCGAGATCCTGGTCGCGGAACACCAGCACCGAGCGATCCTCGAACGCCGCCTCGATCGCGGCGAAGTCATCGTCGGACAGGGCCGCGACGTCGAGGCCGGTGACTTCGGCGCCCAGGACACCGGTGAACGGCGTGATGATTGGCGGCATGACGCATCTCCCTCCGTCGACTGGCCACCCCGAAACCGTCGCGCGCTCATCCTCCGCCGTCAAGCCGAAGCCTCCGGGCGGTAGCCCTCACGCGCAGTTGTTTTGTCCTCCGTGAGGACGGGCGGTAAAACGCATCAATCACACGGAAACAGCTTACGAGGCTCCCCATGCGCGCGTTCGTCACCATCCTTGCCGTCGTCGCGCTGATCGGCGCGGCCGTGCCGGGCGAGACCCGGGCGGAAAACCCCGCGCCGTATTCCGGGACCGAGAGTTTCGATACCGGCGCCCCGTTCAAGCCGTTCGTCGACGCCATGCCGGCCGCGATCAAGGGCAACAGCTTCGGGGTTATCGGCATCGCCTGCGCCAATTGCGCCATCCAATCCAAGTTCAAGGAGACCATCCCCGGCAACCGGGTGTTCCTGTTCTTCCGACCCGACTACGCCCGGCGCATGTTGAAAGCCAGCACCGCCGCCGGCATCGAGGCGCCGATCCGGCTCTACGTGACCGAAACCCCGGCCGGCACCGCCCAGGTGACCTATCGCCTGCCGAGCCATGTGTTCGGCGCCTACGAGGTGGCGGAGCTCACCGCCATGGGCAAGGAGCTGGACACCCGGGTCGCCGCCATCATCGCCGACGCGACCAAGACGGCGAAGTAACAACGCCAACGACCGACAGAGGCCGCGCCGTGGCCACCACCTTCGTCGACCTGCCGCGCATCCAACGCCCGACCCTGCTGCTCGCGGCGGTGATCGCGGCAGCACTGTTCGCGACGCTGTGGGGGCAGAGCCAGACCCGCGCCTGGGTGCTGCTGATCGGCCTCGGTCTCGGCGTGTCGCTGTACCACGCGGCGTTCGGCTTCACCGCCGCCTATCGCCGGGCGATCGAGGACAAGGACCTTTCCGGGATCGCCGCGCAAGTGGTGATGCTGATCGTCGCCATGGTGCTGTTCGCCCCGATGCTGACGGCGGGCGAGGTGTTCGGCCACCGGGCCGGCGGTGCCGTCGCCCCGGTCAGTGTGGCGATGCTGACCGGCGCCTTCGTCTTCGGCATCGGCATGCAACTCGGCGGCGCCTGCGCCTCGGGCACGCTGTTCACCGTCGGCGGCGGCAACAGCCGGATGATGGTCACCCTGGTGTTCTTCTGCCTCGGCTCGTGGTGGGGCACGCTCGATCTGGCGTGGTGGCGGGCACTGCCCGGCCTGCCGCCGATCGCGCTGGGCAAGGAGATCGGCTACGGCCCCGCCGTCGCGTTGCAGGCCGGGTTGCTGATCCTGGTACTGGCCGGGCTGTACCGCTTGGGCGCGCGGATGCACAAACCGCTCGGCTGGGGCGGGAGTTTCGCCTGGCACAAGCTGCTGCAAGGGCCGTGGCCGTTGCTGTGGGGGGCGTTGGGGTTGGCGTTGCTGAACGCGGCGATGCTGATGGTGACCGGCCAGCCCTGGGGCGTGACCTGGGGTTTCACCCTGTGGGGCGCCAAGGCGATGGCCGCACTGGGTTGGGAGCCGTCGACCAGCGCCTATTGGTCCCAGGGTTGGACCAGCGGCGCGCTCGACCGCTCTATCCTCAGCTCCAGCGTGTCAGTGTCCAACATCGGCATCCTGATCGGCGCGTTGGCCGCCGGCTCGCTGGCCGGCAAGATCGGCCCCACCCTGCGGATCGGCTGGCGGCCGCTGGCGGCGGCGGTGATCGGCGGGCTGATGATGGGATACGGCGCGCGGCTGGCCTATGGCTGCAACATCGGCGCGTTCTTTTCCGGCGTCGCCTCGACCAGCCTGCACGGCTGGGCCTGGATCGTCATGGCGCTGCTCGGCTCGGTGATCGGTATTCGCCTGCGTCCATGGTTCCGATTGGGCACGTAAGTAATGCTGAAACCAAGCCATGTGGGAGGCATGACGGCGACCGATTGACTCGACAACCCACCAAATACCGTCTTCACTATTTTCTATAATGATGGACCGCCATGGGAGGCTTTCACATGTCCACGATCTCCACCACGCTTACCCGCCGCACCGCTCTACTGGGTGCGCTCGGCGCCACCACCGCCCTCGCCGCCGGTGCGTTGCCGGCCACAACGGCGCACGCCGCCGCCCCGATGCTCGGCGCCACCAAACCGACCGTCTACCGCTTCAAGCTCGGCGGCTTCGAGGTCACCACGATCCTGGACGGCGCGATCCAGCTCAAGGTACCGCACCCGATCTTCGGCCAGGATCAGACGCTCGAAGACGTGCAGAAGCTGGCCGCCGCCAATTTCCTGCCGACCGAACAGATGGCGATCAGCTTCTCGCCGGTCGTGGTCAACACCGGCACCGAGTTGGTTCTGTTCGACTCCGGCAACGGCGCCGGCCGGCGGCCCAACGCGGGTGCGCTGCTCGCCCTGCTGGCCTCGGCCGGTTATTCGGCCGATCAGATCGACGTGGTGGTGGTGACCCACTTCCATCCCGATCACATCGGCGGGTTGATGGAGGGCGGAGCCGCCGCCTTCCCGAACGCCCGCTACGTCACCGGTCAGGTTGAGTACGATTTCTGGTCGCCGGTGGACAAGGCGTCGGGCCCGACCGAGCGGGTCGGCAAGCTGGTGCAGGCCAATGTGGTGCCGCTGGCCGCCAAGATGAGCTTCATCGGCGACAACCAGGACGTGGTATCCGGCATCACCGCCGTCGGCGCGTTCGGGCATACGCCGGGTCATCTCGCCTTCCACGTGGAGAGCGAGGGCAAGCGGCTGATGATCACCGCCGACGCCGCCAACCACTACGTGGTGTCGTTGCAGCGGCCGGAGTGGCACGTTCGTTTCGACATGGACAAGGCCGGAGCGGTCAGCGCCCGCAAGAAGCTGTTCGGCATGATCGCCGCCGACAAGATCCCGTTCACCGGCTACCACATGCCGTTCCCGAACGTCGGCTATGTCGAGCCGATGGGCGCCGGCTTCCGTTACGTCCCGGCGGGCTACCAGCTCGATCTCGGCTGAGTGTTCCTCGACACCCTCTCAAACGGCCCCGTTTCGGCGGGGCCGTTGCCTGTGAGGATTACGACGCCCCCGGCGCCAGCAGCGGGCCGGAACAGCGCACCGCCCGATCGCCGGGTCCGAGAATAACGACCAATTTGAATTTCCGATCGAGTGCCGCGAGCCAGCCCTCGGGGGCCCCGGTCTGGTCCCCGCCGGGCGGCGCGAAGGCGCTGGCATAGGTCGAGGTCCCGTCAAGCGGCAGGCCGCTGTCCGGATCGATGCCCGCCGCCAGCCGCACCATGTCGAGCACCTCCTGGCAACCGGCGGAGTCGGTCAATGCCTCCTCGGTCCAGTCGTGGAACGACAGCACGATGCGGCCCGCCGCACGGTCGTAAGCGGCGGCGGCCTGCAAATCCGGGCCCCATTCCGCCGCCACCGCCTGCAGCTCCGCACCCAACGCCGCCAAACCGTGATCCATCAGGGTGAGCGGCCGGGTCTCGAGCCAGCCGAAGACGCCCTTGCCAGGGTCATCGGCGGCGGCGAACCCCGCCGACACCCCGGCCCACAGGACCAGGGCAACACCGGCCACGCCGCGCCGCCGCATCGACCCGCCCTACTCGGCGTCCTACTCGGCGCCCTCGACCAGGCGCATATCGCGCTCCGCCCCGTCGCCCAAGGCGTCCAGTGCCGCCTGGTAGCCGGGGCTGTCATGGGTGGCGATGGCGGCGCTCAGACTGTCGAACTCGATCACCACCGTGCGCTCGTTCACCCCCGCCTCGTAGGTCTTCGCCGGCATGCCACGCACCAGGAAACGCCCGCCGCCCCCCATGATCGCCGGCCCCGCCAATGTGGCGTAGGCGGCGAGCTTGTCGGCGTCGTTAACCTTGCGATAGGCGCTGATCCAATAGGCCTTGGCCATCCTGCGTCTCCATGAATGGTGATTGAACAGCCATGATCAAAGCCGGAATCGCCGGATACGGCAACGGCCGAGCGGTCACGGCCGCGCTGGGCGGTGGGTGAAAATAGTTATTGCATTTTCATAAAATTTTAACTAAATTAATCATTACCGCAAAACGCGGTGTGTATGCGTGTCACAGAAAGTGATGCAATGTTAAGTGTGAACACCAATCCGGCGGCGATGGTCGCCGTGCGCTCGTTCCAAAGCGCCCGTGGGACGACCACCGAGATCACCCAGCGGGTGGGAACCGGGCTTCGTGTCGCCGGCGCGCTCGACGACGCATCCAATTTCTCCATTGCTCAAGGTGTGCGCGGCATCGTTCGCGCCTGGCAGGCGGTCGATCAGGGCTTGGGCTTCGCCCAGGGCGCCCTGAAAGTCGCGGTCGCCGGCGCCACCAACATCTCCGACCTGCTCGGCGATCTGAAAAAGAAGTACATCGAGTACTTCGCCACCGACGCGGCGCGGCAGCCGATCGTCGCCAACGACACCAACCAGATGCTCGATCAGATCGACCTGATGGCCAACGGCGCGACGTTCGGCTCGCTCAACCTGATCAACACCGACCAAGCCAGCCTCGCCTTCACCCCGCCGCCGGATCAAGGCACGACCTTCACCTTCAACGGGCCCGGCAGCAACACCCACAACCTGACCGGCACGGCGAGCGTCATCCAGGTCAACTTCACCGCCACCGGCTCCGGCGGCGGCCAGTTCCGGCTGATCTACAACGGCTCGACCGTCGCCAGCACCGCGGTGAACCCGCCGAACGCGTCGGGCTCGCTCAGCTTCAACCACGACCTGAGCGCGGGCAGTTTCACGGTCCAAAAAGTGGGTTCGCCGAACGTTGACCTAGACTACGCCTTCACCCAGACGCCGACAGGCCAGAGCGGCATCGAGGGTGATTTCCACGTGCTGAAAAGTGTCGACGGCAGCCAGATCGATGTTCAATTCCGCTCGCTGCTGGCCACCGACATCAGCCTGCGCCCGCCGGTGCTGAGCAACGTCGCCCTGGCGATCGGCCAGATCGAGGCGGCCGAGCGCGAGGTCAACGACGCCTTGGGCTATTACGGCGCGAAGTACCGCGAGGTCGTGCAGTCCCGGCAATCAGCGCAAGGCTTCATGGACGCGCAGTCCGAAGGCCTGGGCAACATCGTCGACGCCGACATGTCCCGCGAGAGCGCGCGGCTGGCCGCCGCCCAGGTGCGTGAAACCTTGTCCCGCGACGTCCTCGGCATCGTGTCCCGATCCAGCTCGGTGATCCTGGATCTGTTCGCCTGAGCTCTCGCCGCGCCCAGCCGACGGCATCGCCGAACGCTCAAGTCAGTAGGGCCGGTCGCCGAGCACGGTGCAGCGCCGCATCACCCGAATTTCGGCCGCCGTGTCGAACGGCGTCGCGCGGTGGAGCAGGCAGCGATTATCCCACACCATCACATCCCCCGGCCGCCAGACATGGCGGTAAATCCGATCCTCCGGCGTGGCGAGGCGGGTGACCTGCTCGATCAACGCGCGGCCCTCATCATACGCCATGCCCTCGATGTATTCGGCATGGTCGCCAACGAAAAGACACGGCCGCCCGGTCTCGGGATGGGTGCGGACGATCGGATGGGCGACCGGCGGCACCTCGGCCTTCTGCGCGGCGCTCATCGGGTCTTCGCCGTGGCGCCGGGTGCGTGAAAAGTCGAGATTGTGCACCGCCCTGAGCGGCGCCAGACGCGCCTTCCACGCCGCCGGCAACCGCTCATAGGCGCCGTACATGTCGGCGAAATGGGTCTCGCCGCCGACGCGGGGCACGATCTCGGCGACCATCATGGTCGCTTGGCCGGTCGTCTCCCGCCACGAGCCGTCGGTGTGCCAGTGGAGCGTGCCCTTGTCGGGGTGCCGGCCGCTCGGTTCGCCGTCGGCGCCGCGATTGCTCAGCACATAGACCTCCGGGTGATCCGGATAGCCTAGATACTGGTTCATCACATGGATCTGGACCTCGCCGAAATTCCGGGCGAAGGCGACCTGCAGCGGCGGCGGCACCTCCTGGTCACGGAACAGGATCATCTGGTGCTCAAGGAAGGTCCGGTAGACGTGGCGGAATACCTCGGGGGTCGCCGCCTCGGCGAGGCCAATGCCGACAACCGCGCGGCCGAAGCCGGCATCGGGGCTCAAGGGCCGAACCTCGAAAGGTGCCTCCTCGGTCGTCGTGGCCACGACGCTCATCGCCCGTCCCCCGATCGCTCGATCTCCGGGCATGGTGACCCGATCCACCGAGGGCCGCAAGGGCCGGACCGGGATCGATCGGACCCGTGGGCCCTACCCGCCTCTCACGTCGCGGCCAGCTTCGGGCCCTGGCGCCCGCTGTGCAGCACGCCGCGGGCAAGGAATATTTCGGTGATCATATCGACCGGTTCGGTGAACCGCGGGTGCTTCCTGGCGGCGAGGCCGCGCGGCCGCGGCAGATCGATGTCGACGATGCGCTCAACCCGTCCGGGCCGGGGCGACATCACCACCACCCGGTCGGCCAACAGCACCGCCTCGTCGATGCTATGGGTGATGAACACCACGGTCTGCCGGCTGGCCAGCCACAGCTCTTCCAGGTCGATGCGCATCTGCTCGCGGGTCAAGGCGTCGAGCGCGCCGAACGGCTCGTCCATCAGCAGCAGCGGCGGGTCGTGGATCAGCGCGCGGACGATCGCCACGCGCTGCTGCATGCCGCCGGACAGCTCGTGCGGATAGCGGTCCTCGAACCCGGCGAGCCCGACCACGGCCAGCAACGCCCGGGCGCGGTCGACCAGGTCGGGATCGTTCCGGTGCCGCATCTCGGTCTGCAGCAGAACGTTCTTCAGCACGTTCCGCCACTCAAGCAGGATCGGCTTTTGAAAGACGATGCCAAGGTTGGTGTGCGGGCCGGACACATCCTGGCCGCCGATCGAGACCTCGCCGGTGGTCGCCGGCAGCAGGCCGGCGATCAGTCGCATCAGCGTGCTCTTGCCACACCCCGACGGGCCGACGATGGCGGTGAACTCGCCAGCGCCGATCTCCAGGTCGACCAAATCGAGAGCCCGTGTCTCCGACTGGCCTCCGCGGAACACCTTGCTGAGGGCCGACACGCGAATCTCGGTGCCGACGCGGCCGGCGGAGGGCCCGTCCGGCGCCGCCGGATCGGCGGCGCCGGACGGGTGTTCACCATGACGCATCACTTCGGCAGGAACTCGTTGGTATAGAACGACGTCGCCAGGCGATCGGTCTTCAGCTCGCGATACTCCTTCATCAAGTCGAGGGTGTGCTGCCAGTCCTCGGCGGCCGCGTAGCCGATGCCCTTGCCCTTCGATGCCGGTGAGTGAATGAGCCCGAGATCGACCGCGAGCTGACCCTTGAGCGCCGCCGCGTTCACGTCGGGTTTGGCCCTGACCGCCGCGGCGATGGCGGCATCGGGATCCTTCACGCCGGCCTCGTAAGACTTGCGCATGGCCTTGATGAAGCGGCGGACCATGTCCGGCTTCTCCTTGATGGTGTCCTCGTGGGCGATCACGGTGATGCCGACGGTGTTCACGCCGACGTCGGCGAAGTTGAGCGCCGACGCCTTCACGCCCTTCTCCTCAAGCTGGAAGAACTGCGCGTCGGCACTGCCGAGCAGCGCATCCGCCTTTTTCTCCAACACCATGACGACCTTGCCGGCCGGATCGACGAAGATGGTCTTGATCAGGTCCTTGTTCAGGCCATTGGCCTTGATCACCGCCGGGAACAGCTGGGTCAGCGAGTCGCCGGCGGTCACCGCCAGCGTCTTGCCCTCCAGGTCCTTCGCCGAGCGGATATTGGCGTCGGCCCGCGAGATCACGCCGAACGGCGAGATGTTCATCGGCGACATGATCGTCTTCACCGGTATGCCCTTGACGGCCGACAGGATCAGTGTACCGGCGTCGCACAGCCCGAAGGTGTCGTCCTTGGCGCCGACCACCTGGGCGGCAACGCCGGAGCCGCGACCCTCGTTGATGGTCAGGGTGATCCCCTCATCGCTGAAGTAGCCCCTCTCCTTGCCGAGATAGATCGGCGCGTGGAAGCCGACCATGTACCAGTTGAGGCGGATCGACACGTCGTCGGCGGCGTGGCCGGCACTCATCGTCAGACCAAACAGGCCGATCGCGGCCACGGCCGAACGGAACAGGGTCTTGCCCATCATGTTCATCTCCTCCCATCGTGCCAGACCTGGACGGCCCGGACCCTTTTGCGTTGCTCGACGGCGTTGTGCGCACCGCCCATTCCCGACATCGGCTTACACCATGCCCATGCCAGCCCCGTCGACGCGCTGCGAGACGTGCCACGGGATGACCAGCCGCTCGATCAGCTCGACGGCGTAGTAGACAATCAATCCGACGATCGACAGCACGATGATCGTGGCGAACACCATCGGTGTCTGCAGGTCGCCGTTGTACTGCAGCAGCAGGTAGCCGAGCCCCTTGTCCGAGGCGACGAACTCAGCCACCACGGCGGCGGTCGAGGACAGCGCCGCCGCCACCTTGAGCCCGGTGAAGATGCTTGGCATGGCGTGCGGCAGGCGGATCTTGCGGAAAATCATCCATGTCCCGGCACCGGTCGAGCGCGCCAGTTCCATGGTCTCCTCGTCGATCGACTTGAAGCCGGCGATCGATGCCACAACGATCGGGAAGAACGACAGCAGGAACACCAGAAGCAACTTGGGCGTGAAGCCGAAGCCGAACCAGATGATGAAAAGCGGCGCGATGGCGATCTTCGGGACGATCTGCAGGAACACGATGAGCGGATAGGCGGTCCGCTCCACCACCCGGGAATAGGCGATGGCGATGGCCATCGGGATGCTGACGACGACGGCGATAACATAGCCGACGACGATTTCCTCCGCCGTCACCCAGGTGTGCTTCAGCACATGCAGCCAGCGCTCGGTGAATTCCAGCCAGACCAGGGACGGCGGCGGCAACAGATAGGTCGGCACCGCGAAGACGCGGACGCCGATCTCCCAGACCACGAACAGCACGATGAAACTGACCAGGATGTAGCGCACCCCGGTCACCCAGACGAGCAGCCGGCGGACGCCTCCCCATGCCGCGGGCGTATCGGCGGCGGCCGTCATGCGCTCGCCCTCTCGTCGTCGTTCGGCAGGTAGAGCCGCGCCGAGGGCTGCAACTGGCGGACCGGCCACAGCTCGGACAGCCGGCGCGCCACCTCGACGACGTCGGGCGCGATGTCGTGCAGCCGCCGACGGGTCACCCGCGCCGCCGGGCCGGCGACACTGACGGTACCGACGGAGGACATGTTGGCCTTGACGCCGGGGATCGCGGCGGCAACCGCGGCCATGCCGGGCTCGCCCTCCTCATAGGCGGTGCCGTAACCCTGCTTGCGGGTGCGGGACAGCGCCTCGATCAGTCCGGCAACGTCACTGACCGCCCTCGGACCTAGTTCGGCCGGATCGCCGAAGCCCGCGGTGAGGACGATACGGATCGCCTCCTCGTCGCTCAAGGTGGCGAGCCAAGCCTTGCCGGTGGCGGTCGCCGACACCGTCACCTGCTTGCCGAAGTTGCCATCGTAGCGCAAACCGTAGCGCGCGCCCTGAGCCTGCGCCACCCAGGTGAGCCCGTCACCGTCGACCATGGCGATGCGGGCAAGCTCGCCGGTGCGTTCGGCCAGGCTGTCCAGCTCCGGCTGGCAGACGTCGTTGACGCCGCTGTTCGCCAGCAGACGGAAGCCGATGACGGCGAGCCGCATGGTCGGCCGGTAGTGCTGGCTGACAACGTCCTGCTCAAGATAACCGCGCTCGGCGAGTTGGGTAAGCAGCCGGTGCGTGGCGCTCTTCGGCAGTCCGAGGGTCAGCGCGATGGCGCTCAGCGCCAGCCCCTTCGGGCTGTCGACCAGCAGCTCCAGGATGTCCAGCGTGCGATCGATCTGTTGCGACATTGTTGACGAACTTTTTGGAACGTGGTTCGAATTTGGAACAGTGTTCAAATTTTCAGATCAAACGGGCCGCTGTCAAGCAGTACCTTGAATGCGGACGCGGTTGGTGCAAGGACGAAAAGCAACGCGGGAGGAAACGTGACGGTCCAATCGAGCAGGAGCTCCGACAATCCTCAACCCACGGCGATCCGGCTGGCCGCCGATGTCGGCGGTACCTTCACCGACATCGCCGCCTTCGACGCGGCGACGGGTGAAATCCGCTACGGCAAGACGCTGACCACCCCGGACACGCTGGTTGCCGGCGTCGTCGACGGCGTGGCCAAGGCCGGCGTCGGATTCGCCGGGACGGGTATTTTCCTGCACGGCACCACCGTCGCCATCAACACCCTTCTGGAGCGCACCGGCGCGCGCACGGCGCTGCTGATCACCCGCGGTTTCCGCGACATCTACGAGATCGGCCGGGTCAACCGTCCGGACGCCTACAACCTGTATTTCCAGAAGCACCAGCCGCTGATCGACCGCGCGCTTCGGCTGGAGATCGACGAGCGGCTGGATGCGGCGGGCAATGTCCTGGTGCCGCTCGACGAGGCCCAGGTCCGCCACATCGCCCGAGCGCTCGCCGACATGGGGATCGAAGCGATCGCCATCCTGTTCCTGCACTCCTACCGCAATCCGGAGCACGAGATCCGCGCCCGGGAAATCGTCGCCGACGCCTGCCCCGGCGTATTCGTGTCGGCCAGCCACGAGCTGTCGCAGGAGTACCGTGAGTTCGAACGCGCCTCGACGGTCGCGGCCAACGCCTACATCGGTCCGGGGGTCGCCTCCTACCTCGACGGCTTCAACCAGCGGCTCGGCGAGGACGGCTTTCCCGGCACGTTCCTGATCATGCAGTCGACCGGCGGCGTCTACGGCGTGACCGAAGCGCAGCGCGAGTGCATCCGCATGTTGGAGTCTGGACCGGCCGGCGGGTTGATCGGCGCCAAGGTGCTTTGCCGCCGCATGGACCTCGCCGACGCCATCGCCTTCGACATGGGCGGGACGACGGCCAAGGCGGGGGTGATCTCCGGCGGCGAGGTGCTGATGACCGGCGCCTCGATGATCGGCGGCTACATGACCGGGCTGCCGGTGCAGATCCCGATGATCGACATCCAGGAGGTGGGCACCGGCGGAGGAAGCATTGCCCGGCTCGGGCCGGGCGGGGCGCTGCGCGTCGGCCCGCAGAGCGCCGGCGCCAAGCCGGGGCCGGTCTGCTACCAGCTCGGCGGCACCGAGCCGACGGTGACCGACGCCAACCTGGTGCTCGGCCGCCTCGCCGCCGATCGGTTCCTCGGCGGCGAGATGGCGCTCGACACCGCCGGCGCCGAGCGCGCGCTGAAGGAGCGGATCGCCGATCCGCTCGGACTTACCGTCGCCGCGGCGGCCGAAGGTATTCTGCGCATCGCCACCACGGCCATGGCCCATGTGGTGCGCCGGGTGACCACCGACCGCGGCCTCGACGCCGCCGACTTCGCGCTCATCGCCTATGGCGGGGCCGGGCCGCTGCACGCCGCCATGGTGGCCAAGGAGCTGCGCATTCCCCGCGTCGTCATCCCGCATTCGCCGGGGCACTTCTCCGCCTTCGGCATGCTCGCCGCCGACTTCCGCCGCGACTACGTCCGCACTTGGTTCACCCGGCTGGCCACGGCGCCGTTCGACGAGTTGGAGCGTCGCTATCTGGAGATGGAAGCCGAGGGCCGAGCGTCGATCGAGACCGGCCGCCCGCATCTCCTCGACGTCGTGGTCACCCGCTCCGCCGACATGCGCTACGTCGGCCAGGAGCACGCCGTGACGGTCGACCTGCCGCTCACCCTGTTCGAGGGCCGCGACACCGCCGGGGTCAAGGCGGCGTTCGATGCCATCCACGAGGTGCGCTACGGCTACGGCGCGCCGGACGAGCAGGCGGAGATTGTCAGCCTGCGCAGTTCGGTCATCGGCCAGATGCGCAAGCCGCCGCCGGAACCGCTCGCTGGCGGCACCGCGACACCGCCCGCCGCCGCCGGTCGCGGCGCGCGGCCGGTCTGCTTCGACGCCGGCATCGGGCACGTCCCGACGGCGACCTTCGCCCGGGCCGATCTGCTCGCCGGCAACGTCGTCGCGGGCCCGGCCCTAATCGAGGAATACGCCTCGACCACGGTGGTCTTCCCGGGCGACGTGCTGACCGTGGACGAGACCGGCAACCTCGTGATCAACATCCAGAGGGCCTGAGCATGAACGACGCGAACCGCCCGGCCCCCGCCCGGCACGACCCGGTCACCACCGAGATCGTCAGGAACGGCCTCATCGCCGCGACCGAGGAGATGAAGCAGAACTTGATGCGCACCGCCTACAACATGATCATCTACGAGGCGCTGGACTTCACGGTCGGGCTGTTCGACCGCGACGGCAACGTGTTGTCGATCGGCATCGGCCTGCCGATGTTCATCCGCGGCATCTCCGAGACGATCAAGGCGAAGATCCGGCACTTCGGCCTGGAGAACATCCATCCGGGCGACGTGCTGCTGACCAACGACGCCTACATCACCGGCAGTCACCTGAACCACATGACCTTTTCGGTGCCCATCTTCCACGAGGGGGCGCTGATCGGCTTCGCCGGCTGCATGGCGCACTGGCAGGACATCGGCGGAACGCTCGACGGCATGACCATGGACATCTATTCCGAAGGCCTGCAGATGCCAATCGTCAAGGCTTGGCGGAGCGGCGTGGTCAACCAAGACATCCTCGACGTCATCGCCATGAACGTGCGCCTTCCGGAACGCGCCATGGGCGACCTCAAGGCGCAGATCGCCTCGATCCGGACCGGTGAGCGGCATATGCTGGAATTGGCCCAAAAGCATGGCCGCGAGGAGCTGCTCGCCTCCATCGACGCCATCATGGACCACAGCGAGGCCCTGGTGCGCGAACGCGTGCGCGCCATCCCGGACGGCGTCTACGAGGCCGAGTCGTTCATGGACGACGACGGGGTGGAGGCCGGCAAGCGCATCCCGATCCGCGTCAAGGTGACGGTGGCGGACGACCACATGACCATCGATCTCACCGACATCAGCAAGCAGGTCAAGGGCTTCTACAATTCGGGCATGACCGCCGGGCTGTCGTGCTGCCAAGTGGCGTTCAAGTGCCTGACCTCGGCCCTCGATTACCCGCTGAACGACGGCAGCTTCCGGCCGCTCACCATTATCCTGCCAACCGGCCGGGTGGTCAGCGCCGAGAAGCCGGCGCCGATGCGCTGGTGGATGACCTTCCCGATGACCATCGTCGACACTGTGTTCAAGGCGATGGCGCCGGCCATGCCGGACAAGGTGATCGCCGGCCACCACGCCGATCTGGTGATCGCCAGCGTCAACGGCTACCACCCGCGCGACGGCCGGCTGTTCATCTATGTCGGCGGGCTGATCGGCGGCGGCTGGGGAGCGAAACTGACCGAGGACGGCGTTAGCGGGGTCATCGCCATCAACGACGGCGACACCCACAACGGCCCATCCGAGCAGGTCGAGGTGAAGTTCCCGCTGATCGTCGAGGAATATGCGTTGCGTGAGGATTCCGGCGGCCCAGGCCAGTTCCGCGGCGGCCTCGGTACGGTGCAGCGGGTGCGCGCCACCGGCGACTTCATGTTCAACGCGCAGATCGAGCGGGTGAATTGCCGACCCTGGGGGCTCGACGGCGGGCTGTCCGGCGCCGGTAACCAGGTGACGATACAGCGCGCCGGCGGCGAGGAGGCGTTTTTCCCCTCCGGCAAGGTGCTGGCCGAGGCGCTGCACCCGGGCGACCGCTACGTATTGCGCTCGGGCGGCGGCGGCGGTTTCGGCTCGCCGCTCGATCGCGACCCGGCGGCGGTCGAGCGCGACGTCATCCAAGGCATCGTCTCGCGCGACATGGCGGCGGCCTGCTACGGCGTGGTGTTCGACGAGGACACCGCCGCGGTCGACCCCGCCGCCTCGGACGCGCTCCGCGCCCGTCTGCGCGCCGAGGGCCGCCCGGACGACGACGACGGCCTGACGGACGACGGACGCCGGGCACAAGACGCCGCCGCCCGGGCCGACGCCATACGATCACAGGCCGGGCACGGCCATGCCCATCACCACGGCCACCAGCATTTCCGCCACGCGCACGTCAGGCCGGAGGATGATTATGAGCTTCGGTTGCAACTGGCGCTCGCTCGGCGCTGCTGTTGAACGCCGTGGCGGCGGCGGCGTTAAGCGACAATGCCCGGCACGTGACGGGCCATAGGGGAGGATGACATGAGCTTGGCGGGTCAAGGCGCGGTAGCCATCTGGCACGATCTGGATCGGGAGGCCCGCGACGAGTTTTATGCGTGGCATGGCGAAGAGCACATGCCGGAACGGGTCGGCATTCCCGGCTTCCTGCGGGGCCGGCGTTATGTCGCCATCCGCGCCGATCTGGAGTTCTTCAACCTCTATGAGGCGCTGTCGCCGGAAGTGGTCAAGGGAGCCGACTACCAGAACCGTTTGAACAACCCGACGCCTTGGACCCGCTCCACCGTGACGCACTTCCGGAACGTGGCGCGGTCGCTGTGCCGAGTGGCGGCCACGTTCGGGCGCGGCCAAGGCGGTCTCGCCGCGACCTGGCGGTACGACGTTGCGGAAGACGAGCAGGAACGCCATCGCCGGGCCATGGCGGAACGGATTCTCCCGGCGATCGCCGGACGTCGAGGGGTTGCGGGGGTGCATCTGTTGATCGCCGACCCGGAAGCCAGCGCCGTCGATACCGAGGAGCGTAAGGTCCGCGCGGAAAAGAACAAAGTGCCTCGATGGATCGTGATCGTCGAGGGCTGGGGCGACGCCGCCGACTTCGAGGCATTATGCCAATCGGTCCTTCCGGACGCGACATTGCTGGCCTCGGGCGCGGCCACGCCAATCGCCGTCGACGTGTACCGTTTGCAGACGGTCCGCACCAAGACCGATTGGACATAGGGCCTCCCCCTACGCCGACGGGGCCGTCGCCTCCTACCGGCTGAAGCTGCCGCCACGCGAACCGAAACCGCCGTCGACCGTCAACACCGTGCCGCTGACATAAGACGCGCGGCCGGACACCAGAAACGCCACCACGTCGGCCACCTCCTCGACCTTGGCGGCGCGCGCCATGGGCATGGCCGACATGTAGTCGCGCCAACCCTCATCGCTGCCGGTTTCCTGCCGGCAGCGGGTCTTGAGCAGGCCGATCAGCCGCTCGGTCTGGACCGGGCCGGGACTGACCGCGAACACCCGCACTCCGTCCTCGACGCTCTGCCCGCCCAACGCCCGGGTGAAGGCGTTCAACCCGGCGTTGCCGGTGGTCCCGGCGATATAGTTGAAGTCGGTCTTATCGGCGGCAAGGCCGGTGACGTTGCAGATCACCCCATGGCCGCGCTGCTTCATCAGGCCATAGAACCGGCGTGTCATGTTGATGTAGCCGAACACCTTCAAGTCCCACGCCTGGCGCCAGGTCGCCTCGTCGACCGCCTGCAGGTCGCCGCCCGGAATGGCGCCGGCGTTGTTCACCAGGATGTCCGGCAGCGGGCCCGCCGCGACCAGTTCCTCGACCGACTCCGACCGCGAGATGTCGACCGCGTGGGTTTCCACCCGAACCTGATGCGCCTTGGCGATGGCGTCGGCCGCCTCGGCCAGGGTCTCGGCCGACCGCGAGGCCAGACGCAGATCGCACCCTTCGGCCGCCAAACTCTTGGCGACACCGAACCCAATACCCTTCGAGCCGCCGGTGATCAGGGCGGTCCGCCCACGCAAGCCGAGATCCATAGACATGTCCTCACAAGATTGTTCGTTGTTTGCGACGCTGTGCACTCTGCCACCGCGCCGGTGCCGTGCAAATGGCTTCCGCCTTCATCGCCCTACATCTCGGCGTTCAGCGTCTCCAGGAACCGCGCGCCGAATTTCTCCAGCTTGGCGCGGCCGACGCCATGCACCTCCGCCATCGCGCCCAGGGTGCGCGGCAAGCTGGACGCCATGCCAATCAAGGTGCGGTCGTTGAACACCACGTAGGCGGGCACTCCCTGTTCCCGCGCGATGGCCAGCCGCAAGGTCTTCAACCGCACCAGCACCTGCGAGTCCGCGCCCGCCACATCCGGCGGCGGCATTGCCGAGCGGGATTTCCTCTGCGTCGAGCGGCGTTCGTCCGGCCGGCGGATCGACACCGTCTCGCCTCCCTTGAGCACGCGACGGCCACGTTCCGTCGGGCGCGGCGCACCCCAGCCGGCCATGTCGAGATCGATCACCCCCATGGCCAGCAGTTGGCGGGCGACCGAACGCCAGCCCTCGCGCTTGAACTCGACACCGATGCCGAAGGTCGGCAACGCCTCGTGCCCGAATTTGCGCACGTTCTCGGTCGCCGCCCCCAACAGCACGTCGATCAGGTGCCCGACGCCAAACCGGCATCCGGTGCGCAGCATCGCCGACATCAATTTTTGCGCCGCGACCGACCCATCGATCACCACCGGCGGTTCGAGGCAAATGTCGCATCGTCCGCAATCGGCCTCCAAGACCTCATCAAACGCCGCCAGAAGCGACCGGCGCCGGCATTCGGTCGTCTCGCACAATCCCAGCAAGGCGTTCAGCCGCTGATGGTCGACACGGCACTTTTCCTCATTGGCGCCGCTTTCCTCGATGAACCGGCGGCGGGTGCGGATATCGTCCAAGCCATGGAGCATTTGCGCCACCGCCGGTTGGCCGTCGCGGCCGGCGCGGCCGATCTCCTGGTAATAGGCCTCGATCGAGCCCGGCACGTCGGTGTGAAAGACGAAGCGCACATCCGGCTTGTCGATCCCCATGCCGAAGGCGATGGTCGCCACCATGACCACCCCGCTCTCGGTCGCGAACCAATCCTGGTTGGCGGCCCGTGTCTCGGAATCCATGCCGGCGTGATAGGGCAGCGCCCGGAATCCCTCCGCCGTCAACAAGGCCGCCATCTCGTCCACCGCCTTGCGCGACAGGCAATAGACGATGCCGCTCTGACCGCGCCGATCCGCCATGAACGCCAGAAGCTGTCGTTTCGGATTGGTCTTCTCGGCAATGCGAATCTCGATGTTCGGCCGGTCGAAGCCGAAGACGAAAACCTCCGCGTCCCGGGCCAGCAGACGGGCGACAATCTCGTCCCGGGTCACGGCGTCGGCGGTGGCGGTGAAGGCGGCGAACGCGGCCCCGGGAAACACCCCCCGCAGACGCGGCAAGGCCAGATATTCGGGCCGGAAGGAAAACCCCCACTGGCTGATGCAATGCGCCTCGTCGACCACGACGCGGCGGACCGGCGCGTGTTGCAGATGATCGAGCACGCCATCCAGGGTTACTCGCTCAGGCGAGACGTAAAGCAAGCGCAACTCACCCGCCACGGCGGCGCGCAGGGTGTTGGCGTTTTCCGCCGACGAGTGGCCCGAATGCATGGCGGCGGCGGCGATGTCCTGCAAGCGCAGGCCGCGAACCTGGTCGTCCATCAAGGCGATCAAGGGTGAGACGACGAGCGTCAACCCGTCCCGCTCAACCACGGCGGGCAGTTGATAGCACAAGGACTTCCCCGCACCCGTCGGCATCACCGCCAACGCATCACGGCCGGCCAGCAGGGCGTCCACCACCGGTTCCTGGCCGGCGCGAAACGTCTCGAAGCCGAACACCCGGCTGAGCGCCTCGGTCTTGTCCATGATCGTTGATCCATCGGCCTGGTGGGTATGGGCGAAAGTCGAGCCGATCCTAGCAGCTTGGTCGGCAGGCCGTGAAAAACCGCTATCCGCCGCGCGGCCGCAACCTGGCGTCGCCGCGTTAACCGTTCATTCACCTGAAGAATATACAAATGTCATCGACGAACCGGGATCATGAGTGGAAGAGCATGGCTGGCGTTACCCACACCGAGATACGCGAATCGATCGCGAGTCTGGTTGACAACCGCACCATCCAGACCCTGGTGCGGGACTGGGAGAACCGCCGTCGGGACGCGGGTGTCGGCCGCCTGCCTGACTACGATTCCTTCAGCCCGGAGTCCCGTGTGCTCGAACGTGACCATTTGATGGTGCTGGTCCCGGAGGGTCAGGGGTTCCGCTACGACTATTGCGGCCATGGCATCGTCTCGCTTTCGGGCTTCGATATGACCGGCAAGTCGACCGCCGATTTCAAAGGCGGTCTTGGCCGCTGGTTCCGCGCGACGCACGAAGAGGCGCTGGAGACCGGCCGGCCGATCTACACCGTCCACAGCGCCCAACTCGCTGCCTCGGTCATCAGCTGGGAGCGCTTGATCCTTCCGGTGACCGGGCCGGATGGCACGCCCTGGATCGTTTGCTACAACGAGTCGCTGAACAGTAAGTCGGACCTGTTCGACGGCATCATGACCGCCAGCCAGGATGGCATCATCTTATTCCGCCCAAGCTTCGACGACGCCGGTATTTTGGTCGATTTCGAGTTCCTGGCGGTCAATCAAAAAGCGATCAACATCCTGGGCCGGTCGGAATCCGAATTGATCGGTCATAGACTCAAGGACGTGTTTCCCGCGGCTCAAGGCGTCGAGACCTACAAGGAGGTCTGGGACACCGGCACGCCGGGCGAATTCGAAGCGAACCACCTCGAGATAAGCCGGGTATTCCATGTCGCCGTCGGCAAGGCCGCCGGCAAACTCATCGTGACATTCTCCGATATCACCGACATGCGTGAGGCACAGGAATGCCTGGAGCAGCAAAGCGCCGAGTTAATGTTCATCAACGAAACGCTCCAGGAGCAAGCCAGCGTGCTGGTCGGATTGGCGGAAGACAAAAGCCTGGCCGAGCGCGAAGCCCGTGAGGCGCAACGTTTCACAAGCCAGCTTTTCGAGGCCATTCCCCTGCCCATGTACTACCGTCTGAAGGACGGAACTCTTGGCTTGGTCAATTCGTCGTACGCCGATTTGTTCAACGCCGACCGTGAACAGATTAGTGGCCGGCCCTTGGCCGACCTGCTACCGCCCGAGATCGTGGCCTGGATCGACGAGAAAGACGCCGAACTGTTCGCCGACCCGCAGCAGAAGCAGACATACGAGAGGGACGCGCACTTTCCCGCCGCCACCGATCGGCGCATGGTTGTGAACAAAGCGGCGATCTTCGGCGACGACGGCACACCCAATGGGGTGATCGTGGCCATGATGGACACGACCGAGCAGTATCACCTGTCACAAGAGCTGACGCGTCTCGCCTCGACCGACTCGCTCACAGGGCTGTACAACCGGCGGATGTTCCAGGAGCGGTCCGAAGAAGTCTTCGGCCGGGTATGCCGGTATGGCCATCACGCCTCACTCATCATCCTGGATATCGATCGGTTCAAGGCGATCAATGACGGGTTCGGCCACGACATCGGCGATAATCTCTTGATCCGCCTGGCGGAAATTTTAAACGCCAGCTTGCGGCGAAGTGGCGATCTGGCCGCGCGGCTCGGCGGTGAGGAATTCGTGCTGCTGCTTCCCGATACCAATCCCGAGGGCGCCATGGCTTTGGCTGAGCACCTTCGTGCCATTTTCGAGGAGACCACAATTGCAACGCCATCGGGCCCACAACGGTTCACCGCCAGTTTTGGCGTGGCCGCGATGAGCAGTGCCGATCAAAGTGTACAAGATACCCTTAAGCGAGCCGACGCGGCGCTGTATCACGCAAAGAACAATGGCCGAAATCAGGTTCGCCGCGCTGCCGCGTGACCGGGCGGTGTCGGCCGCGGCGCGGTCCGGCGAGCACTAAGGAAATCACCTGATGGTTTATTTAACGCCCCGCCGCGTTACTATCATTGCCGGATCTGACTTATAGCGGCGACGCCCATGGCCAACATCGTCCATACGGAAATCAGGGAGTCGATCGATCGTCTGGTCGAGAACCGCAACATCCGCGCGCTATTCAAAACCTGGGAGACGTTGCGGAACAACGATCCTGAGAGATTGCCGAGCTACGACCGGTTCGCCCCCTCGCACGAACCCGGCATGAGCGACCAGCTCATGGTCCTGGTCCCTGGCGGCGACGATTTTCACTATCGGTTCTACGGTCGCGGCATCGCCACTCAGGCCGGGTTCGATATGACCGGCAAGTCGACCGCCGATTTCGACAGCGAGGTAGGACGCTGGTTTCAGTCGAAATACCGCGACGCCTTGGCCCTTGGCCGGCCGATCTACACCGCGCACAACGCCCTTCACGCCAGCGCGATCGTCAGTTGGGAGCGCTTGATCCTGCCGGTCGAAGGGCCGGAAGGCGCGCCATGGATCGTCTGTTACAACGAACCGCTGGATAGCAAATCCGATCTGTACGACGGCATCCTGGCGGCCAGCCTGGACGGCATCGCCCTGTTTCGGCCACGCTTCGAGAAGGACCGTCTGGTCGATCTCGACATCGTGGCGGTCAACCGCAGTGCCGTCGAGATTGTCGGCCGCCCCGAGGCCGAACTTGTGGGGCACTCGCTGCGCGAGATCGTTCCCGATCTCAAAGGGTTCGAGGTCTACGAGCGGGTCTGGACAACCGGCAAGGGCGAGCGGTTCGAATCCGAACAACCAATGCTCGGCAAAACCCTCAATGTGTCGGTCGGCAGGGCCGCGGGTAAGTTGATCGTTACCTTCGCCGACATTACCGAGATCCGCGAGGCGCAAGCCCAGTTGGAACACCAGCACAATGAGTTGCTCTACACCAATGAGACCCTCCGAGAGCAAGCCGGAATGCTGGTCGATCTGGCGGAAGACAAAAGCCGCGCCGAGAGCGAGGCACGGCGCGCGGGGCGGTTCGTCGAGCAATTGCTGGAAGCGGTGCCGCTGCCGTTGTTCTATCGGCTGCGCGACGGTTGTCTCGGCTTGGTCAACTCGTCCTACGCCGCACTCTACGGCCGCATGCCCGACGAGATCACCGGACACCCGCTCGCCGAGCTCCTGCCGCGCGATCTGGTCGCGCGGATCGATGCCATGGACGAAACCCTCTACAGCGCGCCCGACACCGTCCAAACTTACGAAACCGACCTGTCCTTCCCCCACGCGCAGGACCGACGCTTCGTGATGAACAAGGCCGCGATCCGCGGCGACACGGACGCCGTGACCGGCGTGCTCGGCACCTTGGTCGACGTGACGGAGCGTCATCACTTGGCCCAGGAATTGGAACGCCTGGCCACCACCGATCCCCTGACCGGACTGTTCAATCGCCGGGTCTTGCTGAGCCGCGCCTCCGAGATGGTCGAGCGGGTCCGCCGCTACGATCGGGAAGCCTCGATCGTCATGCTGGACATCGACCATTTCAAGGCGATCAACGACGAATTGGGTCACGATATCGGCGACCAGGTCCTCATACGCCTGGCCGAGGTGGTGCGCGGCACGTTGCGGAAGGCCGGCGATCTGGTGGCGCGTGTCGGCGGCGAGGAGTTCGCCATCCTGTTGCCGGAGACCGGTATTAAAGGCGCCATGGTGTTGGCCGAGCGGCTTCGGGTCGCGATCGAGGAGTCCGAGGTCGCCACCCCCGCCGGTCCGCGTCGAATCACCGCCAGTTTCGGCGTCGCCACGATCAACGGCGGCGACACCAGCGTCGATACCGCCATGAAGCGCGCCGACGAGGCGTTGTACCAAGCGAAGGAAGCCGGGCGTAACCGGGTGACACGCGCGGCGGCGTGATGCACTCCATGCCGTCGATGGCGCCATGCGGATCACGGGCGAGAAGGAACAAGCCATGACCCTCGACGAGTTTCGACGCTCGCTCTCCGACACCGCCCCGCCCTCCGATCTCTCCCCGGCCTTGCAGGGGCTGTGGTGGCAGGGCAAGGGCGATTGGGAGCGCGCCCATCAAGTGAGCCAAACCGATAACAGCGAGGCCGCCGCTTGGGTGCACGCCCACCTGCACCGGGTAGAGGGCGACGACGCCAATGCCGGGTACTGGTTCCGCCGCGCCGGCCGGCCGCATGGCCGAGCCGCGCTCGACGAGGAATGGGCGGCGATCGCAACGACGCTGCTGGGTGACGCCTAGTGGCCTGATCCGGTGGGGCGATTCACCAAACGGATGGAGCCCATCCGTTTCGATCGCACCACCAGCGGCTCAGCCGCGCGCCGCCTCGCCCAGCCGGGCCAGACAGAACAGGGTGAAGAGGATTTGCGCGCCGGCGTGGGCGGTATTGCTGGTGCTGTCGTATTGCGGCGCCACCTCGACCACATCGCCGCCCGCCATCGGCAGGCCCTTGAGGCCGCGCAATATCTCCAACGCCTGCAGGGTGGTGAGCCCCCCGACCTCCGGCGTGCCGGTGCCGGGCGCGAAGGCCGGGTCCAGGCTGTCGATGTCGAACGAGATGTAGAACGGCTTGTCGCCGACGACCTCGCGGGCCATCCGCACCACCTCGGGCACCCCCTTGTTCATGACGTCCTCGGCGTGCAGCAGCGTCATGCCGGACTCGACCGAGAACTCCCACAGATACTCCGCCGCTCCACGGATGCCGATCTGGATGGTTCGCTCGGGGTCGAGCACGCCGTCGAGCACCGCCTGGCGAAACGGGCCGCCGTGGTGGAACCGGGTGTTCTCGAACGGCCCGCCGGTATCGGCATGGGCATCGATATGCACCATGCCGAGCGGCTCGTCGGCACCCAGCGCCTTGAGGATCGGCAGGCTGATCGAATGATCGCCCCCCACCGTCAACGGGATCACCCCCGCCGCCTTCACACCCTTGTAATAGACCTCGATATCATCGTGACAGCTCGCCAGATCGTAGCGGCTGCGCATCGGCACATCGCCGACATCGGCGGTCTTGCACCCGGCGAACGGCGCCATCCGCAGCATATGCTCATACGGGCCGATGCGCTCGACATCGCGCACCGCCCGGGGACCGAGCCGCGAGCCGGAGCGGTTCGACACCCCAAGGTCCATCGGCACGCCAATGAAGGCGTAATCAAGCTCGGCGAAATCCGGATCCTCGGGCAGCAGCGCCTGATGCGGCGCGTCCAGGAAGGTTGAGACCCCGGCGAACGGCCATTGGCGCCGGCCGCCACTGAACACCGTCTCGGCAACCTCGGCGAAATGCGGATCGAACACGGTCCCAGGCTCAATCGCCCCATATTTGTCCCGAAGCGCCTCGAGTTTGTCCTGATCCATGAACCATCCCTTCGTGCCGATCCCCGCCGGGCGTTAGTTAATCAGCCCGCGACGCCGCCGTCCAATAGCGTGATCGCACGGCACTCAGCCGCGTTATTACCCCTCCCGATCCAACGCCGCGACCGTCTGGTCGCTGGCGGCGCGCAGGTCACCGGCCAAGGTCTCGCCGAGCATCGCGCGTATGCGCACCTCGGCGCCTTGCCAGGCAGGGACGGCGCTGGCCAGGATCAGCCGACCAGTGTCCGTAAGGCGAACGGCACGGCTGCGGCCATCGGCCCCGGGTTCCAGACGAACCCAGCCGGATCGGCTCAGCGGTCCGAGGTTGCGGGTCAGTGTCGTGCGATCAACCACCAGCTGGGCCGCCAGTTCGGTGACGCTAGCCCCATCGATCAGCAACAAATTGGCCAACACCGAATACTGCGGCAAGGTCAGGCCGAGCGGTTTAAGCGCCTCGTCATAGACTTGGGTCACCCGCCGGGCGGCGCGGCGCACCGCCGCCGCCGTGCAGCGGTTCAGCTCCGCCGGCCCCGCGCCGAGATCAATTGGCTCCTTGGACGCATCGATGATTGCTGTTTTGCCCATTGACGCTCGCAATTGGTCCGTGCATGTACACTCGTGCAGTTACACGTTATAACGCATCATTGTGACCATGACAATCGATCACGCTCACCCGCGAGGCCACACACTATGACCGCGACGACAGCTCCCTCCCCCGCTTCCGGCTGGCGCACGCCGCTGATCGTCATACTGGCCGGCTGCCTGATCGCCATGATCGGGTTCGGTATCCGCTCGATCTTCGGGCTGTTACTGGAGCCGATGACCGTCGAGCGCGGTTGGGACCGGGAGACGTTTGGCCTCGCCATGGCGATCCAAAACCTGCTGTGGGGCTTGGGCGTGCCGATCGCCGGCGCCATCGCCGACCGGTTCGGCCCGGCCCGCGTGCTGGCGTTTGGCGCGGTGGTGTACGCGATTGGCGTCTGGGGCATGGCCGGCGCCGAAAGCGTCACCGCCCTGCACCTGTTCGGCGGAGTGTTGACCGGGATTGGCGTGGCATTCACCGCCTTCTCGCTGGCCATGGCGGCGATGGCCAAGGTGGTCGGTCCGGAGCGGCGATCGCTGGCGCTCGGGCTTGGAACCGCCGCCGGGTCGTTCGGCCAGGTGGTGTTCTCGCCGCTCGGCCAGGGCTTCATCGAGGCCTATGGTTGGAATTCGGCGCTGCTGATCATGGCGGCTTCGACGCTGATCATCATTCCTCTGGCCCTGGCGCTGCCGAACAACACCCAGGGCAAGGGCGAGCCGATCAGCAACCAGTCGCTTGGCGAGGCGCTGAAGGAGGCGCGCGGTCATCGCGGTTTTGTGCTGCTGACCGTCGGGTTTTTCGTCTGCGGCTTCCACGTCGCGTTTATCACCGTGCACTTTCCCTCCTACATCCGTGACCTTGGTCTGGATGCCGCGGTCGGCGCGGTCGCCCTGGCCCTGATCGGGCTGTTCAACATCATAGGGTCGGTCATATCCGGTGCCGCCGGCCAGCGCTGGAGCAAGAAATGCGGACTAAGCTCGATCTACTTCCTCCGCGCGATCGTGATCGCCGCCTTGTTGCTAGCCCCCAAGACCGAGCTGACGATCTATCTGTTCGCCGGTGCGATGGGGTTGCTG
Organism: Alphaproteobacteria bacterium; assembly: GCA_013203465.1. Taxonomy (GTDB): domain Bacteria; phylum Pseudomonadota; class Alphaproteobacteria; order Thalassobaculales; family Thalassobaculaceae; genus JABMNR01. The sequence continues at coordinate 35,988 of JABMNR010000170.1, forward strand.
TGGCTGTCGACCGTGCCACTGACCACCGGGATCGTCGCCCAGGTGTTCGGCGTGAAGTACATGGCGACCTTGTTTGGCCTCGTGTTCCTCAGCCATCAGCTCGGCAGCTTCGCCGGCATCTGGCTCGGCGGCTATCTGTACGACACCGTCGGCTCCTACGATGGGGTGTGGTGGGCCGGTGTGGTGCTGGGTTTGCTGGCGACGGCGATCCATCTGCCGATCGACGAAAAACCCCTGGCGCGGCTGGCTCCGGCCGCCGCCTAACCCGGCTTCCCATCGACCGCGCACACGCGGGTCTGGACAAGATGGGGGTCGCCGGTCGATACCCCCGGCATGAAAACCCCCTTGTCCCCCGTGTTGTATCCGCTGGAGGCGCTCGGTGCGCTCGTCGCCTATGGCGCGATGCATGCCCTGCCGTTGGAGACCGCCTCGGCGTTCGGTGCCGCCGTCTTGGCGCGGATCGGCCCCAGGTTGGCGCTGCACGCCCGGGCCCGCGACAATCTGGCGCGGGCGTTTCCCGGCATGGCCGATGCCGAGATCGACACGATCCTGGACGGTATGTGGCGCAACCTCGGCCAAACCGCCGGTGAGTTCGCCCATTTGAAGACCATGCGCGCCGAAATCGGCGAGCGGGTCGAGGTGATCGGCGCCGAGCGGGCGGAAGCCCTGGCGGCGAGCCCTGGACCCACCATCTTCATCTCCGGCCACCTGGCCAATTGGGAGCTGATGCCGCTGGTCTCGGCCCGCTTCGGCATGCCGATCGACGCGGTGTTCCGCGCACCGGACAATCCCTTGGTGCGCTCGCTGTACAACCGCCGCCGTATCCATCCCGACAGCCGGATGATCCCCAAGGGCGGCGACGGCGCGCGCATGGTTCTGACCTCGCTGCGGGAGAAGCGTCGTCTCGGCCTGCTGGTTGACCAGAAACTGAACGAAGGGATCGAGGCGAGGTTTTTCGGCCGGCCGGCGATGACCGGCGACGCCTTCGCCCAGTTCGCCATACGTCTCAAATGCCCGGTGGTGCCGATCCGCATCGAGCGGCTGGAAGGGGTGCGGTTCCGCGTCACCGTCGAGGCTCCCATGGCGGTTCCCGACACCGGCGACCGCACGGCCGACGTCACGACGATGGTGCAAGCGGCCAACGATCTGCTGGAAGGCTGGATCCGCGAGCGGCCGGAGCAATGGCTGTGGGTGCACAAGCGCTGGAAGGCTTGAACCAGAGCACGGGGCTCGGTCAGGCGATGGTTTCCACCTCACGGAATTGCAGCGCGTGCAGCCGGGCGTAGAGTCCGTCGTGGCGTAGCAGCTCGTCGTGGCTGCCGGTCTCGACCACCCGGCCGCCATCGAAAGCATGGATACGGTCGGCCCCCCGCACGGTCGACAGACGATGGGCGATCACGATCGTCGTCCGCCCCACCATCAACCGCGCCAGCGCGGTCTGGATATGCCGCTCGCTTTCGGTGTCGAGCGCGCTGGTCGCTTCATCCAGGAGCAAGATCGGCGCGTCCTTGAGGATCGCCCGGGCGATGGCGATACGCTGGCGCTGGCCACCCGACAGCTTCAGGCCATGCTCGCCCACCCGGGTGGCGTAGCCGTTCGGCATCGCGTCGATGAAAAGGTTCGCCGCCGCCGCCTCGGCGGCGGCACGCACGTCCTCGTCGCTGGCGTCGGGCCGGCCGAAGCGGATGTTCTCTTCCACCGTGTCGTCGAACAGCACGACCTCCTGGCTGACCAGGGCGATGGCTTCACGCACGCTGGCGATGGTCACCGTGCGCACGTCGTGCCCGGCGATCCGTATGGTCCCCGCCGTCACGTCATAGAACCGGGGGATCAGGTTCAGCACCGTCGACTTGCCCGCGCCCGAGGGGCCGACGAGGGCGACCGTCTCGCCCGGGCGGACCTCGAAGCTGACGCCGTCGAGCACCAGGGGCAGGTCGAGCCGGTAGCGGAAGCTCACCTCGTGGAAGGCCACCACCGGCTCGACGGGGCCCTCGGGCGACGCCTCGACGAGGTCGAGCACCTGCGGCCGGGCCCGCAGCAGCGCCATGATCCGGTCG
>JABMNR010000016.1 GCA_013203465.1 Alphaproteobacteria bacterium
CCATCAAACCGATGAACTGCCCGTGCCATATTCAGGTATTCAATCAGAACCTGCACTCTTACCGCGATTTGCCGTTGCGTCTGGCCGAGTTCGGCTCCTGCCACCGCAATGAGCCGTCGGGAGCGCTGCACGGCATCATGCGGGTGCGCGCCTTCACCCAGGACGACGCTCACATCTTCTGCACCGAGGAACAGATCACCGAGGAAAGCATCAAGTTCTGCGACCTGCTGAAGAGCATCTACGGCGATTTCGGGTTCGAGGATATTCGCATCAAGTTCTCCGACCGGCCGCCAGTGCGGGTCGGTGAGGATGCCGTGTGGGACCGGGCGGAGGGCGCGCTGCGCGACGCTTGCGACGCCGCCAAGCTGGACACCAAGCTGAACCCGGGCGAGGGGGCGTTCTACGGCCCGAAGCTGGAATTTGTGCTGCGCGACGCCATCGGCCGCGACTGGCAATGCGGTACGTTGCAGGTCGACTTCGTGCTGCCGGAACGCCTGGACGCGACCTATGTCACCGAAAGCGGCGAGCGCAAACGGCCGGTCATGCTGCACCGGGCGATCTTCGGCTCGATGGAACGTTGGATCGGTATCCTGATCGAACACTACGCCGGCCGCTTCCCGCTCTGGTTGGCGCCGGTGCAGGTGGTGGTCGCCACCATCACCGAAGCGGCCGACGATTACGCCGCCGAGGTTGCCGCGGTGTGCAAGGCGGCTGGATTGCGGGTGGCGATGGACCGTCGCAACGAAAAGATCAACTACAAGGTCCGCGAGCATTCCGAGGCCAAGGTCCCGGCGATCCTCGTGGTTGGCGGGCGCGAGGCCGAAAACCGCTCGGTCGCCGTACGCCGGTTGGGGGGCAAGGCACAGGAAGTCCTTGCGCTTGACGAGGCCGTCCATATTCTCAGTGATGAAGCGTCGCCGCCGCACGGCGCCGCATGACATGAAGGAGGTGACCAATCGCTAGACCACCACAGAGTTCAGCGGCCCCGCAAAAGGATGGGCCGCGTATCAACCGGGATATATCCGTCCGCAGCGTGCGCTGCGTCGGTCCGGAAGGCGAGATGCTCGGGGTGTTGAACCTCGACGATGCGCTTGCCCAGGCCGAGCAATACGGCCTGGATCTGGTGGAGGTGTCGCCGAACGCCGATCCGCCGGTATGCAAGATTTTGGACTACGGAAAATTCAAGTACGAAGCCCAGAAGAAGAAAAACGAGGAGAAAAAGAAACAAAAGATCATCGAGGTCAAGGAGATCAAGATGCGTCCGAATATCGACGATCATGATTACCAGACCAAGATGCGCAACGTGAACCGGTTCCTGAACGACGGTGACAAGGTCAAGGTGACCATGCGCTTCCGTGGTCGCGAGATGGCGCACCAGGAAATCGGTCTGAACGTCCTGAAGCGGGTGCAGGAAGACCTGGCCGATGTTGCCAAGGTCGAAGCGTACCCGAAGGTAGAAGGCCGCCAGATGATCATGGTAGTCGCCCCCCGCTAAGCGGGAGGCGCTGCCGGGGTTCGTGATGGCCCGGGGTCTTGCCCCGGGCCTCCGCGCGTTGCACGCTTCCCTTCGGCATCTGAGGGAAAAGCATGATGACGGCCTGGAAAGACCGAAAATCGACTGTCGGGGTTCTGGGTCGTCGCATGGCCTATCTCGACACCGGGAGCCGCGAAGGCAACCCGGTGGCGGACCCGGTGGTGTTGTTCCTGCACGGCAACCCGACGTCGTCCTTCCTGTGGCGTGACGTCATACCAGCGGTCGAACCGCTAGGCCGCTGCCTCGCCCCGGACCTGATCGGCATGGGCGACAGCGACAAGCTGCCCGATCCGGGCAATCCCGAGACCTATGGTTTCGCCAACCACGCCCGCTACCTTGACGGTTTCATCGATGCCGTGGTGGCGCCCGGCACATCGCTTTGGCTGGTGGTGCATGACTGGGGGTCGGCTCTTGGTTTCGATTGGGCCCGGCGCCACCCCGACCGGGTTGCCGGCATCGCCTATATGGAGGCCATCGTCCGCCCGCTTTCGGGATGGGAGGAATGGAACGAACAGGCGACGCCGATCTTCCAAGCGCTCCGCTCGGACAAAGGCGAAAGCCTGGTCCTGGAGCGCAATCTGTTCGTCGAACGCATCCTGCCCGGCTCGATCATACGTGACTTGACCGAGCAGGAGATGGCCGAATACCGCCGGCCGTTCACCCAAGTGGAGGACCGATGGCCGACATTGACCTGGCCGCGCAACATTCCGATCGGCGGTGACCCCGCCGAGGTCGTCGACCGGGTGCAAGCCTATGCTGATTGGCTGGCTCGGAGTCCGGTGCCGAAATTGTTCGTCGACGCCGACCCCGGCGCCATCCTGATCGGCGCGCAGCGGGCGTTCTGCCGTGGTTGGCCAAACCAACGCGAGGTGCGCGTGGCCGGCAATCACTTCATCCAGGAAGACAGCGCTGCCGAGATCGGCCGCGCGGTGGCGGCGTTCATCACCGACATGGGGAAGTGACCGATGAGCCACCCTATCTTCCAGACTGGCCGCACCGCCGTCGTCACCGGCGCGTCCAGCGGCATCGGCCTCGCCGCCTGTCGCCGGTTCGCCGGCTTCGGCATGAACGTGGTGATGGTCGATATCGAAACATCGGCGTTGCAGTCGGCGCAAGCCGACATCGCAGCAGCCTCAACGCGTGGTGGCGACGCCGTGTTGGCGGTGCCGACCGATGTGGCCGATCCAAACGCCATCGACGCCCTGAAAGCGGCCGTGGATGCGCGCTATGGCCCCGTGGCGCTGTTGATGAACAATGCGGCGACCCGTCTGTCCGGCACATTCTGGGACGATCCGACCCCGTGGCGTCAGGCCATGGAGGTCAATTTCTGGGGTGTGGTCAGCGGCGTGCGAGCCTTCGTGCCCGACATGATGGCGACCGGTGCCCAGAGCGTGGTGATCAACACCGGCTCGAAGCAAGGCATCACCAACCCGCCGGGCAATACGATCTATAACGTCGGCAAATCGGCGGTGAAAACCTATACCGAGGCGTTGCAGCACGAGTTGCGGCGGACCGAGGGCTGCCGGGTCACCGCCCACCTGTTGGTGCCCGGCTGGACCACCACCGGCGGCCGCGCGCACCAACCCGGCGCCTGGCTGCCCGACCAGGTGATCGACGAGCTGCTGGCCGGGTTGGAGCGCGGCAGCTTTTACATCGTCTGCCCCGACGACGAGACCAGCCACGAGGAAGACCGCCGCCGTATTCTGTGGGCGGCCCACGACATCACCGAGGACCGGCCGCCGCTGTCGCGCTGGCATGGCGGCTATGACGAAGAATTCGCACGGTTCGAGGGATGAACGGGGCTGTTCCTACAACCACGTCCCGACCAGCGTCACCGGCTCGGCTCCCGTACCGAGCTTGAAGCGGCTGACGCCGGGCATCGAGCCGTCGATGCCCCCCAGATCGAGCCAGCGCACCCCGTCCGCCGCCAACCGCTCGATCCCGCGCCACACCAGCAGATTATGGGCGTACGCCGCGCGCCCTTCCGGTCCGGTCCAGGCGATGTGGTAGGTGGCGGCGGCGCCATGACGCAGGAAAAGAACTGCCGCCAGCGGGTCCGAGCCGCGTTCGGCCTGCAGCACGAGCACATCGCGGGGCTTCGGCGCCAGCAACGTCAGGGCGGCGGCGAAGGCACCGGTCGACGTGCGCAATCGTCGGCGCTTGCGATGTTCGTCGTGACGCTCCAACAACCAGGACAGCGACGGCCCGCCATGGGCGTCGCGCACCCGCAGCTTTTCCCCCTCGGCCCGCACCAACTGATTGCGCCATTTCTGCTGCAACCCGGCGCGCACCGCCTCCACACCTTCGCTCAGGTCAAGCCAGGCAGTGGAATAGCCGGTCACCGTCCGCTTTAGGCCGAGGGCCGCCATGCGGTCGCGTGCCGCCGCACCGTCCGCCGCCTCGGGGGTGAAGAAGAACCAGTTGAGCCGTGCCATCGGCCAGCGGTCCTTGAGCAGGCGAAATACGGCCATGCGCTCCACCGGTTCCAGTCCTTCGGTCAGAAACACCGGCCCGCGCACCAGCTTGACGATGTGCGCCACCCCGGCCAGCGGCCAATCGATCGCCTGGGCCACCGCCACCACCTCGCGACCCCGGCGGAACACCCCGCGCGTCGGCCGGTACAACGATCCGGCGGCGATCGCGTCGCCATAGCTCCAGCTCTGTTCCAGCGGCGCCGGACCGGCCACCGCCAGATACTCCCCCCACTGCCGCTCGGTGACCCCGTCCCAGGTCAACGCGATGCCGGCGCGCTCACCCCCCGGCGTTCCCTTCAGCTTCTTCGCGTTCGTTCGATGCGCCATGCGGTTTCCGCCCATCCAAGATGGCGTTAGTGTCGTGCGCGTGATCGCACTGTTCAAGAAACCCGTGACCGTTCGTGGCCACGTCATCCCAGCCCGCCGGTTCACCGGCTGGGCGTTGATTTATGTGCTGGTGTTTGTCGGCGTACCGATCACGGTGCTGGGGCTGCTGTTCGACCTGATCAGCTGGGCGGTGACGGTGAAGCTGCTCGGCGCCGACTGCTACGGGGTCGGCTGCTTGTTCGGATAGGGATCAGCCCTCCGTGCCCCTGGGTAGCTCGAAGCCGGCCAATTTCTGAAACACCTTGATGACGGCGCTGTCATCCTCGCGGCCGAGCCCGGCGGCGGCGGCGGCCAGGAACTGCTGGTGCGCGCTGGCGGTCAGCGGTAGTGGCAAGGTCACGCGCTTGCCGGTCTCCAGCACGATGCCGAGATCCTTGACGAAGATGTCCACCGCGCTGCGTGGGGTGTAGTCGCCATCCAGGATGTGTGGCACCCGGTTGTTGAACATCCACGAGGCACCCGCCGAATTCGAAATCACCTCGTACAAGGTGCGCGGGTCGATCCCGGCCTGTATGCCGAGCGCCATGGCCTCGGCCGCCGCCGCGATGTGGACACCGGCCAGAAGCTGGTTGATGGTTTTCACGGTCGAGCCGGTGCCGTGGGTCGGCCCCAGCCGGTAAACCGTCTTGGCGATCGCCTGCAGCGCCGGTGCCGCCTTGTCGAAGGCATGGTCGGGACCGGACGCCATGAGCGACAGCTCTCCGGCGTTAGCGCCGACCGCTCCGCCCGATACCGGCCCGTCGATCATGTCGATGCCTTGCTCGGCCAAGTGTTGGCCGATCTGGATGGCGACATCGGCGGGTACCGTGGCGCTGGCGACCACCACCGAACCAGCGGCGAGCGTGCTGGCCAATCCGGCCTCGCCGAACAGCGCGGCCTGGGTCTGGTTGGCGTTGATCACCAGAACGATCACGGTCTCCACGTGGCGTCCCAGTTCCGCCGGGCTCGACGCGACCTTGCCGCCGGCCTCCTCCAGCTCCAGAAGCGCGGCATCCCGCACATCGACGCCCCAGGTCTCGATCCCGGCGCGGATCAACGATTTCGCCACGCCCATGCCCATGGAACCGAGGCCGATCACCCCAACCGCATCCACCGTACTCATTCGTCGATCTCCAAATGGGTCATCCAGGCAACCGCGGGACCATACGCGCGGCGGTGATCGCAAGAAACAACGCAAACGCCCGGCGCAGCCATACCCGGCTCAACCGATGGGCCAACCGGGCGCCCAAGGGTGCCGTGATCACGGTCATCGGTACCCGCAGCGCGCCGCCATCCACGCCGAGCAAGCCCGCCAAGGTTCCGGCGATCGCACCGGTAAACAACAGCACCAGGATATGCGGCAGGAAGGCGACGAGGATGCTAGCGGCCTCGGCCATGGGGACTCCGTCGACTGGGGAACCGTTCCTGCCCTCCGATGGCGGGCTTGATAAGTGCCCGGCAAGCACGGCGCCATCGCGCGGCTGTGAACGAACACCCGACACCCGCCGTTCTATTCTAGCGCCCCATTATCCGAGGAGAACGCATGATGCCCGCCGGTTTCGCTGAGCTGTTCGAGATCGCCTCCCGCCGCAAGGGTGGCACTGAGGCCCTGGTAGCGTTGCTGCCGACCCCGACGCCAACCGAGCAGCTCGCCGCCATGCCGGACGACCGCTGGCTCGCCGAGATGGCCAAGCGGGTGTTCCAAGCCGGGTTCAACTGGCAGGTGGTGGAGAACAAATGGCCGGGCTTCGAGGAAGCGTTCAGCGGCTTCGACGTGCACAGGAACGCGATGATGAATGACGAGGATCTGGACCGCTTGGTCTCGGACACCCGGATCGTGCGCAACGGCGCCAAGATCCGTTCGGTGCGCGACAACGCCGTGTTCTGCCTGGATTTGGCCAAGGAATACGGCTCGGTCGGCCGCTGCATCGCCGACTGGTCGCCGAGCGACCACATCGGCCTGCTTGAGCTGCTGAAGACGCGGGGAGCGCGGCTCGGCGGGCTCACCGGCATGATGGTCCTGCGCGGCCCCGGCAAGGACGGCTTCATGCTGGGCGGCGATGTGCTGAAGGCACTGATCCGCGAAGGCGTGATCGACAAGGAGCCGACCGCGAAAGCCGCGCAAAAAGCGGTGCAGGAAGCGTTCAACGCCTGGGTCGCCGAAAGCGGCCGGCCTTACATGCAGGTCAGCCGCGTTCTGGCCTACACCGTGGAGTGACGCGCCTTACACTAGCCCACCGTTCACGTGGATCACCTGGCCGGTGACGTAGGACGCGTCGGCCGACAACAGGAAGGCGATCACCGCCGCCACCTCATCCTGGCGGGCGCGACGGCCGATGGGAATTTGCGCCTCCAGTTTGGCCAGCGCCTCCGGATCGAGCGCCCGGTGGGCACCGGGGTCCTTGGCGACGAAGCCCGGGGCGACGGCGTTGACCGTCACCCCGTCGCACGCCAGCACCAGCGCCAGCGCCCGGACGTGGCTTTCCAGCGCCGCTTTGGCCGCCGCCGTGACCGGGAAGGTCGGCAGGTCGACGCGCCAGACATGCGGGCCGAACGCCGACACCGCGACCAGTCGTCCAGCCGGTGATGCCCGCAGATGCGGCGCCGCCGCCCGCGCCATGGCGACGAAACTGTGGGCGATGGCGGCGTCGGCGGTCGCCAGCACGTCGTCGGAGGTATCCAGCAGCGGCACCCGATCGGCCCAGCCGGCGTTGGCGACGATGCCGTCCAGGCCCCCGAACGCCTCGACCGCCGCCGTGACCAGCCCTGGCCCGACCACAGGGTCGGCCAGATCACCGAGCGCGGTCACCGCCACCCCGCCGGCGGCGCGCACCGCCACCGCCACCGCGTCCAACTTCTCGGCGTTGCGGCGGGTATGCAACAGCAGGGCAACGTCCGGGGCCGCGAGGCGGCGGGCCAAGGCGGCGCCGATGCCGCTGGCCGCCCCGGTGATGATCAGCCGGCGGGAGAGCGTGGTCATGGCGCCATGATTGGCGACCGGTGACGCCGTGTCGAGCACCCAATAGCCGTGAGAAAACACTCCGAATTCCCTTGACCCTCCGCGGATCGGCTCCTAGAGCGACACCGAGCCCTGTCTTGGGGCTCGCCGGAGTGTCCCATGTCCACCCTCGCCTTGACCGACCGCCGTCTCGTCCTGGACGAGATACGGGCGACCGTCGCCCTGTCGATCCCGATCGCCCTGACGCAGATCGCCATGATCGCGATCAACACCACCGATGTGGTGATGACCGGCCAACTCGGCCCGCGTGCGCTGGCGGCGGTGCAGCTCGGCCACAACCTGTATTTTCCAATGTTCATCATGGTGATGGGCGTGCTGTTCGCCACCGCCGCGATGATGGCGCAGGAGCTGGGCGGGCGGCACTACAAGGGCGTGCGCCGGACGGTGCGCCAAGGGTTCTGGGTGCTGCTGTCCACCACGATCCCGGCCTGGCTGTACTTTGCCAATGGCGAGTGGATCCTGGTGCGCCTATTCGGCCAGGACCCGACACTGGCGGCCGAGGCGCAGCCGTATCTGGATGGCGCCATGTGGGGCGTTCCCTTCATGCTCGGCTTCGCTCTGTTGCGCAACTTCATCGCCGCCCATTCCCAGCCGCGACCGGCGCTGTGGATCCTGCTGGTCGGCATTGGACTCAACGCGGCCCTCAACTGGATCCTGATGTTCGGTCATCTGGGCATGCCTCGGTTGGAACTGCTTGGGCTCGGCATCGCCACGGCTTTGGTCCATGCGACGATATTCGTGATCCTGCTTGTCTACATCCTGCGCAACCGGCGCTATCGCCGATATCATCTGCTGGTCCGGTTCTGGCGGGCCGACTGGCCGCGTTATCGCGAGATTTGGGCCATCGGGTTGCCGATCGCCTTCACCAAGCTGGCAGAGGCCGGGCTGTTCGCGGCTTCCGGCTTGCTGGTTGGCTTGCTGGGCGTGAACGCGCTCGCCGGTCACGCGGTCGCCCTGCAATACGCCGCCATCGCCTTCATGATCCCGTTCGGCGTCGCCCAGGCGGCGACGGTACGGGTCGGGCTCGCCGTCGGTCGTGGCGATCCCCGCGGTGCCCGCTTGGCGGGATGGGTCGCGATGGCGGTTGGTGTTTTGATCATGCTGCCGCCATCGATCCTATTCGCCACGACCGGCAAGCCGCTGGCGGCCTTGTTCCTCGACCTGAACGACCCCGACGAAGCCCAGGCAATCGCCGCCGCCGTGGTGTTTCTGGGAGTGGCCGGCGTCTTCCAACTGGCCGATGGCGGCCAAGCGGTGGCCTCGGGCGCTTTGCGCGGGTTCAAGGACACGCGGGTGCCGATGATGATCGCCATCATCGGTTATTGGCCGATCGGTCTCGGCACGGCGCTGTTGCTGGCGTTTCCGCTTGGCCTTGGCGGCGTCGGGGTATGGAGCGGGTTGGCGCTCGGGCTCGCGGTGGTGTGGCTGGCGTTAAGCTGGCGTTACCACAAGGTCAGTCGGCGCCTCGTCGACCAGCACACGCCCGTGGGCTAGTGGCGCGATCGACATGGATGGGTTCCATATGTTTCGTGAATCATTCAACCAGATCAGCGACTGATCTTCTCGATTCGCCACCGCGAATGCGCGTCGTCGACGCTTTCCCAAGCCTTTTTCTGCCAGACGGCCTTGGCCTCCTCGTAGTCGGTGAAGGGACCGATCTTTTCCTCGGGGCTGCCGTCGATGGTTTCGGTGAAATCGGTGGATTTGTAGATCCCACCGACCACCCAGAACTCGGTCGCGTCCTCGTGCAAGATGCGATAGCGCACATGGGCGTCGTCGACATGCTGCCACGCGAGCTTGCCCCAGATCGATTTGGCGGTGTCATAATCCGAGAACGGTCCGACCTTCCGTTCGGCGTCACCGCCTTTGATGACGGTGAAGCTGGTGTCGGTGTATTCACCGCCGATAACCCAGTAGACCACGATCGCCTCCTTGCCGAACCTCGACCCGCCGTGTAGTGGCGCCCCTATACTGGAAGCTCGGTGGACCGGCAACGCCCGTCACCGGCGACACGCTCGAAGGACCGATGAATGTCGACTACCGGCGACGCCTATCCCACCAAACGCACGTTGATACTGACGGCCACGGTGCTGGGCTCCAGTCTGGCGTTCATCGATGGCGCGGTCGTGCATGTCGCCTTGGCCGACATGCAGCGCAGCTTGGGTGCCTCGGTCGGTGAGCTGCAGTGGATTTCCAACAGCTACATGCTGTGCCTGGGCGCCTTGCTGTTGTTGGGCGGGGCGATGGGCGATCGGCTGGGCCGCCGCCGGGTGTTTATCGGCGGCGTGGCGCTGTTCGCGGTGGCGAGCGTGGCCTGTGCCGCCGCCACCACGCCCACCGCGCTGATCTTCGCCCGCGCGGTCCAAGGCGTGGGCGCGGCCTTTCTGGTACCGAACAGTCTCGCCATTCTGTCGGCCGCTCATCCGCGCGAGGAACGCGGGCGCGCCATCGGTGCCTGGTCCGGCTTCGCGGCGGTCGCCACGGCGGGTGGCCCGGTGCTCGGCGGATGGCTGGTCGACGCCTTGGGCTGGCCGGCGGTGTTCTGGATCAACCCGCCGATCGCGGTGCTGACCATCCTGCTGGCGGTGTTCTATCTGCCGGAGAGCCGCGACACCGGCGCCCGGGGCAGCATGGACATCATGGGTGCCGTCCTCGCGGTGGCCGGCTTGGGCTTGATCTCCTGGGCGCTGATCGCGCTGGGCGAGACCGGGGCGGCCGATCCGCTGGTCAGTGTGGCGGCGGTGGTGGGCCTCGCGATGCTGGCGCTGTTCGTCCGGGTCGAGGCGCGCTGCGGCGCGCCGTTGATGCCGCTGGGTCTGTTCCGCTCGCGCGATTTCACCGCCGCCAATCTGCTGACCCTGCTGCTGTATGGCGCCCTGGGGGCGGCGGTCTTTCTGTTCCCGTTCGCGTTGATCCGTCTGCACGGCTACAGCGCGACCGAGGCCGGGGCCGCCTTCCTGCCGTTCCCGCTGACGCTGTTCCTGCTGGCCCGCTGGGGCGGTGGGTTGATCGACCGATACGGCCCGCGCCCGCCGCTGGTCGCCGGACCGCTCGTCGCCGCGGTTGGGCTGGCATTGATCGCCTGGCCGATCACCGGCACGCCCTATTGGTCGACCTTCCTGCCCGGAGTGCTGGTGCTGGGAGCCGGCATGGCGGTCTGCATTCCGCCGCTGACCACCAGCGTGATGAACGCGGTCGACGACCGCCACGCCGGTGTCGCCTCGGCGGTCAACAACGCCGCCAGCCGGGTCGCCGGGCTGCTCGCCGTGGCGGCGGTCGGCCCGGTGCTGATGGGCGTTTTCTTCACTCAACTGGAGCCGATGCTGGCAACCCTGCCGCTCGACGACGCGACCCGCGCGGCCCTGTTGGCCAACCCCTCGGCCTTGGCCACCTTGAACCCACCCGACCTGCCACCGGCGATCGCCGAGGCCGTGATCGCCGCCGCGCGCGACGCGCTGATCCAAGCGTTCCGGGTCGCCACGTTTGTATTGGCCGGGTTGGCTGTCGCGTCCGCCGTGGTCGCGGCGATCGCCTACGGCCCGCGCGAGCCGCGCGCGGCCCGGCTCATCCCGCCCGAATGATGTTTTTTTCCGAACCGACCGGGAAGCCGGTGATGTTGTCGGCTCCGTCCTCGGTCACCACCAGGATGTCGTGCTCGCGGTAGCCGCCGGCGCCCGGCTCACCGCCGGGAATGGTGATCATCGGCTCGATCGAGACCACCATGTTGGGCTCCAGCACCGTCTCCACGTCCTCGCGCAGCTCCAGCCCGGCCTCACGGCCGTAGTAGTGGGAGAGCACACCGAACGAGTGGCCGTAGCCGAAGGTCCGCTTGTCCAGCACACCGTGACGGTCGTAGATCGCGTTCAGCTCGTGGGCAATGTCGCAGCACCGCGCGCCCGGCCGGATCAGCGCCAACCCGGCATGATAGACCTCGAGATTGATATCCCAGTACCGCTGGTGGGCGTCGGACACCTGCTCGGCGAACAGGGTGCGCTCCAGCGCGGTGTAGTAGCCGGCGATCATCGGAAAGCAGTTGAGCGACAGGATGTCGCCGCGTTCGATCCGCCGGCTGGTCACCGGATTGTGGGCGCCGTCGGTGTTCAACCCGGACTGAAACCAGGTCCAGGTGTCCATCAGCTCGGCGTCGGGATAGGTCCGGGCGATCTCCCGCACCATGGCTTGGGTCGCGTGCAGCGCCACCTCATGCTCCGGCACGCCGACGCCGATCGCCTCGGCGCAGGCAGCCCCGCCGAGATCGGCGATGCGCGCGCCCTGCTTGATCAAGGCGATCTCCTCATCCGACTTGATCATCCGCTGGCGCATCGAGGCCGCCGCCACGTCGATAAAGGCCGCGCCCTCGAACGCCTCGCCGAGCAGCCGGCGGGTGTCGAGATCGACATGGTCGAACTCGATGCCCAGACGCTTGGCGCCGGGCAGCAGGGTCTGGAGCGCGTGGAACCAGTTGTCCCGCCGCCAATCGGTGTAGACGAGGTTCTCGCCCACCGTGCGGCGCCAGGGCTGGCCGCCGTCAATGTTGGCGCTGACCGAAACCACCCGGTCGGGCGTCACCACCAACGCATAGCGCCGGCCAAAGCGGCAGTAGAGGAAATCCGAATAATAGTTGATGCCGTGGTAGGAGGTCAGGATCGCGGCGTCGAGGTTCAGCTCGGCGAGAATACCCCGCAACCCATCTTGCCGCCGCGCCATCTCGGCCGCCGTGAAGGTGCCCTCCACCCGCTCGCCGTTGGGGATTTCCTTCAGCCGCTCCATGTCGAATGCCATCGCCATCCATCTCCTCCCACGCGGCGCAGTTGATCCGCGCCTGGTTGCGTTACGCCCTGGAGCGCTCTATCTCAGGCGGACACATCCCACCAGCTTTTCCATCCACCTCCTTTGTCGAGTGCGCCTATGACCGATGACACCTTCGATCCGGCGGCCCTGCTGGACGACCTGATGAGCCGGGCGAAACGCGCCGGCGCCGACGCCGCCGACACCATTCTGGCGCGTGGCCGGTCGCAATCGGTGGCGCAGCGTTTGGGCACGCCCGAGGCGGTGGAACGCGCGGAAGGGCAAGATCTGGGGCTTCGGGTGTTCGTCGGCCAACGGCAGGCGGTGGTGTCGACCTCCGATCTGTCGGCCGATGCTTTCGACGATCTGATCGGCCGGGCGCTCGCCATGGCCCGGGCCGCGCCCGAGGACCGTTATGCCGGGATCGCCGAGCCGTCGGACATCGCCAAGAGTTGGCCCGAGATCGAAATGTTCGACCCGACCGAACCGCCGGCCGAGACCCTGGTCGAGCGCGCCCGTATCGCCGAGGACGCCGCCCGCGCGGTCGACGGCGTGACCAATTCCGAGGGTGCCGAGGCCAGTTGGGGCGTGACCGATGTCACCTTGGCCGCCAGCAACGGTTTCATTGGCCGCTACAAGCGGTCGAGTTTCTCGTTCGGCGTGTCGGTTCTGGTCGGCACCGGGCAGAAGATGGAGCGGGATTACGACTACGCCGCCACCGTGTTTGACGCCGATCTGGAAGATCCGGCCGAGGTCGGACGCCGGGCCGGCGAGCGCGCGGTCGCGCGCCTGAACCCCAAGCGGCCACGCACCGCCGCCCTGCCGGTGGTGTTCGAGCCGCGCGCCGCGCGCTCCCTGCTGGGTCACCTGGCGGGTGCCGTCAACGGTGCGGCGATCGCCCGGGGAACCAGCTTCCTGAAGGACAAGATGGGCGAGGCGCTGTTCGCCCCGGGCATCACCATCCGCGACGATCCGCATCGGGCGCGTGGCTTCCGCTCGAAGCCGTTCGATGCCGAAGGGTTGGCGACCCACTCCCGCGTGGTGATCGACGGCGGCCACTTGACCACCTGGTTCCTGGACCTGGCCACGGCGCGGCAATTGGGTCTTCGCAGCACCGGCCACGCCTCGCGCGGCACCGGTGGGACACCGAGCCCGAGCGCGACCAACCTCTATCTGGAACCGGGGACCCTAAACCCCGAAGCCCTGATCGGCGAGATCGAGCGCGGCTTCTACGTGACCGAGATGATGGGCTCCAGTGTCAACCTGATCACCGGTGATTACAGCCGAGGCGCGGCCGGCTTCTGGATCGAGAACGGCGCTTTGACCTTCCCGGTGTCGGAGTTGACCATCGCCGGGCACCTGAAGGATCTGTTCGCGTCGCTGACCCCGGCCGACGATCTGATCTTCAAATACGGCATGGACAGCCCGACCGTTCGGGTCGAGGGCCTGACCATCGCCGGCGGCGATGACTGATCCACTTGGCGCGTAAGCCCGCAATCGCGATCTCGTGAGTCCTCGTGCTTGGAACGTGAGCGATCAGACACCCATGTTCTAAGCAGAATGAATTCGACGCATGCATGGGAGATCAGCATGGGTATCTCACCCACCTTGATCCGGCTCTCCCTGGTTGTCGCCATAGGGATCGCGATCGTCGCCGTCTATCACGGCGGCGACCCGCTCAGTCCCCGGGCCATGGCCCCGGCCGCCTTTGAGACACCGGTGAATGCCCGAAACGGCGTGGCCATCAACGGCTACGATCCGGTCGCCTATTTCTTGAACGGCGAAGCGGAGCTCGGCAGTTCGACCTACACGACGGTCTGGCGTGGCGTCGAATGGCGCTTTGTCTCTGGCCGGCACCTGGCGCTGTTCCGCGCGCAACCGGCACGTTACGCGCCGCAATTCGGCGGGTTCAGCGTCTACGGCGCGGCCCAGGGCAAGGCCTATGACGCCGATCCGACCCTGTTCGACATCATCGATGGCAAGCTGTACTTCAGCCACAATGAGCGGGTGCGTGATTTGTGGCTGGAAAATCCGGACGGCTACATCGCCGAGGCCGACCGGGTCTGGCGGGCCAGCCCTGGCGGCGACGTCAACGGATAGAGCGGCACCGATCGGCGCAATCACGCCGCCGATGCGTTGTCCGCGATCACTGGGTAACCCGACCCTTCGCGTGCTAGGGTGCGTTGCTGCCTGATTGACCGCCGACACCGCCCGTGCCATCGCCCAACCGCCGCCCATGCTGAAGCGATTCCTGAAGAGCGAGGCCGGGATCACCCTGCTCGGCCGTCTGGCGGGGTTGGTGATCCGGTTGGTTCTCCGCACGAGCCGATGGGAGCAACAAATCCATCCCGACGCGACCGCGCTGCTGGCGGGCAGGACACCGTTCATCGGCGTCTTCTGGCACAATCGTCTGATGCTGATCGTCGCGTTATGGCCGAAGCTGGGACCGATGGCGATGGTGCAATCAGAACATGGCGATAGCCGAATCCTGGGGACTGCCTTCGCGGACTACATAACCCGGCCAATCTGGGGCTCAACCCGCAAGAATCCGATGGCGGCACTCCGGGGCATGATCGCGGCGTTGCGCGACGGTCTGAGCGTGAGCCTCACACCGGATGGACCACGAGGCCCACGCATGCGCTGCCGCCCGGGTGTGATTCTGGCGGCGTCCCGCACCGGCGCGCCGATCCTGCCGGTGGCGTGGAGCGTGCGGCGACGGCGGTTGGCCAGATCCTGGGATCGCTTTGTGATCGCCTGGCCCTGGAACCGAGGGGTCGGCGTGTACGGCGCCCCGATCCACGTCCCAAAGCCTCTCGACGAGACCGGCATCGAGACCTGGCGCCTGACGGTCGAAGAGGCGCTTAACGCCGTCACCGCCGAGGCCGACCGGTTGTGCGGCCACCCGCCAACCGACCCCGCGCCGATGCCGCCGGAGGGGTTGCGGTGAGCATCGCGGTCTACAAGGCACTCGCCACCCTGCTTGGCCCGGCGATCGACCTGTATCTCGACCGCCGTTTGCTGCGCGGCAAGGAGGACCCCGACCGGCTGGACGAGCGGCGCGGCATCCCCAGCGTGGCGCGCCCCGAGGGTTCGTTGGTCTGGCTGCACGCCGCTAGCGTTGGCGAGTCCGTCGCCCTATTGCCGCTGATCGAGCGCTTGGCCGCTGACCGGCCCGACCTGATCCGTTTGGTCACCACCGGCACCGTCACCTCGGCCATCACCATGGCGCGGCGACTGCCGCCCGGCACCATTCATCAGTTCGTGCCGGTCGACCGGCCGGCCTGGGCCCGCCGCTTCCTCGGCCACTGGCGGCCGGACCTCGGGATTTGGTGTGAGAGCGACCTGTGGCCGACGTTGGTGACCGAGGCCAAGGCACGGGGCGTCAAACTGGCACTGGTCGATGGTCGGTTGTCCGAAGGAGCCTTCAGCCGCTGGCATGCCATCCGCTCGCTCGTCCGCCCACTGTTCGGCGCCTTTGATCTGGTGCTGGGATCGAGCGCCGAGCAGGCGGAACGGTTCCGGGCCCTTGGTGCCACGGACAGCCGCTTCGTCGGCAGCCTCAAGGCGGCCGGGGCACCGCCGCCGGTCGACGCGGGCGCGCGCGCCGCGTTGACCGAGGCGATTGCCGGCCGGCCGGTCTGGCTCGCCGCCAACACCCACCCCGGTGAGGATGCGGTGGTACTGGACGCCCATCAGCGGCTGGTGCAGCGGCTTCCCGGCCTTCTCACCATCGTGGCGCCACGCCACCCGGAGCGGGGCGCCGACATCGCCGCCCTGGCCGAGCGGCGCGGGCTCACCGTCTCCCGGCGATCGACCGGCGTGTTACCGATCCCGGCGACCGCCGTGTACGTGGCCGACACCCTGGGTGAGATGGGAACGCTGTACGCCACGGCTCCCGTCACCTTTCTCGCTGGATCGCTGGTTCCGGTGGGCGGCCACAACCCGATCGAGCCGGCCCATGCCGGCACCGCCCTGCTTCTCGGCCCGTTAATGCCGAACAATCGGGACGCCGCCGACGCGTTGCTGGCGGCCGGCGGCGGCCGCGCGATTATCGATGCCGACAGCCTAGCCGCGGTGGTCGCCGAGCTGCTCACCGCTCCAGATGCCGCCCGCCGCATGGGCGAGGCCGCGCGCGGGGTTGCCGTCGATGGCCGGGCCGGGCTCGACCGGATTCTCGATGCGCTGACCCCGCTGCTGCCGCCGGAGACCGGTCGATGAAGGCGCCGGGGTTTTGGCGGCACCGTGCCGGGCTTGCGACGTTTCTCACCCCGGCGGCGGCGCTGTGGGCTTGCGCCGGCCGGCTTCGCCGCGCCGTGACGACGCCCTACCGGCCGCATGTTCCGTTGATCGTGGCGGGTAACGCCGTCGCCGGCGGGGCCGGTAAAACACCCGTGGTTCTGGCCCTGGCGGCGGAACTGGCGCGCGCCGGTCGATCGGTTGGGCTGCTGTCGCGGGGTCATGGCGGGCGGGAGCGGGGACCGCTGCGGGTCGACCCGGGCCGTCACACCGCCGCCGAGGTCGGGGACGAACCGCTGCTTCTGGCCCGCGTCGCACCGACCGTGATCGCCCGCGACCGGGCCGCCGGAGCGCGGGCGCTGGAGGCGCTCGGCGTCGAGGTGATCGTGATGGATGACGGATTGCAGAACCCGAGCGTCCAACCCCACGCCGCGCTGTTGGTGGTCGACGGTGGGGCGGGGTTCGGCAACGGAAGAGTGATGCCGGCCGGCCCGTTGCGCGAACCGCAGGCCGACGCGCTCAGCCGGGTCGACGCGGTAGCGA
>JABMNR010000171.1 GCA_013203465.1 Alphaproteobacteria bacterium
ATCTCGCAGGTCTTCTGCAGCATGATCGGGCCTTCGTCCAAGCCGTCGTCAGGCCAGAAGATCGTCAGGCCCGTACGCGTCTTTCCCATTGCGATGGGCCAGTTGATCGATGACGGCCCGCGGTGCCAGGGACACAGAGAAGGGTGGTACTGGAATGTTCCGTAGGTCGGCGCATCCCGAACTTCCTGCGGCACGAACAGCAGGACATACGCCATCATGCAAATGTCGGCCTTGAAGCTCTTCATCAACTCGAGCGCTTCGGGAGTTTTCCATGAGGTTGGCTGGTGCACGGGAAGGCCCTTTTCGCGGGCGTATTCCGCCAGGGGATCTTCTGGCCTGCCTTCCTTTGTCCGCGCACAGCAAACTGCCACGACGTTCTCGCCGCGCTCCAGCAACCGCTCCAGCACGGCCTTGCCGAACGCCTGCTGTCCGTGGATGACAATCCGCATTAAACCCCTCCCGTTTCGGTCGGATCGGTCTTGCGCCAATCTTCCCCTGTCTACTCCGCAGCTTCGCGTTTGACGTCGCCGACGGCTCCCGATCCGACGATGCGCTCCAGGTCTTCGCCGGAGTAGCCCAGTACGTCCTTGAGAATCTCGGTCGTGTGCTCTCCGAGCAGCGGAGACCGCGTTACCTCCACAGGGCTGTCCGACAATTTGATCGGGCATCCGACGCTGAGGTACTTGCCGCGCTCGGGGTGATCGACCTCAACGATCGTTCCGGTCGCCCGCAGCCCTTCATCCTCGGCGATTTCCTTCATGCTCAGGATCGGGCCGACCGGAATGTCGTGCGGGTTGCAGATTTCCATCACCTCGAACTTGGTCTTGGTCATGGTCCACGCCTCGATCGTCTCGAACATTGTATTGAGGCGCGACAACCGGGCCTTGGGTGTCGCGAAATCGGGATCGGTCTTCCATTCCGGCTTGCCGATCACATCGCAGATCTTTTCCCACGCAGCCGCCTGGGTGATGAAATAGGTGTAGGCATTGGGATCGGTTTCCCAGCCTTTGCACTTCAGGATGCGCCCTGGCTGGCCGCCGCCGGAGTCGTTACCGGCCCGCGGCGTTGCGTCCCCGAATGGAATGCCCTCGCCATACTGCGAATATTCGGTCAGCGGGCCGGCTTCGAGGCGCTGCTGATCGCGCAGCTTGACACGGCAGAGGTTGATCACCCCGTCCTGCATCGGCGCCAGGACCTTCTGGCCGCGGCCGGTCTTGTCGCGCTGGAACAGCGCGGCGACGATACCCAGCGCCAAGTGCAGGCCGGTTCCGGAGTCGCCGATCTGGGCTCCGGTCACAAGCGGGGGGCCGTCGAGAAACCCCGTCGTCGAAGCCGCTCCGCCGGCGCACTGCGCGACGTTTTCGTAGACTTTACAGTCTTCGTACTGGCCGGGGCCGAAGCCCTTGACCGAGGCCACGATGATCCTGGGGTTGATCTTCTGGATGTTCTCCCAGGAGAAGCCCATCCGATCCAGCGCGCCGGGCGCGAAGTTCTCGACCAGGACATCGCAAGTTTTGATGAGCCCAATCAGGACTTCCTTGCCTGTCTCGTTCTTGGAGTTGATCTCGATCGAGCGCTTGTTGTGGTTGAGCATCGTGAAGTAGAGGCTGTCCGCGCCCGGTTTGTCGACAAGCTGCTTGCGCGTTGCATCGCCAACACCGGGCCGCTCCACCTTCATCACATCCGCGCCAAGCCACGCCAGAAGCTGCGTGCAGGTCGGACCTGACTGAACGTGGGTAAAATCGAGAACTTTGACGCCTTCCAGAGCTTTCATCGTATGTAACCTTCAAGAAAACCTTTTGATTGGCCGAGGTCCGTCTACTTCTTGGACACCACGCTCTGTGGGTTGAGGTTACCGATACGACCGCTCTCGGTGCCGGACTGCGGGTCGATGACGGCGTTGATGAGGGTTGGCTTGCCGCTGTCCATGAACTGGTTCACGGCACGCGACAACTCGTCCGGCGACGTAGCGTTGACGCCGACGCCGCCGAAGGCCTGCATCATGATATCGTATCGCGCATCCTTTACAAAAACGGTCGTCGCAACGTCCGGACCGCCGGTCGGATTGACGTCCGTGCCTCGGTAAATGCCGTTGTTGTTGAAGACGACGACGCAGATCGGCAGGTTGTAGCGGCAGATCGTTTCCACCTCCATGCCGGAGAAGCCGAAGGCGCTGTCGCCCTCGACCGCCAGAACCTTCTGTCCGGTCTCGATCGCCGCGGCAATGGCGGTGCCCATCCCGATGCCCATGACGCCCCAGGTGCCCACATCGAGGCGCTTGCGGGGCTTGTACATGTCGATGATGGAGCGCGCGAAGTCGAGCGTGTTGGCGCCTTCGTTCACGAAGATCGCGTCGGGATGCGCCTTGATGATCGGCTTCAGCGCACCGAGCGCGCCGTGATAATCCATCGGCACATTGTTGTTCTTCAGCCTCGGCGCCATCTTGGCGACGTTCGATTCAACCTTGTCACGAACGGTATTGGTCCATTCCGAATAGGTCGCCTGCCACTTCGACCCCATGGCGTCGAGTAGGGCGGAGACACAAGATTCGATGTCCCCGACTATCGGTGCGACGATCTGGACATTGCTGTCCATCTCCTTCGGCTCGATGTCGATCTGGACGATCTTCTTCGGCTCCGTGCCCCATTGCTTTCCCTTGCCATGGGATAGAAGCCAGTTCAGGCGCGCGCCGATCATCACGACGACATCGCACTCTTTGAGAACCAGCGAACGCGCCGCGCCGGCCGAGAGCGGGTGATCGTCGGGCAAAAGACCTTTTGCCATGCTCATCGGCAAATAGGGGATGCCGCTTCGCTCCACGAACTCGCGGAGCGTGTCGTCGGCCTGGGCATAGGCAGCGCCCTTGCCGAAAACGATCAGCGGCCGCTTGGCGCCCTTCAGAACCTCCAACGCACGCTCGACCGCATCCGGCGCGGGCAGCTGCTTCGGTGCGGGGTCGATCACTTTGACCAGCGACTTGGCGCCGGCTGCGGCGTCCATGACCTGACCGAAAAGCTTCGCCGGCAGGTCGAGGTAGACGCCGCCGGGACGCCCGGACACCGCGGCGCGGATCGCGCGGGCGATGCCGATACCGATGTCTTCGGCTTGAAGGATGCGATAGGCCGCCTTGCAGAGCGGTTTGGCGATCGCCAACTGGTCCATCTCTTCGTAGTCGCCCTGCTGGAGATCGACGATTTCTCGCTCGGATGACCCCGACATGAGGATCATCGGCCAACAGTTGGCGGTTGCGTGTGCCAGCGCCGTCAGGCCATTCAGAAAGCCAGGCGCCGAAACGGTGAGGCAGAGGCCCGGTTTCTTCGTCAGATACCCGGCGATCGCCGCGGCGTTGCCCGCATTCTGTTCGTGGCGGAACGAGATCACCCGTATCCCTTCGGCCTGTGCCATGCGACCGAAATCGGTGATCGGAATACCGGGCACCCCATAGATCGTGTTCAAGCCGTTCAGCTTGAGGGCGTCGATGATCAGGTGGAATCCGTCGGTCAAATCCTGCGGTACCGACGTCCCGTCGATGTCCGCATTCTCTGATTTAGCGGCCTGCGTTGCACCAGCGAGGGTCATGTGGTTCCTCTCTCTTCCTGTTCCTTGGAGATCAACTGGCCAAATCTCTCCACGAGCCGAGGGATTCTATTCTGGACCATGTCTTGGCGATGTGATCGTGCAATCGTATCGTATGTTCGCGCACCCGGCGTGAGGCGAGGTCCGCGTCGCGGCTGATCAGCGCGTCGATGATCTCCATGTGATCCGCGACCGATCGGCGCGCGCGATCGCTCTCGCCCATGGCCCGCCGCCGCACCGCCTGCATATGGGTGAAAAGAGTATCAGCCATCTTCTTCAGCAGCTGACACCCCGAGAGCTCCAATATTGTCTGATGGAAAACGATATTGGCGTCGGAATACTCTTCTAGGTCTGCCCGTTCGACGTCGCTGCTGTGCTTGATCGCGAACTCCCGCAAGGCATGCAGTTCGGCGTCGCTGGCGTTTTGCGTCGCAAGCCGCGCCGCCATGCTTTCCAGCGCCGCCCAGGTGATAACCATTTCCAGAATCTCTTCGCGCGTCTTGCGGCACACGAAGACGCCCTTGCGCGGAACGATGTGGACTAGCCCATCCTGCGCCAACCGCGCCAACGCCTCGCGGATGGGCGTTCTGGATATCCCGAGCCTCTCGGCCAACTTCCGCTCATCCAGCCGCAGGTCTACGTCAGGCCGGTAGATATCCATGTCGAGGATCGCGGCGCGCAGCACGTCGAAGGTGTGATCCTTCAAGCTGAAGTTCTCAGTGATGGGGCTAAGCTTATCACTGATCGACACTTACAGCGTCCTCCCGATACCAACCGCGCCTGCGGTTGTCGCATCCGCAGTCCCCATTTGTATATGGTATACCATACATCGGATTTTCCATACCATTTTCCCGAAAGTAGCGGGGACTGTTTCGAACGTTGGGGGTCCGGCCGATTGCCGGGTCATCGTCGGCATCTCTTGTCGGGCTTTGTTCATCGCGTTCACGCGCACGGGTGCGATTTCGGATGGTAGCTATATGGTAGCTGCAGGCGACATGGGGGGACGGGGCCACAAAGCCAAACGCCGCCAACTCATTGAGTTGACGGCGTTATATTTGGTTGCGGGGGCTCGCAACCAGTTCAAATTGAATCCCATATTCCGCGTCGTAGAAGCGTGGGTTGCTCAGTGCAATTGGATGCAGTGGGCGGCTCAAACCTAACCATAATCCTGGGCCCACAACCTGTCCCTACTGAAAATTAGATCCGGACTAAGGAATTGTGCAGGCCACCGAGATGGGGAACGAATTGAAGCTGGCCTTGCCATTGGATTGGTCTGCGAAGCGGCGCATCTTTGTTCAATGAAAGATGCGTGCGGGTGCCGTTGTAATAGTCAGCGTAGGCGGTTAGCACGCGGCGGAGATGCACTTCGCCGAAGACGATGAGGTGGTCCAGGCACTCTCTGCGAACGGACCCGATCAGCCGTTCGACATAGGCGTTTTGCCATGGCGACCTGGGAACCGTGGGGCGATCCCTGATACCCATGGCCCTGATCCGGCGCTTGAACACCGCTCCGTAGGCGCCATCACGATCGCGAACAAGGAAATCTGGCGCCGATTCCCAAGGTAAAGGCTTCGGAGATCTGGCGCGCGATCCAGTTGGCCGTTGGATTGGCGGTGACAACAACATGAGCTAAGCGACGCCGGTCGTGGCGCAGGATGACCAAGCCAAACAGCAATTTGAAGGCTGCGGTAGGAACCACGACGAAATCGATCGACGCGATGCCCTCGGCGTGATTCCGAAGAAAGGTCTTCCAAGCTTGCGAAGGTGGGCGACTGTGCTTGATCATGTATTTCGCGACGGTCGACTGCGCCACCTCGATCCCGACCTTCAAGAGCTCGCCGTGAATCCGTGGCGCGCCCCACAGGGGATTGGCCAGGCTGACTTCGCGGATCAGGTCTCTGATTTCATTGGGGATCCCCGGCCGACCGGGCCGATGTCGGGACTTCCAGCGCCAGAACGCCTTGAAGCCACGCCGATGCCCCCGCACCACCGTCTCAGGCTGGACAATGACGATCGAGTTCAGAACGCCCGGCCACAGCCGATAGAGCCAAACGAACAGGAGCCGATCTCCGCGTCGGAGCCGTAGACACCGTGGCACCGTGGCACCGAACGGCGCAGCACGGCCACTTGGTGCCGCAAGGCCAGATTCTCAGATTCCAGCCGCCTGCGCGACTTGAGCAGCAAGATTAGTTTCCACCACAGTGCTCTGGCCAGCCCGATCATCGATCGAGATCATGTCACGGTCCGCCGAGTCGAAGCGAATCTCATACGGATAGGTTTTTCGGTAGCGACAAGTGAAAGATCGGGCCCGGCAGCCGCTGTTTGGCAAGCAGCCGCATGTCTTCCAAATTGTTGCAGGACTGAAGTCGCCGGAACATGCGGGCAAAGTCTCCTTTAGGCGTTTGATCCTGTGCTTTGACGGTGCGATCTTTTCAGTGGAATGAAGGGAGGCACCATGCGCCCAGCACGGAGAAGGCCTTCAGGTCCACTTGTGCGCCGGCGATGGTCAGCACGTCGAGATGTACGCGGAGCGGTTGAGAATCATGGCTCCGACGCCAGTCTCTTGCGGCGCCAGTTGATAAGGCCGCCCTCCAGAATCACCGCGATCTGCTTCTGGGTAAGGTCGTGTCTGGTGGAGATCGAGTCCGCGCCTTGGACCTCGAGGATGACGTCGCCGCCTTTTGTCAGCGTTCGGTGCAGAGCGCGGGCGATGAGGACGTCGCCTTGGTCGAGGCGCTCGTAGTCGCTCGGCTCAGCGAACATGAGCGGCAGCACGCCGTAATTGACCAAATTCTGGCGATGGATGCGCGCGAAGCTTTTGACCAGAACAATCCTCAAGCCGAGATTGCGGGGTGCGATGGCCGCATGCTCGCGCGACGATCCCTGGCCGTAGTTCTCACCGGCGATCACGGCATGTCCGGTACTGCCGCGCACCGCGCGCGCGCGCTCCAGATAGGTCCTGTCGATACGCTCGAACGAGAAATCGTCGATCTTCTGGATGTTCGAACGGTAGGGCAGTACCCTCGCGCCCGCCGGCATGATCTCGTCGGTAGAGACATCATCGCCCATCTTGAGGATCACTGGCAGCTCGAGCGTGTCAGGCAGCAGGTCGAACTCGGGAAGCGACTTGATGTTCGGGCCCTTGACCAACTCGACAGAACGCGACTCATCTGGCGGCGGTGGTGCATCGAGCAACGCCATTGTCACGACAGTCTTGTCTGGATGTCTAAGGCGCGGGTAGGGCTTATCGAGTGAGCGGGGGTCGGTGATCTTGCCCGTAAGCGCCGAGGCGGCGGCGGTTTCGGGGGAGCACAGGAAAACCGAATCTTCCCTGGTTCCCGACCGGCCCGGAAAGTTACGCGGCGTCGTCCGCAGCGAGTTGTGCCCGATCGCGGGCGCCTGGCCCATGCCGATGCAACCGTTGCAGCCGGCCTGATGGATCCGAGCGCCGGCGGCCACCAGGGCGCCAAGCCGCCCGTCGGCGATCAGCATCTCGAGAAGTTGTCGAGAGGTGGGGTTGATGTCGAAGGAGATCGCTGGCGGGACGGTCTTTCCGCGCACCATCTCCGCCACCACGGCGAAGTCCCGCCAGCCCGGATTGGCCGACGATCCGATGTAAGCTTGGTAGATCTCTTCACCCACGACCTCGCTGACCGCCACCACGTCGCCCGGACTCGACGGTTTGGCGATCAGGGGTTCGAGACCGGACAGGTCAATCTCGTCGTGCTGATCGTAGGCGCAGCCGTCATCGGCCGCGAGCTCGACCCAGTACTCAGCCCTTCCCTCGCTGTCGAGGAAGCGCTTAACTTCTTCATCGGACGGGAAAACCGTGGTGGTTGCGCCAAGCTCGGCACCCATATTGGCGATCACATGCCGATCCATCGCGCTAAGGCCGGTCAGGCCCGGGCCATAATATTCAATGATCTTGCCGACGCCGCCGGAGACTCCGTGGCGGCGCAACATCTCCAGGATCACATCCTTGGCGCTGACCCAATCGGGCAGTTCGCCCACGAGCCTGACGCCGAAGATCTCGGGCATGGCCATCGGAAAGGGCTCGCCCGACATGGCAAGCGCCACGTCGAGGCCGCCGGCCCCAATCGCCAACATGCCAAGCGCCCCCGCCGCCGGCGTGTGGCTGTCGGCGCCGAGTAGAGACTTGCCGGGCTTGCCGAAGCGCTGCATGTGCACCACGTGGCTGATGCCATTGCCCGGCCGCGAGTACCAGACGCCGAAGCGCCGGCAGGCGCTTTCGAGGAAGAGATGATCGTCCGGATTCAGATTGTCGATTTGCAGCAGATTGTGATCGACATACTGAACGCTGGCCTCGGTTTTCACCCGGTCGAGTCCGATCGCTTCCAGCGACAGCATGACGAGGGTCCCCGTTGCGTCCTGGGTGAGAGTCTGATCGATCCTGAGCTCGATCGGGGCGCTAGGCGTCATCTCACCCTCGACCAGATGACTCTCGATGAGCTTTTGCGCGACGTTCTTGGGCATCAAGCCTTCCTACTCACTGTTCTAAGTCGTTTATGAAGAGACTGTCCGGCGGATCGGCCTCAAGCGACCCCAGTCGGGGGTCATAGCGGAACGAGGTCGCGCAATAAGGACAAAGGATCGTGTCCGCTGCGCCCATATTGAGGTAGATATGCGGGTGGTCCTGGGGCGCGGAAACGCCGGCGCACTTGAACTCCTTGACCCCGATTAGAATCTCCGGCACGCCCCGGTCGTTCTTGAACTTCGCATCACCGTCACCGGCCATCGCGTTTGGCCAACTCGTTTTCGATGATCCCTATTTCCGCAAACTGATGTTCCAACGAACGATCCGTCAAGGTGCCACTGTCGACCAGCTTCCGAAGTTCCGCAAGCTTTGTCTCGAGTTCGACGGTGGTGAACCTGGCCCAGGCATTCCGCTCTTTCGTCGCTGCATCCATCTCTCGGTAGGCGCGCTGTCTTTGCATCATACCGGGCGCACTTCGATCACTTCCGGGATGTAATGCCGCAGCATGTTTTCGATCCCGGCCTTCAGGGTGGCTGTCGAGCTTGGGCAGCCCGCGCAGGAGCCCTGCATGTGCAGGTAGACCACGCCGCGCTCGAAACCATGAAACAGGATGTCGCCGCCGTCTTGGGCAACGGCGGGGCGTACCCGCGTATCCAGCAGCTCTTTGATCTGGGTGACCAGTTCATCCTCATCATCCGACTCGGCATGCCCGGACGTGCGTGCATCTGCGTTCAGCAGGGGCTGTCCGGACGTGAAATGCTCCATGATCGCGCCCAGGATCGCGGGCTTGATCAGCGTCCAGTCAATGTCGTCGGCCTTGGTGACGGTGATGAAGTCACCACCAAAAAACACGCCACAAACGCCGTCCACGTCGTAAAGCAGGCTTGCCAAAGGTGAGCGGGCGGCCTCTTCCCGCGTTGGGAAGTTTGATGTGCCGTGGTCCATCACGGCGACGCCGGGGAGAAATTTCAACGTCGCCGGATTAGGCGTTTGCTCGGTTTGGATGAACATGTTTCAAAGCTCCTTCTTTGATGTTCGCTCTGGGTTCGACCGGGAATATCGCAGGGCGGCCACGCGGCTATCCACCGGTAACACTCATATGTCGCGCGACGGCCGGTGTCTTGGTGCGACGGTCGATGACAAAGTCATGGCCTTTCGGCTTGCGGGCGATCGCCTCATCTATGGTGACCATGAGCGAGTCGTCGTTGTTGGAGGCGCGAAGCGGCGCCCGCAGATCCGCCGCGTCCTCCTGACCGAGGCACATGTACAGCGTGCCGGTGCAGGTGAGGCGCACACGGTTGCAGGACTCACAAAAGTTGTGCGTCAGCGGCGTGATGAAGCCGAGACGACCGCCAGTCTCACGAATACGCACATATCTGGCCGGACCACCTGTCTTGTAGTTGATGTCGTCCAGGGTCCAGCGCTCAGCAAGTTTAGCGCGGAGCAACGAAAGCGGCAGGTACTGATCCGTGCGGTCTCCATCGATATCGCCGAGCGGCATGGTCTCGATCACCGTGAAATCCATGCTGCGGCCATGCGCCCATGCGATCATCTCGGGCAGTTCGTGCTCGTTCGTTCCCTTGAGCGCCACGGCATTAATTTTGACCTTGAGACCAGCTTCCTGGGCTGCGTCGATCCCGCCCAGAACCTTGTCCAACTTGCCCCAGCGGGTGATCTGTTGGAATTTCTCGGGATCGCGTGTGTCCAAGGAGATGTTCACGCGCCTGACGCCGACGGCGTACAGATCGCCGGCGAAGCGAGAGAGCTGCGAGCCATTGGTCGTTAGCGTGACCTCATCGAGCGCGCCGCTTTCCAGATGGCGTCCGAGGCGCCGGAAAAGCCACATGACATTCCGGCGAACGAGCGGTTCGCCGCCGGTGAGACGCAGCTTTCGCACGCCATGGCGGATAAAGGCGGTACAGAGTCGGTCGAGCTCTTCGAGCGTGAGCAGCTCGGCCTTGGGCAAGAACGTCATGTTCTCGGCCATGCAATAGACGCAGCGAAAGTCGCAGCGATCGGTCACGGAAACACGCAGATAGGTAATGGTGCGCCCGAACGGGTCGATCATCGGCGTGTCCGGCATGGGCGTATCCGGACGCGATGAGATGACCACCGGGTAAGTTGAGTGGGTGGCTGGCGTTGTTTTGGCTGTATCGAAATGGTTCATTTCTTGCCTTCTCACCCGACGGATGGTCGGGGCTGCGCCCTCATTGGCCTTCGAAATGGAGAACAATCTCGCGGGCTCGGGGCACCCGCCGATGCTCGAACAGGAAGATGCCCTGGTAGCGGCCCAGGAGTAGTTCGCCATCGCAGATTGGGACGGCAAGGTGCGTCTGTGTGAGCGCGCCCTTGATGTGGGCCGGCATGTCGTCGGCGCCCTCGGCGTCGTGACGGTAAAGGGCGGTGTCTTCCGGCGCCTGCGCGGCGAAGAAGTCCTCCAGATCGCGCAGCACGTCCCGGTCGTAGTTCTCCTGAATGAGGAGCGAGGCGGAGGTGTGGCGCAGATAGAGGGTCAACAGCCCCGCGGTAACAGTTTGTCCTTCGAGCCAAGCCAGGATGTCCCCGGTGATCTCGTGCAAGCCCTGACGCGGCGCGGTCACGGTATGGCGGGCCTGGGCGAATGTTTTGATGTGAAGCGGAGCAGCCATTGCATCCATATCTATCGTCCTTAATAGCGGGGCATGTCCGGCTCTATCAGCCGGGACCAGACATCGATTCCGCCGGCCAGGTTCCAGGCATTGTCAAATCCGTTCTTGCGAAGAAAGTCCGTCACCATGGCGCTGCGCATCCCGTGATGGCAAACAACGATCAGCGGATGCTCACGGGGCAAGGTCCCGACGCTTTGCGCAACCTCTTGCATCGGCATCGAGACGCTGTGCTCGATCGTGCAGATCGCCAACTCGGCCGGCTCGCGGATGTCGAGCACGGTGTGGGCGGCCCCATCGGCGCGCATCCCGGCTACGGCGTGAACGTCGATATCGTAGCCGGCGCTTTGCATGTGATCGGTTCCTGCGATGTGCTCGCCCTTCCGGCGGTCTGTCTGATTGAACATCTTGCAACTGTCCTTGTTTGATGAGTCCTGTTGTTTCCCGCCACAGGTACCGTTCGACGTTTACGCCGCTTCCTGTCCGTCAGGCGACGGCGCGGTTTTGGTGCGTGTGTCTGTTTGGTCGCTTTCTGGCGGCGCGCGCGTGCCAGTGATCAACCGCGCGCCGCGCTCGAAGGTCACATAGGACCAGAGCCACTGCGTCGTGACGAGCAGCCGATTGCGCAGGCTGATGAGGAAATAGATATGGGCAACGCCCCATATCCACCATGCAAGCCGGCCCTTGATACGCAGGCGTTTGTACACGATGACGGCCGCCTTGCGCCCGACCGTGGCCAGCTGGCCTCGATCGCGATAGCGGAAGGGCGGCGGTGCGGCCTTGCCGGCGGCCCGCGCCTTGATCGCGTTGGCCACATAGGCGCCCTGCTGCTTGGCGACGGGGGCGATGCCGGGCAGAGCTGCGCCGGCGGCATCACGGGCGAGCGCCGTGTCGCCGATGACGAAAATATCCTCCGCACCCGGTGGTTTGAGGTTGGGGCCGACCGGGACGCGACCGGCGCGATCGGCTTCCAACCTGAGCCAGTCGGCGGCCGGCGAGGCCTTGACACCGGCCGCCCAGATCACTGTAGCCGCCAACACGGTTTCGTCGCCTAGGGTGACGCCGGCCGCATCGCAATCCGTCACGGCGCGCGCCAATCGGACGTCCACGCCCAGGCGGGCAAGCGCGTCGGCGGCGTAGCGAGACAGGTGCTCCGGAAACCCCGCAAGCAGCCTGGGGCCGGCCTCGACCAGCACCACATGGGTCTTTCCGGGATCGATGGCGCGGAAGTCGGCCGCAAGCGCCATGCGCGCAAGTTCCGCCACGGCTCCCGCCATTTCGACGCCGGTCGGTCCGCCGCCGACGATGACGATGGTCAAGAGCCGGCGGCGTTTTTCAGGGTCGCGCTCTATCTCGGCGCGCTCGAACGCCAGAAGCAATCGTCGGCGGATCTCCGTTGCGTCGTCGATCCCCTTCAGACCCGGCGCGTGGGCGGCCCAGCCGTCGTTGCCGAAATAGCCGTGCGCCGCGCCGGTCGCGAGCACCAGAATGTCGTAGCCGATCTCGCGATCGCCCAAGATGACTCGTTTGCGGGCTCGATCGACGCCGGTGACTTCTCCGAACAGGACGCGGGTGTTCTTCTGCCGACGGACGAGCCGGCGAATGGGCCAAGCGATGTCCGCCGGCGACAGCCCTGCCGTCGCCACCTGGTAGAGCAACGGCTGGAAGAGATGGTGGTTCTCGCGGTCAATTAGCGTGACCTCCACGGGTGTTTTGGCGAGGTTCTTGGCGACCGTGAGCCCGCCAAAGCCGGCGCCGACAATGACCACGCGCGGTTGCCGTCCCTCGGCGCGGCGCTCAGACACGAGGCGCATTCGGTCCTGCTTCCCAGACGCTGCGGAAAAAGAGGTCATGTGATATCAACCGCACCTGTGGCTTCCGCAGCGGCGCCCCAGAATGTGACAGCCGCGTTGAATGCCGATGCGTGAAAGGCCCAGGCTTCAGGACCGTCCTCGGTCCCCGAATACCGCGCCACTCGCCGGGCACAGTCGAAGAAGCCAGGGGCAGGCAAACCGCCCCGCGCCCTGCTGATCACGAGCGCCGCAATCAACGGGCGACCAGCGGCGGCATCCTCCTCCATGAGGTATTCCAGTGCGACCGTGAGCTGATGGATCGTGTTGGGTGGTGAGAGCTGCAGCGCTTTGGCCAAATCCTGGTAGGTGATCGGTACTCGCCGTCGCGCTACCCGTTCCAGAAACGGCCGCACCCTGATATTGAGGGGCGGCTCCTCGGAGACGGCGATCGTGTTGTCTTCAAGGGCGTCGGAAATGGCTGTCATGATGCGTCCTTCACGAGATCGAGCAGACTGAACGGATACTTCGTGGCAGGCGGCTTGCCCGTCGGTACGGGGCATTCGACAAGCGTCCCATCGGCTTCCACCACCACGCGCCAGATCCGCGCGCGATAGCGGAAGGTGAGACGTGTACACCCAGCATCTTCGTCGACGCCGGTCTCGGCGATACTGGTGACGAGCCCTTTGGCCATTTTCTCTTTCAGAGCTTCGACGGAGAGGGAGAGCTTCGGCGCCAGCGCCTCGGCATCGATGGTGACGTCACCATCGACGATGGTGAGGACATTCGGAGAAAGCCTGGTCATCGCTGTGCGGATCCTGCATCGGGGATCCGTGGGGTCGCGGGCTTGCCGGGCGCGAAGTTGATGCAGATCTCGTTCAACTCCTCTGCGATCAGCGGTTCACTCACGAACCCGCAGGCATAGGGAAGCAGCCCTTCCATGCAACAACCGTCGCCTTCGAGATGATCGCACGTCTCGCAAGTGCCGAAGAAGGGCTTGTCCTTCTCCGAGGCGACGTGGCCCTGCATGCGCTGCAGGGCATTGACAAAATGGCCGCGGACGCCGGGGGGGAGGGCGTCCGCGGCCCCCACCAGGGCTTCGAGGGGATCTTTGGCGGTTATCGCCCTGGCCTTATCGGTGAGGTCCAGTCGGACGCTGCGGCCATCGGTCTCGGATCGGGTCTGTCTCAGATGGCCCTGCGCCACCAGGCTCTTGATCGCCTGGGAGGCTGTGCCTCGGGTCGTGCTGTGAAATGCGGCAAAGGCCGAAGGCGTCCGCGAAAAGCGATTGGCGCGCGCGAAGTATCTGAGCACGGCCCATTGGCCCGGCGTCAGCCCCTCGACGAGACCATCGCCGAACGCGATACGCCCGAGATGCACGACCAACTCGGCGATGACGCGACTGTCCATTTCAGCCTCCTTCTGCCTGCCCCTCATCCTCGCAGGGTCATATAGTAGCGATTCCAAACTATATTGACAAGGTGGTAGTTTGGAGTCCATATTAAACTGGTTCGGTTTCGATACTAAGTGGCTTCACTGGAGCGGAGGTGGCAACAAAATGCAAATCAGCAGCAGCGCCTATATGGGTGTGGAGACCCTGGTGCGCCTGGCAGCGCAGAGGGGAGACTCGCCCTGCACGGCGCAAGGCCTCGCCAACTGGATCAATCGATCCGTGTCGTACACTGAAACCCTCATGGCGCGGCTGCGCATGGCTGGCTTGGTCAGGGCGAGACATGGACCCGGCGGCGGCTATACCCTCGCCAGACCTGCCCACCGGATCACCGTGGCCGAAGTCTTTCGGGCCTTCGACGAGCCGCACGGCCTGCCGGTCCGCCCCCTGAACGCCGTCACGCTCGAACCAGAAACGATCCAGAACATTCATGGCACGGACCTTCTGTGGGAATCGCTTAAAAGCCACATCCTGCTGTTCCTGGATCAGATATCACTGGCCGATATCGCGCAGCAGAGCACCGGCGAACTGGCCAGCGACGAAGCCGAACCCGTCGCCATGGAGCCACACATGCAATCCACCAGCATGCACTGATCGCTGTGTCGGTCCGCACCGAAACGCCGAAGGGATCATCCTGGTCGGCATTGTCAACAATGAGGCCAAAAAAGGAGGAAAGACATGACGACCAAGCCAGCGCTCGAGCAAATCGGCGCGACCATCGCCGCCAACGACGTGGTGCTTTTCATGAAGGGCACGCCCGAGGTCCCGCAATGCGGGTTTTCGGCAGCCGTGACCAAGATCCTGTCTCAGCTCGGCGTTTCGTTTACGCCCGTGAACGTGCTTGAAGACGACGCGCTGCGCCAGAGCATCAAGGACTACTCGAATTGGCCGACCATCCCGCAGCTCTACGTCAAGGGTGAATTGGTTGGCGGCTGCGACATCGTGCGCGAGATGCACAAGAACAGTGAACTGCGGCCGCTCCTGCAAGGCAAAGGCGTGGCCCTGTCGGGATAGAGGAAAGTGCCATGTATCAAGGCTTCGCCGCACGGACGTTCGGGGCGCAAAACAGTGTTGAGACTGACGAAGACGGGCATGGGTCGGCCTCTCAGCCCATGTCGCTGACGGCTGATCCGGACACAGGTTCGACTGCGAGAACTGCACTGGTATTCTTCCCGGTCGTGCTGCGCGGTGACGGTGGTCCTGTCATCCCGTTCGGCAGATACGATCTTATGCTGCCCGACTACACATCATGGTCTTGGGGCAAGACGCCTCGCCAGGCAGTGTTGGTGAGCCGGGACGGCGGAGCGCACATCGTTTTATCTACGCAGCAGTTGGACGCCTTCACGCAAGACCCCGACGTCGAAATCATCTGAGATGGTACAGCTCCGCCTCCCGGCCGATTCAAGGGTGACCGCCGGCCACATCTGGCCGCAACCGATCGGCGCCGCGAGAACCAAAATTTTCAAAGTTTATCGCTGGAATCCGGACGATGGCCAGCATCCGCGCATAGACACTTACGAGGTTGATCTCGACACGTGCGGGCCGATGGTTCTGGACGGCCTCATCAAGATCAAGAACGAGATCGACTCGACACTGACGTTCCGCCGCTCGTGCCGCGAGGGCATCTGCGGCTCCTGTGCTTTCAATATCGACGGCATCAACACGCTCGCCTGTATCAAGCCGATCGCCGAGATCAGGAAAGTTGTGAAGGTCTATCCGTTGCCGCATATGCCGGTGATCAAGGATCTGGTTCCCGATTTGACCCACGCCCTTGCGCAATACGCGTCGATCGAACCCTGGCTCAAGACGGTCACACCCTCACCCGAGCGGGAACGGCTGCAAAGTCCGGAGGACCGTGCCAGGCTCGACGGTCTGGAGGACTGCATTCTGTGCTTCTGCTGCACCACGAGCTGTCCGAGCTATTGGTGGAACCCCGACCGATATCTTGGCCCTGCCGTTTTGCTCCAAGCCTACCGGTGGATCGCCGACAGCCGGGACGAGGCCACCGGCGAGCGCCTCGACCAGCTCGAGGACCCGTTCCGCCTCTACCGCTGCCACACGATCATGAACTGCACCCAAACCTGCCCGAAGGGTCTTAACCCCGCGAAAGCCATCGCCGAGATCAAGAAGCTGATGGTGACGCGCCAGATGTAACCCCCCGAATGGACACCCTGCCGATGACCGACTGGACGACAAAAAAACGCGCTCGCGTGAAAGGACTTCTTGCTCCTGGCGGAGACCGGCCATGACCTATGTCGTCACCGAATCTTGCATCAAATGCAAATACATGGACTGCGTGGAGGTCTGTCCGGTCGATTGCTTCTATGAGGGTGAAAATATGCTGGTGATTCATCCCGACGAATGCATCGACTGCGGCGTATGTGAACCGGAGTGCCCGGCGGAAGCGATCCTGCCGGACACCGATCAAGGCGCAGAGGCTTGGCTCGAACTTAACCGAGACTATTCGGCCAAATGGGCCAACATCGCCCAAAAAGGCGAAAGCCCACCGAATGCCGAAGAGTATGACGGAGTCGCAAATAAGTTCGACAAGTATTTTAGCCCGGAACCGGGATAAGCCCGTAACGCGAAAGCTCACGCGGCGACACGGGGCAAGGAGATCTAATTAGTGCGTGTATTGCAGAAACGAGTCCACAGTTGCCGTTTGGCAAAAGCCATCGGTCTGAGTGGCGATGAGGCCGAATCGTCGGTTCGCTTTAGCTTCGGCTTCGGCACAAGGGACGAAGAAGTTGAAGAAGCCGTGAGTTTGATTGAAGAGACATTGGTGAGGCTATCAAAGGCCGACCTAGTGCGCTCGGCTTGATCTTCTTTCGTTGAAACGCCCCGAGCCGTTGATGCCCATGGGGCGGCTCGAACGGCTGCTGAGAGTGCCCTCCCATCCTGGCTGAGAGTCGGAGGAGCGTGCGGCGCGTTTACTCTAACGGTTCGCCGCGATGCTGCCGGTGCGCGAGGAAGGCGGATTAATGGGGACCATATGTCTGAGTTGCGCGACTAGGAGGCGTCCCTTGGCTTGGCCCTACTCCACGCAAGCCGCGCACCTCCTTCATCATCCTCGAACAACGCCGCGTATATCGGCTCCGGGAAACTCGGGTCGTCGAGCTTAAGAGAAACATATGCGCGTTGCTCGCCATTCTTGGCGGTGCGCTTCCAGCCTGCGCCGAGTTCGACAGTGCCGGAGAAGACCCGGTAGTCGGGAGCGGCCTCGTTGGCTTTGTGCTCGTCGGGAACGATCTTGGCTTTGGCGTTGAGCGCCAGGGTGCGGATTGTGCCGGTGAAGCCGTCTTTGGTTTGAGTGAATGTGCCGATGGTAGCCATTTGTCTGATCCTTCGCTTTTGAAGCCGCGCCCATCGCGGCCTTGATGGCTGTCGTTAAGCCGGAGGACGAAGACGCCTGCACCGCGCGAGCGGCCGGAGCAAAGCAGAGGACCGAAGGCCAAGACTTTTTTGTCTCGCGAGGAATGGCGTAGCCAGGGGAAAAAAGTTGATGGCCGAGGTTGCCGGCGGAAGCGGACCCGGTAGACAAGCCGCAAATAAAGGCCGCTTGGGTGGCGGTGACCTGCGAAGGATTCAGACTGCGGGGATTGGCAATCACTCGCCTTGGGACGGCGCTCCATTCGGCGCCAGCAACTATGCGCGGAACGTCAGGTATAAGTGTGCGATTGGCATGAGGGAAACAGGATAAAGCTACGACACGCGGAAAGAGGCACACGGCCATTTAGCTTGAGCAGGCAATGGGTTGTTGACATCTGTCGATCGACACCATACACTTGAGAAGTGATCAAATCGTTCCGCCATCGCGGCTTGAAAGCGCTTTATGAAGACGGACGCTCGGCGAAGATCGCGCCGGGCCACGTCGCAAAGTTGGCGCGTATCCTGACCGCTATGGACCGAAGTAGCGGGCCTGAAGGAATGGACCTGCCCGGCTTTCGGTTGCACCGGCTCAAGGGCAACATGAAGGGCCATTTTGCGGTCTCGGTTTCAGGCAATTGGCGGGTGACATTTCGGTTTGGGGGCGGGCACGCCGTAGATGTCGATTATATGGATTATCATTAGGAGGTCCTAACATGGCGATGAAGAACCCTGTGCATCCAGGCGCCATTGTGCGCGAGGATTGCCTGAGCCCCTTGGACCTGTCGGTCACTGAAGGGGCAAAGAGGCTTGGCGTCGGGCGCCAAACGCTCTCCAACCTCGTGAACGAGAAGGCGTCCGTTTCCATCGAAATGGCGTACCGGTTGTCGAAGGCGTTCGGCTCAACTCCGGAAACCTGGCTCGGCATGCAGTTGGCTTTCGACCTCGCCCAATCGCGTGACTTGGAAAGAAAGATCAAGGTCAAACGCATCGAGGCCGCGTAGTGCTCCGCCTTCCAAAAAAATTACAGAAGAAACTCAACCGGATTGACTTGGACTGAATAAGACGTAGGCGGAATAGAATTTGATCGGATGGGCGTGAATAGGACTTAACTTATTGGTATTATTGCGTTATTCTATTTGACACGTTGTCATTTCTTTTGTCTCCTTAAATTTGGGCCCACCGGCTCAGGAAAGGAGGCAGGATGGTTTCCAGGGAGAAACCGAGCGTATGGCTCGATCTCGATGCCGCCGCGAACGACAATGATCCGATCCCGCGCGATTTTGCCAATGAATCGGGGAATCCTGTCGATCCGCGCGTTTTGGAGATTGCTAGGATACTAGGACGGCAGGCAGCGCGGGAGTTTCTCGAACAGGCGGCAAATGATAACGAGCCACAGGATATTGAGCCGGAAAATGGGGACGAGCCACTATGACCAAAGTCGCGATCTACGCCCGATATTCATCGGACAATCAGCGGGAAGCCTCGATTGATGATCAGCTTCGGTTGTGCCAGGAATATGCCGAGCGCGAAGGCTGGGCGGTTCTCGATAGCTACACGGATCATGCCATCTCGGGCGCAAGTCTCATGCGGCCCGGCATTCAGGACCTGATTGCCGCTGCTCTGTCCGGACGCTTCGATGTCATTCTCGCAGAGGCGATGGATCGTCTGAGCCGGGACCAGGAAGACATTGCCGGCGTCTACAAGCGTATGGTCTTCGCAGGCGTAAAGATCGTCACCCTGTCCGAAGGCGAGATCTCGGACCTTCATGTGGGCCTCAAGGGCACGATGAACGCCCTCTTCCTCAAGGACCTTGCCGACAAGACGCGGCGGGGCCTGCGCGGACGTGTGGAGGCGGGCAAGTCTGGCGGTGGCAATAGTTATGGCTACGATGTGGTCAAGAAATTCACTGCCGATGGCGAGCCTATTCGCGGTGAGCGGATCATCAACGATGAGCAGGCAGCAATCGTCCGGCGCATATTCGAAGAGTATGCCGACGGCAAAGCGCCGCGCGCCATTGCCATCGAGTTAAACGGCGAAGGAACACCTTGTCCATCCGGCAAAGCTTGGGGGCCAACCACCATTCACGGTCATTTCAAGCGTGGCACCGGCATCCTCAACAATGAGCTTTATCCGAGATTCTCCATATGAGATCCTCCCAACCCAAAAAGTGTGCCTCGGATCGGTATCACATGCAATCAGCTTGCATCTGACGGTCGCCCGAAGCGTGATCCGGTCGAAAAAGGAC
>JABMNR010000172.1 GCA_013203465.1 Alphaproteobacteria bacterium
CGATCGCCTCGACAACCCGGAAACGAAGATCATTCCCGTAGCAAAACCCCATATCTGCCTCCCAGATCTACTTGGGACACAGAATCATGTGTGAACCCGTTTGGGAATCCCTTGATTCACATTTCCTTCAAGCCGCTCTAAGGGTCCGGGGCAAGTTGAACAGGGAGGCTTCACGTCTGGGAGACTTAGGACCCCGGAGGGCCCTGCTCTGAGCGGGGAGCTCAGAGGATGTTGCGATGCAACATCAACACAATGGATGAAATAGGTTGTAAAATGGTTAACGACCAACCCGATTTTGACAAACCGGCTATGCGTCTGACGCATAGCTTGGTCTGCGAAAACATCAGAACTGGGATTTCGCGACTTCCTGGATGAGGAAGTCGCGCAGCACCATGATGCGCTTGGAGTGGCGCAATTCCTCGGGATAGACGAAGAACGCGGGCACCTGCGGGCCCTCCAGATCGGGCAGGACACGGACCAGATTGACATCGTCACGCGCCATGAAGTCCGGCAGGGCGGCGATGCCGACCCCGGTTTGCACCGCCCGGAAAATACCGAAATAATTATTGATCCGCACCACCGAACCGGGCCGATTGTGCGATCCGCCGGCGACATCCAGCAACCAATTGACGTTCGGAAACGGCGGGTGCGAGGTTTCGCCATAGACCACCAGCCGATGATCGATCAGGTCCGACGGCGCCTTGGGCATGCCCCACGTCTTCAGGTACTGGGGGGTGGCGTAGAGGTGGAATTTGATCACCTTCAGGTGCCGCTGGATCAAGTCCGGTTGGCGTGGCGGCGTCAATCGGAGCGCCACGTCGGCCTGGCGCATCGACAAATCAAGCTCACTGTCGTTGAGGATCACCGTGAGGTTGATCTCGGGGTAGAGTTCAAGGAAGGCGCCGAGACGCGCGCTCAACCAATTGGAACCCAGCGCCACGGTGCTGGTCAGCCGCAGCGGCCCCTTCGGCCGGTCCTTGCCCTCGGACAGAAGCGCTTCGGTCGTGGACAGCTTGGCGAACACCTCGCGCGCGGTCTGGAACAGGATCTCGCCCTGTTCGGTCAGGATCAGACCTCGGGCATGCCGGTGGAACAGCGGCAGCTTGAGGCTTTCTTCCAGATGGCTGATCTGACGGCTGACAGCAGACTGGCTGAGATTGAGCGTCTCACCGGCATGCGTGAAGCTGCCGGCTTCCGCGACCGCGTGAAACACTCTGAGTTTGTCCCAATCCATGCTGCCTCCCGCCGCCCATCCGACTCTAGTGTCGGCGCCCGATCACTCGGCGGCAACGCGGTTCGCGTCCGCCATCTCGGCGAGATACTTCTCTGCCTCCAACGCCGCCATACAACCCATGCCGGCGGCCGTGACCGCTTGGCGGAACACCTTGTCGACACAGTCGCCGGCGGCGAACACACCGGGCACGGCGGTTCGGGTCGATCCGGGTTCGGCGATCAGGTAACCCTCGGTGTCGGTCGGCAGCTGGCCGATGAATGGCTTGGTGGCCGGGTCATGGCCGATCGCCACAAACAATCCCTCGGCCGGGATATCGGTAATCACGCCCGTCTTGAGGTTCTTCACCCGCACGGCCTCGACCCCGCCGGTTGGCCCGCCGCCGCCTAGCACCTCGTCCACCACGCTGTCCCAGACCAGGGAGATTTTCTCATGCCGGAACAGCCGCTCCTGCATGATCTTCTCGGCCCGCAGGCTGTCGCGGCGGTGCACCAGGGTGACTGAGCGGCAGATGTTGGCGAGGTACAGCGCCTCCTCGACGGCGGTGTTGCCGCCACCGACCACCACCACGTCCTTGTCACGGTAGAAGAACCCGTCGCAGGTGGCGCAGGCGGACACGCCGCGGCCGTTGAAATGCTGCTCGCTCGGCAGGCCGAGCCAACGGGCTTGCGCCCCGGTGGCGACGATCACGGCATCGGCGAGATACACATCGCCGGAATCGCAGACGCAGCGTAGCGGCCGGGCGGCGAAATCAACCTGGGTAACGATGTCGGAGACCACCGTGGTGCCGACGTTCTCGGCTTGCTTCTGCATCTGCTCCATCAGCCAGGGGCCCTGGATCACATCGGCGAAGCCGGGGTAGTTCTCGACGTCGGTGGTGATGGTCATCTGACCGCCCGGCTGCAGCCCGGCGATCAGCACCGGCGACAGGTTGGCGCGCGCGGTGTAGATGGCCGCGGTCAATCCGGCGGCCCCGGCGCCGATGATCAGAACCTTTACCCGATGCTCGGCCATGCCGTCCTCCGCCGTGTCGTCATGTCATGTTGCACTGCGCCCAAGATAGGGATCGCGGCGACTGGTCTCAACCGAACGGTGGTCATGTCTCTCGTGCCACATCGTCGCGGCCCAACCGAATGGGAAGGCCGGGCCGAAAGTTTCAGAATCCGAACATATGATCGAGCGAGAAGGCGTGGTCGTCCCGGATCAACCCATGATAGCCGAACAGGCGGCAGGTGGCATCGCGAATCAACACGTAACCGCCATCCCCCGCCGCCACCAGATCCTCGGCCGTGAACATCGCGCTCGCCCGCCACAACCGTGAGCCGCCGCAAGGGATTGTCAGCGGTGTGGCGGCGATCTCGGCGCCGTCCGTGGCGGTCAGCACCAGGATGGTGGACGAGGCCGGGTGCCATGGTGTGGAGGCCGGATAGATCAGGTGGCAGTAAGTGTCCAACCCGCCGCCAGCCATCCCGCCGCCGACCATGTTGTTGCCGAGTCGCAGGAACAGCCGGGTCGACAACCCCGGCGGCGGACCGCCATAGCTTTGCGGTTCACCCTTGAAGGTCATCACGCCGTTGAAGACGTGGGCGCCGAAACTGGTGTCGGCGGCGTGGCCGGTTTCGATATCCTCATAGCGGAACAGGCCGTGCAGCCAACCGTCGGCCTGATCCTCGCCGCCATCCGTGAAGTCGTAGACCAACTCCATATGACCGTAGCCGGACGGTAATTGGCTACCGTTAAGCAGCGCCGTCGTTTCGACCGCCACACTGTCCGATCGGTCCAACACACCGAAGCGGTGACGGATGATCTCGGTGCCGTCGGCGTCCATCAGCAACAGCGCGATCGGCAATTTGGCCTGGGCCGTCGACATCGGTGTCGGCAGCGCGTGGGAGCGGTAACGCGCGACCGGCAGGATCGGCGCCGGCAAGACATAGCCTTTGCCGAGATGGGTGGACGCCTTGGCGATCGCCGGATCGGGTTTCAGGTCGACCCGTTCAACGTTCACATGAGCCATGCGGTTTCGTCCGTTGCCCGACCGCAGCTCGTAGCGGGGACGGACCACGTGCTTGCCGGTGCGTAACTCGAACTGAGCCGGCCAGCGGCTTTCCGGGAACAGCGCGGCCGGGTCGACCGGATGACAGCCGAACCCCGGAATAGCGGCGTCCAGCGTACGCACCTCATCCCGGCCCATGAGATTGAGCCCGATCGCCCCCGCCGGTACCGGGGCCGGGTGCGCATTCTGCAGCCACAACGTCACCCGCTCACCAGCGCGCGGCGCCGGCAGTCCGGCATAAAGATCGGCCGGCCAGGCGTTGGCGTCATGGGTGCAGGACAGCTCGTCGGGCGCGTCGCCATAGGTATCGACGGCGTATTTCACCACGTCATGGCCCTTGGCGCCGATGGCGTGGATGAACAGCGTGCCGGCGAAATCACCAAGGCCGAAGCGGGCGCGTATCGCCGCGCTGTCGATCACGATGCCGGAAAGACCGTTGCGCAGCGGTTCTTCCCAACTCGCCAGCGTATGCCCATCACGGTCGAACAACCGCAACCACAGCCGCAAATCCTTGGCACCGTAGCCGGTCCAGTAATTGGCGGTGACCAGCCGGGTGTGCCGTCCGGCCTCGTCACGCAGGAACCCGTGATTGGTCGCGAAGTTCAGCGGATCGAGATACTTGCGCGGATTGGTCAGCATGGCGTCCGGCAAGCGCACCGCGTCCAGGGTGACCAGCTCGGTCCCTGGGGGCAGCAGATGGCGGATATGATCGGCCGCCCGTCCCGCATCGAACCCGGCCAGCAGGACGGCCTTGGCGCCGCTCTCGGACAGGGCCGTCACTGGTCGGACGGCGTGTCCCAGGATCGTCTCGCTCAGCCGCTCGACCGCTTGGACATAAACCCCAGCGATGTCGAGCCGCGTCAGATCATGCAGTTCCGCCAGGGTGCTCAGATGCCCCATCGGGTCGTACAGCGCGACCGGACCGAGCGCCGACAGTCGATCCAGCAGGACGTTGGTTGCCTCCGCCGTAATCGGATGGCCAACTGCTTTGAAGAAGCTGAAGCCGCCGGTCTGGTTGGAGAAGGTGTCAATCTTGAGGGCCATGCCGTCCGTCCGCGCGCGTGTTGCTGAGGCATACCCGATGCGGGGGTCGGGCGGCAACGGCGGGTTCAAAGCCCGAGGCGTTTCCGCAACAAGACACCCACCCGCTGGGTCTCGTCCAGCGGCGTGTAATCCCAACGTTCCAGCCGTCCCTCGAACGCGCGAGTGTAGCCCCCGGCGCGCAGCCGGGCGTGAAAGACGGCGAGCCGACCGCTCTCGGGCTCGACGGTCGCCACGTGCACCGGCTTGCCGGTGGTGCAGGCTTCCGAGACCATGTTGACCGAATCCGAGGTGACGACGATCGCATCGGCCAGGTGCAGGAAAGCGAGGTAGGGATTGTCGCCATCGCCGGTCCACACCAACGCCGGCCGGTCGGCCAAGCCCGCCGCAAGCGCTTGTCGCGTCGCGGGATCGGTGCGGCGGGAAGCGGCAACCAACAGGCTCCCCCCGGTGGTGTCGGTTAGCTGGCGGAGCTGATCGACGAAGCGGGCGACGGCATTTGGCGAGAAGCGGTAGCGTTTGTTGCTGCCGCCGACGTTCACCGCCACACGCGGGTGGGGCAGACCGGCGATCCGGGCCATCCAGGGCTCGGCGGCTTCGGCCAGTCGGGTGGTGTCGTGTGGGTTCAAGGCGCCCAGGGTGGTGATGACGTTGGGGCCGCGCGTCGGGTCGTGTTGCGGCACGATCAACAGATCGAACAGCGCCGGGTTAAGCCGGGGATCCTGAATGTGGGCGAGAAACGGTTTGCCACCGCCCAGCCGCTTGATTGCCAGGGCCGCGCCCGCGGTGCGCCGACCGCAGGAGATCACCACGTCGGGCCAGGGCGGGACGATCGGATCGCCGCCGGAGGCCGCCGGCACGCCGGGCATCGCGCCCAGCGTTGGTAGCGCGCGCAGCATCAGGCTCGGGGCGATATGCTTGATGATGGGGAACAACCCGGCGGCGTTGGCCAGCCCGAGGCACTGAACCTCCATGCCGACCGTACCATCGGTCAGAATCCAGGTCAGCGGCTCGGCAGGGACGGTCATGGCGGGGACGGTCATGGCGGGTGTGGATTTGATTCGGGATGACTCGGCGGGATTCGTGGAAATTTATATCACAAAAAGGTAATAATCTTGCTTCATAAGGTCTCCAGGTTTATCTAGAACGTCGTTTTGGGCCGTTTGCCCGTACCCCCGACACTCAACAGGGAGCCGCGCGATGCGTCGCGTGAAACTGGACCGAATCGATCGTCGCATTCTTCGAGACCTGCAAGACGATGGGCGAATGACCAACGTGGAGCTGGCGAGCCGGGCCGGGATTTCCGCGCCGCCTTGTCTTCGTCGCGTGCGGGCGCTGGAGGAAGCCGGTTTCATCCGGGGATACCATGCCGACATATCGCCGGAACACCTCGGATTCACGGTGACGATCTACGCCCACGTCGGCCTGACCAGCCAGGCTGAAGCCGATTTGGGGCGGTTCGAGCAGATGGTCGGCGACTGGCCCGAGGTCCGCGAGTGCCACATGCTGATGGGCGAGGCGGATTTCCTGCTGAAGATCGTGGCCAAGGATTGGGATGCGTTCCAGCGCTTCCTGACCTCCAAGCTGACGCCGGCGCCGCTGGTCTCCAACGTCAAGACCGCGTTGGTGATCCGCACCCGCAAGCGGCTGCCCGGCGTGCCGATCGACGAGGAGCCCGAGGGTCACCACGCCGGCGATCACCACGGGGGCGGCCACCACGGGGGTGAGGTAGTGGAGGGATGAGACGCGGTCGCTACTGAATCCTGATCGACAGGATTTCCAGGCTCTTGGCGCCGCGTGGGGCCGCGACCTCGGCGCTGTCACCGACCCGTTTGCCAATCAGCGCGCGGGCG
This sequence comes from Alphaproteobacteria bacterium, assembly GCA_013203465.1. Lineage (GTDB taxonomy): Bacteria > Pseudomonadota > Alphaproteobacteria > Thalassobaculales > Thalassobaculaceae > JABMNR01. The sequence continues at coordinate 6,179 of JABMNR010000172.1, forward strand.
ATCGGCGAGGCGGTGGAGATCAGCCCCTTGGAGATGTCGGCTTCGTACGGCCCGACGATGGTGTAGGTCGTTTCCTCGTCGGTGTCCTCGTCAGCCACCCCGACGGTCACGCCGAAGGTCACGGTCTCGCCCGAGAGTTTCTTCGGGTCGATCACCTCAGAGCGGCTGATCACGTCCTCAAGCTCGGCCACCCGGCCCTCGATAAAGGACTGCCGGTCGCGCGCGGCGTGGTACTCGGCGTTTTCCGACAGGTCGCCATGCTCGCGCGCCTCGGCGATCGCTTTGATGACGGCCGGCCGCTCCACCGACTTCAGCTGTTTTAGCTCGGCTTGCAAACGGTCGAAACCGTGTGCCGTGATTGGAATTTTTTCCATTGGCCTACGCACTCACCCACAAAGCTTCATCCATCGGTCCCGGACGCCACGTACGGTCAGCCTGGATCGGAACCGCGACCGTGTGTCCCCAAACGCCATGCTAGGGGCACCGCCGACCCGCGAACGTCAGAACGATCCGACGAGGTAGGTCTGCAGAGGGGTAACTTCAAGATGGCCGGCCATCGTAGCCTCAACCGCCCGGACCGCCGCTCGGGCACCCTCCACGGTCGTATAGTAGGGAATATTGTGGGTGAGTGCGGTGTGGCGCAAGCTGAAACTGTCGCGGATGGCTTGCGCGCCCTCGGTGGTGTTGATCACCAGATCGACGTGCCCGGACAACATATTGTCGACCACGTGCGGCCGCCCCTCGAGCACTTTCTTCACCCGGTTGGCGTTGATCCCGGCTTGTTTCAGCGCATCGGCGGTGCCGTCCGTCGCCATGATCGTGAAACCGAGCGCGCGTAAGTCATGGGCGATGACGACGATCGCCGCCTTGTCGGCGTCCTTGACCGATACGAACACCGTTCCGGTCCGGGGGAGCACGACGCCCGCGGCAAGCTGCGCCTTGGCAAAGGCCAAGCCGAAGCTGCGGTCGATGCCCATGACCTCGCCGGTCGACTTCATCTCCGGGCCCAGGATGATGTCGGTGCCGGGGAACCGGGCGAACGGGAACACCGCTTCCTTGATGGCGATGTGGTCGGGATCGCCGGCGGGCAAGGTGAAATTGGCCAACTTCTCGCCGGCCATCACCCGGCTGGCGATCTTGGCGATCGGCACGCCGGTCGCCTTGGCGACGAACGGTACGGTGC
>JABMNR010000173.1 GCA_013203465.1 Alphaproteobacteria bacterium
ATGCGGTCGCCAAGGCTATAGAAACCTTCACACCGACCGAATGCGAAAACTACTTCGCCGCCGCAGGGTATGACCGAGATTAAATTGAAGAGGCTCTAAATAAATTCCGCGATTAATTGTAAAACAAATAAACTCAACGGGATAACTATACCTCCTGCTACCATCAGTGCGCGTTACGGGCGCCAAACGGTCCGCTGCGCCCTTTGGATGGTCCGTCCGGGTCGCGGATGGCGGTGCAGGTGCTCACCCGGGCCGCAAGAAGTCGAGCAGCAGGCGGCTGACGGCCTCGGGTTGTTCTTGCTGCACCCAATGCCCCGCGCCGTCCACCAGGTGACAGCCGCGCATATCGGTGCAGGCGCGGCTCTGCATGGTCTCGAATTCACCGGGTTTCTGGTGGATGCCCCAGTCGCTGCTGCCGGCGATGAAGCAGGACGGCACGTCGATGGTTCGGCCGGCGAAGGTCTTCAGCTCGGCGGCGAACAGGCCGCCGGTCACACAGCGATACCACTGCAGCCCGCCCTGAAAGCCGATCCGGCCATACTCCGCGCTATAGACCCGTAACGCGTCATCCAGCAGCCAGCCGCAGGCGGCGATCCCGGCCGCCGACGGCATCTCCGGCGCCACGGTCTCGGCCATGGTCTTGTCGCGATCCATGACGTAGTAGGTCGGCAGCTTGGCCAGTTCCTCCGCCGTCCATGACCCCAGCGGATACGGCCGGTTCGGCGCCCAATCGGCGCTTTTCATGTGGTAATAGGCGCGCAGAAAATCGTGAACACCCTGCGGGCAATGCCACATGTCGTCGTTGGCATCGCGGGTCGAGTAGTACCATTGATAATGCTTGCGCGGCCGCTCCAGCGCCGCCAGCGCCTCGTTGAGCCCGACGTTGGACAGGCCCTCGGCGGCTCCGCCGGGAACGCTTCCGGCCGACGCCGCGCTCAGAAGTGGCGGTGGGCCCGAATAAGGCGCGCTCATCAACACCACGGACCGGAACACATCCGGTCGGACCAAGGCGCAGGTCGCCGCCACCGGCGAGCCGAAATCATGGCCCACCACCGCCGCCACGGACCGATGGCCCAAGGCGGCCACCAGCCCCAGGGTATCGCGCACCAGATTAAGGATATGGAACGGGCCGAGGTCGGCGTCGTAGTCGCCCTCCCAACCCGTGGTGCGGCCATAGCCACGCTGGTCCGGGGCCACCACATGATACCCCGCCGCCGCCAAGGACGGCATCACCTTGCGCCAGCTGTAAGCCAGCTCTGGAAAGCCGTGCAGCAACAGAACACACGGCCGCCCCGTCTCCTCGAAGCCAGCCTCCAGCACGTGCATGGCGAGGCCATTGCCGTTGTCCACGAAACGCGCGCGAATGCCCGTCGGCAGCACGGCGGCATCAAGAGCGTCCATAAGCATCTTCCTTGTCGCGGGTGTCGTCGGGTAGAAGGATAGCGCCTGTATAAGGCTTCGCGCCAATCGGTCACCATCCCATCCGCTCCGCGGTCCGTTCATCGAACTGCGTCCCCATCATCGAGAGACAGCACGGTAGCCTTCACATGCCCGACACCGCTTCACCTGATCGCAGCCCCATCACCGATAGCCTGGACATGGCGATCGTCGGTGCCGGATTCGCCGGGATGTACATGCTGTACCGGGCGCGCCGAATGGGCCTTGCCGCGCGGGTGATCGAGGCCGGCGACGGGGTCGGCGGCACCTGGTACTGGAACCGCTACCCCGGTGCCCGCTGCGACGTCGAAAGCATGGAGTATTCCTACCAGTTCTCCGAAGAGCTGCAGCAGGACTGGTCGTGGTCGGAGCGCTACGCGCCGCAGTCGGAAATCCTGCGCTACGCCAACCATGTGGCCGAGCGGTTCGATCTGCGCGGCGATATCCACTTCAACACCCGCGTGACCGCCGCCGCCTTCGACGAGGACACCAACCGCTGGACCATCGAGACCGACCGCGGCGACCGGGTGACCGCACGGTATTGAGTGATGGCGACCGGGTGTCTGTCCTCGACCAACACCCCGGACTTCCCGGGCAAGGACAGCTTTCGCGGCGCGATCCATCACACCGGGCGCTGGCCGCATGACGGCGTCGATTTCACCGGCAAGCGGGTCGGCATCATCGGCACCGGATCCTCGGCCATCCAGTCGATCCCGGTCATCGCCGAGCAGGCCGCCCATCTCACCGTATTCCAGCGCACCCCGAATTTCTCGGTCCCGGCCCACAACGCGCCGACCGACCCCGAGCACGAACGCCGGTTCAAGGAGAACTATCCGGCCTTGCGCGCCAAGGCCAAGCAGGGACGTAGCGGCCAGCTCTATTCGATCACCGACACCCCGGCCTTCACGGTCTCGGCCGAGGAGCGGGAGCGCGAGTACCAAGCTCGCTGGGAAAAGGGCGGGTTCGTGTTCCTCGGCGCGTACACCGACCTGCAGACCAGCAAGGCGGCCAACGACACCGCCGCCGACTTCGTGCGGCGAAAGATCCACGAGACGGTCAAGGACCCCGTCGTCGCCGAGTTGCTGTGCCCGGATTCAGTGATCGGCTGCAAACGCATCTGCGTCGATACCGGCTACTACCAAACCTACAACCGCCCGAACGTCACCCTGGTCGATATCAGCAAGGGGCCGATCGAGGCGATCACGCCGACCGGCCTGCGCGCGCGGGGCAAGGAATACGATCTCGACGCCATCGTGTTCGCCACCGGGTTCGACGCGATGACCGGGGCGCTGGCCCGGATCGACATTCGCGGCGTCGGCGGTCTGCCTTTGACCGAGAAATGGGTGGCTGGACCGCGTACCTATCTCGGCCTGATGACAGCGGGATTCCCCAATCTGTTCACCATCACCGGCCCCGGCAGCCCGTCGGTGCTGACCAACATGCTGCCGTCGATCGAGCAGCACGTCGACTGGATCGCGGATTGCCTCGACCATCTGAACCAACGCGGCGTTGCGCGGATCGAGCCGACGGTGGAGGCCGAGGACGCCTGGGTGGCGCACGTCAACGAGGTGGCCGACCGCACGCTGTTCCCAACCTGCAATTCCTGGTATCTCGGCGCCAATGTTCCGGGGAAGCCCCGGGTGTTCATGCCCTATCCCGGGTTTCCGGCCTACGTGCAGAAATGCGAGGAGATCGTGGCCGACGGGTATCGTGGGTTCATCCTGACCTAGGGTGACGAGGCCATCGAGGGGACGACGTGCCGATAGCGCCGAAACATCTGACCGGCACGGCGATCTTCGGCAACGCCTATGTGTTGTTGACGTTGACCACCTTGAGTTGGGGCGGCAACGCCGTGGCCAGCCGGCTGGCGGTCGGCGACATTTCGCCCATGGCGCTGACCACCTGCCGGTGGCTCGGGGTCGCGATCCTGATCCTGATGTTCGCGCGTGGCCGGGTGGCGGCCGACTGGCCCGAGCTGCGCAAGCGTCTGCCGTACCTGCTGATGCTGGGGGCCGTCGGGTTCACCATGTTCAACACCCTGATGTATACGGCGGCACACACCACCGGGGCGATCAACATCGGCATCATTCAAGGCTCGATCCCGGTGTTCGTGCTGATCGGAGCCTACCTCGCCTACCGCACACCCGTGTCGTTGGTCCAAGGTCTCGGGGTGGCCACGACCATCGGCGGCGTCGCCCTGGTGGCCTTCCAGGGCGATGTGGCGCGGTTGCAAACCCTGACCTTCAATCTCGGTGATCTGCTGATCACCATCGCTTGCCTGCTGTACGCCGGATACACGGTCGCACTTCGCCGCCGCCCGCCGGTCTCGGGGATTGCCATGTTCTCGGTCATGGCGTTCGCCGCCCTGGTCACCAGCCTACCCCTGCTGACGGCCGAGATCGCGCTGGGTGATTTTTTCTGGCCGACCGCCAAGGGATGGGCCATCGTCGGCTTCGTGGTGATCTTCCCGTCGTTCGTGGCGCAAATCTTCTTTCTGCGCAGCGTCGATCTGATCGGGCCGGGCCGGGCCGGGGTGTTCGTCAATCTGGTGCCGATCTTCGCCTCAGCCCTGAGCGTGCTGATCCTCGGCGAGGAGTTCCAGGTGTTTCACGGGGCGGCCCTCGTCCTGGTGCTCGGCGGTATCTGGCTGGCCGAGCGCGGGAAGAAACCCTGAACCACACCAAGCGCGCGACCCCCGTCGCTGTAGCACCCCATCAGAACGCGCTCTGGAACAAACCACCGTCCAGAAGCAGGTTTTGCCCAGTGATATAACCGGCCTGGGCGCTGCACAGGAACGCCGCCGCGTCGCCAAATTCGGCCGGGTCACCCGCGCGCTGGGCCGGCACGGCCGCGACCCGTTGGGCGTGCATCGCCTCGGGTGTCGTGCCTTGGGCCTTGGCGGTGGCGTCGATGCCGGCCCGGTAGCGGTCGGTGTCGAAGTAGCCCGGCAGGATATTGTTGATGGTGACATTGGCATGCGCGACCGAACGCGACACTCCGGCAAGGAACGCGGTCAACCCGGCCCGGGCGCCGCTCGATAGATCGAGGCCGAATATCGGCATTTTCACCGAGACCGAGGTGATGTTGACGATCCGGCCGAACCGCCGCTCGACCATGCCGTCGACCACCTGCTGGATCAGCTCGATCGGGGTGACCATGTTGGCGGTCACCCCGGCCAGCATGGCGGCACGGTCGATCTGGCGGAAATCCTTGAACGGCGGCCCGCCAGCGTTGGTGATCAGAATATCCGGCTCGGGACAGGCCGACAGCAACACCGCTTGGCCATCGGGCGTCGTCACGTCAGCGGCAACGGGAACGATCTCGGCACCGGTCACGGACGCGATGTCCCTGGCAGCGGCATCGAGCCGACCGACATCGATACCGTTGACGACGACGCGGCAACCGGCACGGCCCAATGAGGTTGCGATGGCGCGCCCAAGCCCTCGGCTTGAGCCGCAAACGATGGCCGTGCGGCCGGCGATCCCGATATCCATGATGATCCTCCCTTGAACGATTGTGGAGCAAGGCTAGGGCGCCATGCCCATGTCCGGCAAGAGCAAGGGCTTCCCTGCCCGAGCCATCGTGCTAGGCTTGTGCTCCCGCCTGCATCACCGCACGCCCATGACCGATTATCCATTCGATTGCAGCCCGCTTTCTCCGGCCATCGGGCTGGAAATCCGCGGGCTCGATCTGGCCACAACACCCTCGGCCGAGACGACCGCCGTGATCAACCGGGTGTTTCTGGAGCGCCATGTGCTGGTGTTCCGTGACCAGGACATGACCCCGGCGCGGCAACTCGCCTTTGCCGAGACCGTGGGCGAGCCGGCAATCTATCCCTTCGTGAAGGGGTTGGACGGTTTCCCGGCGATCACGCCGATCATCAAGCTGCCGCACGAGACGGTGAATTTCGGCGGCCTGTGGCACAGCGACACCACCTACCTGGAGCGCCCGCCCAAGGCCACCATGCTGTTGGCGCGCGAGGTGCCGCCGGTTGGTGGCGACACTTTGTTCGCGAGCCAGGTTGCGGCTCATAACGCGCTGTCGGGCGGTATGAAACAACTGCTCGCCCCGTTGCGCGCGGTCAACGCCTCGTCCAAGGCCGATGTCACCCGCACCCGCGAGGACCGCATCGACAAGGATGGCGGCGCCGAGAAGAAAAGCTTCGAAGCCATCCATCCGGTGATCCGCACCCATCCGGAAAGCGGTGCCAAGGCGCTCTACGTCAATCGCGGCCACACCGTCCGTTTCGAGGATTTAACCGAGGACGAGAGTGCCGGGTTGCTGGAATTCCTGTTCCGGCACCAGACCCGCGAGGAGTTTCAATGCCGGGTACGCTGGGCGCCGGGTACGCTGGTGATGTGGGACAACCGCGCCTGTCAGCACTACCCGGTCAACGACTACCACGGCCACCGTCGCGAGATGCACCGCATCACACTCAAGGGCGACGTGCCGCGCTAACCACGCTTGGGGAGGAAGACCTAATGTCCGTCGCCATCGATTATGCCGCCGTTCTGGCGCCCAACCTGCCGGGACCGGCCGGCCGCTTCGGCGGGTTCCCGCGGTACAATTTCGTCGGCGGCCACAACGCGCCGGAGAGCATCCAGGTCGACGGCTTCATCGCGGCGGTCCAACGGGTGCTGGCGCGGGAAGGCAGTACCCTGGCCACCTACGGGCTCGAAAGCGGCCCACAGGGCTACCGGCCGCTGCGCGAGTTCCTGGCCGAGAAGCTGAAGCGCGATGCCGGGATCGTCTGCGCCGCCGATGATCTGCTGATCACCTCCGGCTCGTTGCAGGGCCTGGACCTGGTGAACGAAATCCTGCTGCAGCCCGGCGACACGGTGATCGCCGAGCTGTTCTCCTATGGCGGGGCCATTTCCCGCATGCGCAAGAAAGGCGCGAAGGTCGTCGGCGTGCCGCTGGACGAGCATGGCCTGCGGATGGACGCGCTCGCCGAGACCTTGGCCAAACTCAGGACCAAGGGCATCGCGCCGAAATACATCTACACCATCCCCACCGTGCAGAACCCGACCGGCAGCATCCTGCCCGAGGACCGGCGGCGCGAGATGCTGCGGCTGTCGGCGGAGTACGGCGTGCCGATCTTCGAGGACGAGTGCTACAGCGATCTGGTGTGGAGCGGTGAGCGCCCGCCGGCACTGTACGCGCTCGACCGGGCCGAGGGCGGCAACCGGGTAATCCACATCGGCTCGTTCTCCAAATCGATCGCGCCGGCCTTGCGCATCGGCTACATCCTCGCCGATTGGCCGATCCTGAGCCGGCTGCTGGCGGTCAAGACCGACGGCGGCTCTGGCGCCTTGGAACAGATGGTGCTGGCCGAATTCTGCCGCGACTCCTTCCAAGGCCATGTGACGGAGCTGAACGGTTTGTTGCAAACCAAGCTGGACGCCCTGCTCGACGCGCTGTCGGAACAGTTCGGCACCGAGGCGGAGTTCAGCCGCCCGCCCGGCGGTATCTTCCTGTGGGTCAAGCTGCCGGAGCGGGTCGACACCCTGGCGCTGTATAAGGCGGCGGCGGCCGAGGGCGTGGCGATCAATCCCGGCCCGGAGTGGTCGGTCGAGGCCGCCCCCGCCGCTTCATCCCTGCGGCTATGCTTCGCCAACCCGGATGTCGCGACCATCCGCGAGGGCGTGGCCAAACTGGCCGAGATCTGCCACCGCGAATTCGGCGTGCCGGCCCGGGGGGCGAACGTCGACCGATAGCCGCTGTAACAGTGGGTCAGTCGGCGCCGTCGTGGCTCTTTTCGATCTTCATGCGGATGTGCTCGCCGGCGCTGATCGTCGGATGGCGAGGGGTCTCGCCCGGAGCAAGGCAGCTCGGGATGCAACGGATTTCGGCATCGAAATTCGGATGCATGAAGTAGCCGATCGACAGCCGCCGGCTCATGGCGTCGCGCAGGTCCGGCGGGTTCGACACCCGGTGCAGGGTCGATACCCAGCGGTCGTTGGTCCAGCGCTCCATCATGTCGCCCAGATTGACCACCAGCTCGCCCCGACCCGGCCGCACCGGCGCCCAGGAGCCGCCGCGGGTTCGGGCCTCCAGCCCGCCGGTCGCATCGGTCATCGCCAGAATCGTCATGGCGCCGAAATCGGTGTGCGCCCCGGTCCGTAGCTGCCCCGGTTTCGGCGGCTCGGTCAGCGCGGGATAATGATGCGCGCTGAGGATCGAGAAATGCCGGTCGATCAACGGCGCGAAATAATCTTCCGGCAGGTCAAGCGCCACCGCGAAAACCCGCATCAGATCGGCGGCCAGCCGCTCATAAGCGCGGTAGATGGCGACAAGGGCGTGATCCAAGCCCTCGGGTTCGGTCGGGATGGTGTTCGGCGCGTAGGCGGTCGCGGCCTCGGGGATATGGGCGTAGTGCGCGCGATGATCGTCGATCGGGCCGAGAAACACCGTCTCCCGCAGATCGGGTGGCGTATCGTCGCCCAAGGTATACGCCAGCCCCCGGGTGGCGAAGGCGTGGTAGCCGCGCTGCCGGGCCGCGCCGGTCGGATGCCAACGGTCCTTGGTCGCCTGCGGCAGATCGTAGAAAACCAGACATCGCTCCACCGCGCGGTCGATCGTGGCCTGCGGAATGCCGTGGCCGGCAATGACCAGAAAACCGATCTCGCGACAGGCGTCGGCCACCGCCTCGGCGACGGCGCGCTTGCCGCTGGGGTCGCCATCGAGAAACGGCGCGAGGTCGATCGCGGGGATCGGTGGGGTATCGCTCAAGGCCGTGGACATGAAGACCTCTTCCTGCGGTTGGGGGTCAGTCGATCGTCGATAGTTCGGCGTCGACCACCCGATCATAGGGCGCATCGTAGGCAATCAACCCGCCGGACAACAACGCCGCCTTGAGCCGGACGAAAGCGTCGACCGGCAACGCCGTTGTCCGCGGCCACAGGCCGGAGGCGCGATAACCATCGATGATCCGGGCGAGCGCCGCCGTCTCCAACGCGGGAAAGAACGCGGCGATCTGTTGCGCGATCACGGTCGGCGTTTCGCTGTGCAGCGCCTGTAGTGCCGCCGTGATCCCGCGCACCAGGGCGCGGCAGGTCTCCCGCTGTTCGGTCGCGAAGCGGCGGGTGGTGTAGAAGCTGGTGAAGGCGACATCACCGCGCGTGGCGAAACGATGCCAGACATGGCCGACACCGGTGTGGACAGCCCGCTCCGCATGGGGCTCGAACACTTGGATCACGTCGACCTCGCCGGCGGCCAGCCGATCGATATTCTCGGCCATGGTGACGTCCGGCACCCGGTTCAACGCCGCGGGATCGACCCCGGCCCGGCCGACATCGTCCTGGAAGGTCATCCACGGGGTCGGCACCTCGATCGCGACGCCGACCCGCAATCCCGCCAAATCACGAAAGCGGAAGGTTGGGTTCGGCTCACGCCCGATCAACAAGAACGGATCACGCGCCACCACCTGGCCGAAACAGACCAGCGGACACTTCCGGTCGGCGTCGTGATGCATCATCACCCGCATCGGCCCGCCCCAGGACACGTCGACCCGGCCGTCCAGCAGGCCTTGCGCCGTCTCCGCCCCGGCGGGCGAGAGGCGGACCTCGACGTCGACGCCCTCGCGCGCCCAATCACCGCGTGCGATGGCCAGATAGAACGGCGTGTAGGAGGGAATGCGAAGATTTTCGTAGAGAACGATTGGACGGGCCATGTCCCTCTCCTGCCGTCGGTGCGGGGTGTCAGCATGCCGTCCATCTGCACGCCCGGTCCAGGATGAGAAGTTGGCGCTTAAAATCCGGAGGTTTTCCGCCACTGCTCAACCGGCGGCAGCAGGTATTCCACACCGGTGGAATCCTTGAGCGACAGCAGCACATCGACGGCGATCGAGACCCGGACATCACCCGCCTCGTTCGGTTCGGTGCCGTGATAGGTCTTGGACGGAAAGATCACCACGTCGTCCTCGGCCACCGGCAGGTTCACCAGCTCGCTGTTCAGAATATCCGAGCCGGTGAGAAGCCCCATCTGCCGCGCGTGGTTTTCGAACAGTCCCGGTGCCAACTCGTTGAATGGGTCGGGAACGTGAAACACCAAGTTGCCCGTGCCATCCGTCTTCACCGGGTAGTAGACGATCGAGATGTGCGACTGGTTGTGCCGGTGTCGGCGAATGCTCTGCCCGGCCCGTGTGACCGTCCCCCAGGCGCGGGTGATATGAAAATCGATTTTCTCGCAGTTGATCGACAGCGTCCGGGCATAGGCGAGTAGACAGCGATGGAAGGCCTTGAACATCGGCGCCAGCTCGGCCCGTTCGTGCAACCGCTCGAAGCCGTTCCGGTCACCGGTCCAGGCGCTGGTGCGGCTCTCGCCCGCCTTGGGACCCGTTCTGTGGACGTCCAGGATCAAATCGCCCACACGCTTGCGAAACGCCGGGTCCAACCCCGCCTTCTCCTTGAAGACGGTGAGTGGAAAACAGTTCAGAATTTCGGCCACTTCGCCCCCGATCGCACCCACGTGACGATGCCTGACAGTACCGTGAACCAACCGATGGGATCAATTGGCGGCGCTCCACGGGCGGGCTCAACGCTCGCGCCGCTCCACCCAGGCCGCCAGCGCCGGAGACAGGCCAGAAGACGGTTTGGCGGCGGGGCGGGCAAAACTACCGCGCGTCGCCATGGCGGGGGCGAGGTCGACCAAACTTTCCGCCAGCCGCACGCCACAGGACACCCCATCGAGGACCGGTACCGGGATTTCGTGCGCCACCTCGGCGGCCAATCCGGCGACCGGGCCGCCGCCCATCACCACCACCTCGGCGCCGTCGTGTTCAACCGCCGCCAGGCATTCCGCCACCAGCCGCCGGCCAGCCTGTTCCTTCGCCTGGGTAATGTCGTCGGGCGGGATGGCCAGCGGCCGAACCGAGACCAGCCGCCCGGCCAGCCCATGCTCCTCGGCGCATTCGCGGTACCAGACCCCCAACCGCTCGGTCAGGCAGACGATCGTGTAGCGCCGGCCGAGCGTGTAGGCCGTCAGATACGCCGCCTCGGAAATACCGACGACCGGAATCTCCATCATCTCCTTGGCGGCCGCGAGACCCGGGTCGCCGAAAGCCGAGACAATCGCCGCGTCACATCCCGCCGCGTGCTCGGCCAGCGCGTCCAGCACCGCGTGCCCGGCGATCGCCGCCTCGACCCGGTTCTCGATGTACAGCGTGCCGAACCGTGCGGTCACGGCCACGATCTCGGTATCCGGAGCCGCCACCCGCCGCGCCTCGGCCGCCATGGTGTCGGTGATCGCCTCGGTCACATTCGGATTGATCAACAGAATGCGTCGTGTCATTCCTTGCTCCCGTCACATGACCCGGCGTCGTGATCGATTGCCTTAGCATACGCGGGCTCTAAACCAAGCCTTGACATTTTTTTAAGTATTTTAGGTAAATAAGATAAATATTGCCCTGACATCCTGACATAGTGATGCCGCAAGAACGGAAGGACGTGAGCCACCGTGGCCCCTGCATTCGCGAACGCGCCCACGCTCAGTGAGTTGCCAAAGACGGCGGATGCCCGTCTAGCAGCGCTGCTGAGCTTTTGGCTGTCCTGCCAGGACGATGCTGGCGGTATCCCCAACCGTGAGCAGCTCACCCCGTTCACTCTACGTCCCTGGCTTGGTCATATCAGCATTTACCAAGTGGCCGACGACGGCCGTGATTTCCGCGTGCGCCTCGAAGGGACAAAGGTCACAGGGATGACAGGGGAGGATTGGACAAACCGCCGCGCAAGCGAGGTTGACGCCCGGTTCGGCTCAACCTTAGTGCACGACATGGCCGGGACGGTCGCCACTGGAGCGTCGCAAATTCTCCCGATCCGCATTTTCCAGCACAAGTTCAAGGCGGCGACACGTCTGCTGTTCCCGGTGCGAGCCACACCGAACGGCCCAGTCGATCAAGTGTTCCTGGCGCTCTATCTCGACCGGGCGGCGGCGAACTGACCACGCATCGGGTCAGGCGCGAAAATCCACGCCCTCACGGTCGAGCTTGCGCATCCAGGCGGCCAACTCCAGGGTCCCATAACCGCCGAAACGCGTACCTTCCGGCCTCTGCGCCCGAGTATGCGCGACGATCTCGGGAGGGATCGCCACCACCTCGGCCTGACCACCGGCCTGGGCCAGAACCTGGACCCGGCAGGCGCGTTCGAGGTTGTACATATGGAAAAACGCCTCACCCACGGTCTCGCCCACGGTCAGCGTTCCGTGGTTGCGCAGGATCATCGCCTTGCGATCGCCCATATCGGCCACCAGACGCGGCTGCTCATCGGCGCTGAACGCGAGCCCTTCGTAATCGTGATAGGCGACGCCGCCCGGCAGGAACATGCAGAACTGCGAAGCGTCGATCAGCCCGTCCTTCTGGCAGGACACCGCCACCCCGCTGTCGGTGTGCAGATGGATCACGCAATGGGCGTTCGGCACCGCCTGGTGAATGGCGCCATGGATCACGAACCCGGCGTAATTAATCGGGTAGTCACCCGGCTCGACGATGTTCCCCTCAAGGTCGATCTTCACCAGGTTCGAGGCGGTCACCTCCTCGTACATCAAGCCGAACGGGTTGATCAGGAAATGATCCTCATCCCCCGGTGCCCGGGCCGAGATGTGGGTGTAGATCAGGTCGTCCATGCCGCGGGCGGCGAAGACGCGGTAGACGGCAGCCAACTCCTCGCGCACCTGTTGTTCCTCGGGGGAGCGGGTCTTGGGCTTGGCGATCGATGTCACGGTCATGGCAGGTCTCTCCCTTAGCGTCCGTCGTACTCGGTGATGTCGGCCTCTTCGCCGGGTGGAAAATCGATGTGCAGGTGGTTGCCGTCGGCGTCGAAGATGTTGACTTGCGTGTGGCCCCAGCCGTCACCGGGCAACACACCGCATTTGTACGAGACTTTTTGCGCGCGCAAATGCGCCAGGAATCCGGCGAGATCGGTCGCCGACAGGGCGTAATGCTCAAGGCTCTGGTCCGAGCGATACGCGGGCGGTTGTTTCGAGGTCGTCACCAGATGAACCACGGCCTGATCGCCGCAATAGAGCCAGGCGCCGGGAAACGGAAACGCCGGCCGGGAGCCCGGTTTCAGGTCGAGCACCCGGCCGTAGAACTCAATTGCCCGGTCGAGGTCATGGGTGCGGACATTGACGTGGTCAAGCTTCTGAAGTGGCATGGCGAACCTCCCTCGCGAACGTCGACGACCAGTGTACGCCCGCCAACCTCCGGAACGCCATGACCAACCATCTGACCAACGCCGAGTTGCGCCGCCTGTTCCTGGAACGCCACGCCCTGGCCGACAGCCCCGCGGGCGTCCTGACCCGCGACGGCCTGGACGCGTTGATCGACCGGCTCGGCTTCGTCCAAGTGGACACCATCTCGACCCTGGAGCAGGCGCACCATCACATTCTGGCCAGCCGGGCGACCGACTACCGCAAGCCGCTGTTGAAGCATCTTCTGGAAAAGCGGCGCTCGGTGTTCGAGCACTGGACCCACGACGCCTCGATCATCCCGACCCGGTTCTATCCATACTGGAAGCCCCAGTTCCGCCGGATGAAAGAGCGCATCCACCGGGCCAAGCACTGGGAGGAGCGGTTCGCCGGGCGCATGGGCGATACCGTGGACAGCGTACGGCGGCGGGTCGCGGAGGGCGGGCCGGTGATGAGCCGCGACCTGACCCCCGACGATCAGGAGGAACGCGGCACCTGGTGGGGATGGACCCCGTCGAAAACCGCGCTCGAATACCTCTGGCGCACCGGCGAGTTCGCTGTCACCGGCCGCAAGGGCTTCGCCAAGGTGTACGACCTCGCCCACCGGGTGATCCCCACCGAACACCACGATCCCGAGCCGGATCACGCCGCCTTTGTCGACTGGGCCTGCCGGATGGCGATCGAGCGGCTGGGCGTTGCCAGCCACGGCGAGCTTGCCGCCTTCCTCGACGCCGTCACTCCGGCCGAGGCCGAGGCATGGTGCGCCACGGTTGGTCCCGGCACCCTGCGACGGATCACCATCGAACATGCCGACGGCTCCAGTCGCGAGGTATGGGCGCGGCCGGATGTGGGTGACCTCGTCCGCGAGGCTCCCGAGCCGCCAGCCCGCGTGCGTTTTCTGTCGCCGTTCGACCCGATGATCCGCGATCGCGACCGCACCCGGCGGTTCTTCGGATTCGACTATCGGTTCGAGGCCTTCGTCCCCGCCAAGCAGCGGATCTACGGCTATTACGTCCTGCCGATGCTGGAACGCGACCGGTTGGTGGGCCGCATCGAGCTCAAGGCGCATCGCGACCGGGGCGAGTTGGAGGTCCGTGGTCTTTGGATGGAACCCGGCATCCGGCCGTCGAAGGCGCGCTGCGCGAAGATCGACGCCGAGATCGAGCGCTGGCGGCTGTTCACGGGGATGGAGCGGGTAACCGGCTTGCCGCTCGACGCTTGACCTGGCGCCCGCCGCTCGGGATGACGCTCACCCCGCCAAATCCCGCCGTACTACCCCCGTCAGGCAGCCGATCGCACCCGCCGCCTTGACCAGCTCCGAGCCATCGATCGTCACACAGTCGATCCCGGCGGCTTCGTAGACCCGTTGGACGCTCTCGTAGCCGGCCAGCATCAGGATTTTGCGTGGGCCGAGGGGCACGAAATTTAGCGCTCGGTTCAACGTCGCGTCGTCGGCCTCGGACAGCCAGACGATCCGGTATCCCCGCTCCTCCAGCACCCGCACGGCCGAGAACGGCGTGCGGCGCGGCCAGCACACCGCCAAGTCGCGATCGACGATCCGCAGCATGCCCATGAAATGCATGGTGCCGTACGGCAGATCGACGGCCAGGGTCTCGACCCCGATCTCCTCCAGGGTCGCGGCGATCTGGGCGGCGGCTTCCTCGTTGGTGCGCAGCCCCATGCCGATCATCGCGGTCTCCGGGTCGATCCACATCAGATCCGCCCCTTCGAACACCGCGTTGCCGGTCAACGTCCGCAGGATCGGCACCCCAAGATCGGCCAGACGGCGGGCAACCCAACGCTCCTCCCCCGCCCGCACGGTCGAGGCCGGACGCGCCAGGATCGCACCCTCGGGCGTCATCACGAACAGATCGGCGCAAAACATCTGGTTCGGCGTCGGTTGGCCGGACGGCTCGACATAGTCCACGACGACACCAGCGGTCTTGTAGGCTTCGGCCATGGCATCGTGCTGCGCGCCGGCCTTGCCGATATCCAACGGTTCCAGCATCTGCACCGCGTTCGGGTCTTCCCGCGCCGCTGACAGCTCGCCGCCTGGCCGGTGCAGCAGCACCGAGCGGAGCGTGCCATACTCGCTGTCGATGCCGCTCGCGGCCCAGAGATCGCCGATTTCCTCGCGATGGGTCCGCTCGCGCCCCTGCCAACCCGGTCCACCATAGGCGGCGGCGTCGAAGCTCTTGCCGGTGCTGTCCATGGTGATCCTCCTTCGCCGAGGGCCGGAGGATCGGCAACCGGGCCGGCGATGTCAAAGCCTGCTTGGAAGAGCGCCCTAAGCGCCCGCGCCGCCATTCGCCTCGGCCGGTGGCAAAGCCATCATCAAGCGCATTACTGTCGGAGCGAGCCTTTCACGCATGCCGCCACCGGTCCATACTATCCCAGGTGCACCGAACGAATCCGCACGCCGAATCTCGCGCCCGCGCCCGGCGCTCGGGCGACGTCTCGGCACCAGACAGCAAAGGGGAGATGATGATGTCGCTTCGCCGAACCTTGGGCGGATGGCTCGCCATCCTGGCACTCGCTGCCTGCACCGGCGTTCCGGCCGCCGGCCCAGCGGCCACCGCCAACGAGGCGGCGACCGCCACGCGCTTTGAAGCGGCCAAGAGGCGCCCGGCCGAACTCCCCGCCTTCCTGCGCGCGATGCCGAAAGGCGGCGACCTGCACAACCACCTGAGCGGCACGGTCTACTCGGAGAACTTTATCGCCTGGGCGATCGCCGACGGCCTCTGCCTGATCGTCGCCGAGCACACCATCGCCCCGCCGCCATGCGACGCCGCGGCCGGTCGGCCGCCGATCGCCGACGCGGTGCAATCCGGCACCGCCTACAACCGGCTGGTCGACGCGCTCTCCATGCGCAACTACGCGCTCGGCGCCGTCTCCGGACACAACCAGTTTTTCGCGACTTTCGGCCGGTTCGGAGCCGCCGAGAATGGACGCGACGGCGACATGCTGGCCGAGGCCATGGCCAGGGCGGCGGACCAGAACATCGGGTACCTCGAATTGATGTTGTCGCCGGGCATGGCGGCCGCACGCCGTCTCGGCGCCGAGGTTGGCTGGGATGACGATCTCGCTCGGCTGCATCGGCGACTGATCGCCGCTGGCCTGCCGGCTGTCGTGGCGCAGACGCGGGAGGAATTCGGCGCCATCGAATCCCGCGCCCGCGCGATCCTCGACTGCGCCGGCGCCCACCCGCCGGCCTGCGATGTCACGGTCCGGTTTCTGGCGCAGGTCATCCGAGTCTTCCCGCCGGAACAGGTGTTCGCCCAGACCGCGCTCGCCTTCGCCCTGGTGGAGACCGATCCGCGCATCGTCGGACTCAATTTCGTCGCCCCCGAGGACGACCGCGTCAGCCTGAGGGACTACCGGCTGCACATGCGGATGATCGGCGCCCTCGCGAAGCAGACACCGGGGGTTCCGGTCACCCTGCACGCCGGCGAGCTTACCCTGGGCCTGGTTCCGCCCGAGGACCTTCGGTTCCACATCCGCGACGCGATCGAGACAGCCGGCGCCCGGCGTATCGGCCACGGCGTCGACATTCTCTACGAGGACCGGCCCTATCAGTTGCTCCGCCGCATGGCCGAGGATCAGGTAGCGGTCGAGATCAACCTGACCAGCAACGACGTGATCCTGGGCGTTACCGGCAAGGCCCACCCATTCGAAACCTACCGGGCCTACGGCGTGCCCCTGACCCTGTCGACCGACGACGAGGGCGTGTCGCGGATCGACCTGACGCACGAATACGTTCGCGCGACGGTCACCTACGACCTCGGCTACGGCGACGTGAAGGCGCTGTCGCGGAATGCACTGACCTACGCCTTCCTGGCCGGCACCAGCCTTTGGCAGGATTCGCGCACCTTCCGGCCGGTGCGGGCGTGCGCTGACGACCCGCTCGGAAGTCGAACGCCGTCGACGGCCTGCGCCGGGTTCCTGCGGGCGAGCGAGAAGGCGACCGCACAGTGGCGGCTAGAAGAGGCTTTCACCGCTTTCGAGACGGATATGGCCACGGGCACACCTTGACCTCGGGAGCCGGTACCGCCGACCGCTACAGTATTTCATGATTGTGCTCGCCCAACTCCGGCGGCGGCAAACGAAGTTCCGCCGGTGTATCCGAGAGTTTGACGGGGAAACCAGTCATGCGGATCGGCACGCGGCCCGCGCGCCGGGATTCGAGCACCATGTCCTGGGCTAGAACCTGCGGATCGGCGAACACCTCGTCCAATCCCATGACCCGGCCGCAAGGACAGCCGGCCTTGTTGATGGCGGCGATCCAATGGTCGACCGATTGTAGACAGGTGACCGCGTTGATCCGGGCGTTTAGCGCGGCGCGGTTTGTCATCCGGTCGGCGTTGGTCGCGAATTCCGGCATCCGCAGCACATCCAATAAACCGAGCGCACCGAGGAACCGCTCGACGAAGGCGTCGTTCGACGGCGCCACCGCGATCTCACCATCGGACGCCTCGAACAACCCGTAAGGCGCGACGATCGGATGGTTGTTGCCGGTCCGGGTGGGGTTCTCGCCGGTCGCGAAGTACTCCGCCGACAGATAGGCCAGCATCGAGATCAGCCCGCCGGTCAAGCTGGTCTCCACCTGTTGACCGCGCCCGGTCCGGTGCCGCGCCTGAAGTGCCGAGACCACGCCGAAAGCGGCATAGAGCCCGGCCACCAGATCCGACATCGGCGGCGCCGCCCGGCGCGGCGGGCCATCGGGATCTCCGTTGACGGCCATGAAACCGCTCATCGCCTGGGCGATGAAGTCAAAGGCGGGCCGGTCGACATAAGGGCCGGTCGAGCCGTAACCGTTGACGCTGGCGACGATCAATCGAGGGTTCAGGGCCTTCAGGCGTTCGGGCGAAAACCCCATCTTGGCGAACACACCGGGACGGTAGTTTTCGACCACCACGTCGGCACCCTCCAGCAGATGGGTCAGCGCCGCCTTGCCCGCGTCGGTGTAGAGGTCGAGGACCACCGATTTCTTGTTGCGGTTGAATTGCGCGAAGTACCAGCTGAAGCCGTCGACCATGGCACCCTGGGTGCGCACCGGATCACCGGCCGGAGGCTCGATCTTGATGACCTCGGCCCCCATGTCGGCCAGCATCTGGGTGCAAAACGGTCCCGCCAGGATTCGCGTCAGATCGATGACCCGAATACCAGCCAACGCCCCTTCCGGCATCGTGCTCAACCCTCGGCCGTGCGCACCGCGTCCATGTCGTGCAGGTCGAGCCGCAACCCCGCCTTGATCACCTGCCCCGGGATCGGGTGGCCGACCACGCCTTCGACATCGCAGGCGATGGCCATCAGCTTCTTAAGGTCGATGCCGGTCTCGATCCCCATCTCGTGCAGCAGGTAGACCAGATCCTCGGTGCAGATGTTGCCGGTCGCCTTGGGCGCGAACGGGCAGCCGCCGATGCCGCCGAACGAGCTTTCGTATTTGTCGACACCCTCATCCAGCCCAACCATGACGTTGGCCAGGCCGATGCCGCGGGTGTTGTGGAAGTGCAGGGCGATCGATAACCCGGGCGCCGCCTCCCGCACCGCCCGCACCCCGGCGCGGACCAGCGGCGGCGTCGCCATGCCGGTGGTGTCGCCGAAGCCCATGCCGACGAAACCCATGTCCTGGAACCGCTTGGCGATCATCGCCAGTTGGCTGGCCGGCACATCGCCCTCGAACGGGCAGCCGAAGGCGGTGGCGATGGCGCCATGCACCCGGATACCGGCGTCACGGGCGATGATGGCCACTTCCTCGAACCCCTTCAGGGATTCCTCGACCGTACGGTTGACGTTCTTCTTGTTGTGGCTTTCCGACGCCGAGACGAACACCACCATCTCGTCGACCTCGGCCTCGGCGGCGCGGATCGCCCCGCGCGCGTTCGGCACCAGGGCCGAAATCACCGTGCCGGTCGAGCGGTTGATGCCCTTGATCACCTCGGCGGCGTCGGCCATCTGCGGCACCGCCTTGGGTGAAACGAAGGACGTCGCCTCAATGCGCGGCACGCCGGCATCGATCAGCCGATTGATCAGCGCGATCTTCTGCTCGGTTGGCACCTGGCGCGGCTCGGCCTGCAACCCGTCGCGTGGGCCGACCTCGGTTACCTCGACCTTGCGAACCTGGGTCATGTCGTCTCCTCCCATCTCAAAAATGCTCAAAATGCCCAGTGCGGCGGCACGGCTCCGGCGACCGGCGATCGAAAGGTGATCAGCCCAGCCCCGGCGAGCGAGCCGAGATACACCGTCTTCAAGTCGGAGCCGCCAAAGGTCACGCTGGCGATGTTGGCGAGCTTGCGCGCTGCTCCGATGTTCATGTCCTGGCGGCTGAAACTGCCGTCGCGCCACCGTGCCATCGCCTTGGATATGGCGTCGTGGTCGCAATCCTCCAGGATCACCCGCTGGCCGCCGTCGGGTGCGACGCGAACCAGCCGGTTGCTCATCACGCTGGCGCACCAGATGCCGCCCTCGGCGTCGAACTCGAAGCCGTCGGGGATCACCCCGTCGAGATAGTCCACCACGGTTTCGCGGGGGCCGAGGCCACGGTCGATCAGCCGATAGCGCGACAACCGCCGGGCCATGGTCTCGTTGGCGTAGAGATAGGCGCCCGAGGGATCGACCTTCACCTCGTTCGAATAACCCAACCCATCGGCCGCGATGCGCGCCGTATCCGGGCGGTCGGCGGCGTCCATCCGAATGATGAAACCGTCGGCTACGTCGCGGTGGAAGGCACGATCGCGCGGGATTCGCCAGGTGCTGACCGAAATCCACAACCGGCCGGCCTCGTCGCGGTGCACGAAATTGACCGGCGGCACCGCCAGCCCGTCGATCTCCAGCAACACCGGCTCGCACCCGCCGTCCGGCCGCAAGCGCCACACCCCGCCGCTGTCGCCCAAATTCGCCAGCAGGAATGAGCCGCCCGGCTCCATCGACCAGCCGTTCGGCATCAAATCGTCCGGCGCCCCGTCACCCGCCAGGATCGGATACGGTGTGCCATCGGCGTCCAATTGCGCCACCCCGCCCCCGCCGTCCGGTAGCGCGTGGCTGACCCAAATGGCACCCGCCGCCGTGCACGCCACGCATTCCGGGCGCGACAGGCCAGCGCCGAACACGGTCACATCATCGGGGGACAGGCTGAACTCATTCATGGCGGCGGACCATAACGCCAGAGCCCCCTTGGCGAAAGCCGTCACCGCGCAAGGCCGCTTTGCGCGCCATCATCGCGCTGGCAGCGGGATGAACTCCTCCTCATCGCCGGGCACCACGTCGAACCGACCGGCCTTCCAATTCGCCTTGGCCGCCTCGATCCGGTCCTTCGTTGACGACACGAAATTCCACCAGATGAAGCGCGGGCCGTCCATCGGCTCGCCGCCGAACACCAGCACCCGCGCCGCCGAGGCGGCGGTCATGGCAATCGCGTCGCCGGGGTGCAAAACCAGAAGCTGGCCGCACTCGAACCGGTCACCCGCCACCTCGACCGCGCCCTCGGCCACGTAGACCGCGCGCTCCTCGTGCTCGGCCGGAATCTCGAGAACCGCCCCGGTATCAAGAACCGCGTCGGCGTAGAGCGTCTCCGAGAACGTCGGCACCGGCGAGCGCGCGCCCCAGAGGGAGCCGGCGATATCGCGGGCGCGCGGCACGATCACCGTGTCGATGGCGGGGTTGGCACGTTCCGACATATCTCAGCCCTCCATGAAAGCTCATATGTAGGGATGACGTTGTTCATTTTCTCACCGATACTTTGCCCCCAGAAAGCGAGGCGGGCCATGAACAAACACCCGACCCGACCGATCACCGAGGACGAAATCCGCGCCTACCGCGAGGACGGCGTCGTCTGCCTGCGCGGGCTGTTCGATGCCGAGTGGGTCGCCTATCTGCGTGACCAGGTGGCGGCCGACATGGCCGCCCCGTCGGGCATGGTCAAGGACATCAACGAGGAAGGCAGCACCGGCTTTTTCTTCGGCGACACCTTCGTCTGCCACCATCTGGACGGCTTCAAGCGCGCGGTGTTCGACAGCCCGGCCGCCGAGATCGCCGCCACCGTCATGGGCTCGGCCACCTCCACCCTGATCTTCGACCAGATCCTGGCCAAGGAGCCGGGCACCAGCACCAAGACCCTGTGGCACCACGACGCCACCTATTGGCCGGTAGCCGGCGACATGATCTCGACCCTGTGGCTGGCCCTGGACGAGGTGACGGCGGAGAACGGCGCGGTCGAATACGTCCGCGGCTCGCACCGCTGGGGCAAGCGGTTCGCCGCGGTCAGCTTCGACCCGAACCAGGCCTACGAGGAAGACCTGCCGCCGGTGCCCGATATCGACGCCGAACGCGACCGGCACCGTATCGTCCAGCCCGAACTGGCGCCCGGCGACTGCACCCTGCACCACGGCCTGACCGTGCATGGTGCTCCCGGCAATTCCACCGAGAGCGCCCGCCGCCGTGCCTACATCACCCGCTGGGCCGGCGACGACGCGACCTACAACCCCCGCCCCAAGCTGCAACGCATGCTACGCGATCCGGAGGTAGCGCCCGGCGCACCGCTGGCGTGCGATCTGTTTCCGATAGTGTGGCGGCGCGACGCCGAGGCGTAGTTCCTAGGCCAAGCGCCGCCGGCTGACCGTCACGCCCACGGCGGCGGCATCGGCGAACACGTCGAGCTTCTCGATCGTGACCTCGGCGCGGCGGGCGCGCGGATCGGTCAGGGCGAATTCGGCGATCCGGTCGGCCAGGGTCTCGACCAGCTGAATATGGCCGCTGGCCGCCATCGCCCGCACCGCCTCGACCAGCCGTTCGTAGCAATAGACCCGGCGATAATCCTCATTGAACCCGCCGTCCGGGCGCAGCACCTCGACGGTGATGTCGACTTGCACCCGCTGCGGATGGCCCCGCTCGTGCGGATGAATGCCGATGTCGACATCGACCACAAGCGCGCGAACCCGCACGATGTAGAGCGGGTCGACGATCTGGGTCTCGACAGTCGGCGCGAGGCCGAGTTGTCCTTCCGGGGCCATGGCGGTGCTCCCTGTCCACGCGACAGCGCACGCTACCTCAGCTCACCCCTCTCTGTCGTCCCAAACCGGCCATGGGTGTCGTGCGCGCGACGCCGCTTGGCGAGTTCCGATGGCGAGGCTAGGCTCGCGCCACGTTGTATACATTCCGAAGGGGGAGGTTATGGACAAGGCCATGTTCGACGCGGGCCTGAAGAACCGCCGCGAGGTGCTGGGCGCCGAGTACGTCGACAAATCGATTGCCTCGGCCGACGACTTCAACATGCCGCTCCAGGAATTGGTGACGGAATACTGCTGGGGCGCGGTATGGGGTCGCGAGGAGCTGCCGCGCAAGCAACGTTCGATGCTCAACCTGGCCATGCTGGTGGCGCTGAACCGGCCGCACGAGCTGCGGCTGCACATCCGTGGGGCGATCACCAACGGCGTCACCAAGGAAGAGATGCGCGAGGTGTTCCTGCAGACCGCGATCTATTGCGGCGTGCCGGCGGCGATCGACGCCTTCCGCAACGCCCGCGAGGTGTTCAAGGAATTGGGTATCGACTGATCGGGTGATGCGATCGAAACGGACGGGTTCCATCCGTTTCGTGAATCGCCCCACCAGATCAGACCACTAGGCATCGATTGAACCGAGCATCGAGTGAGAGGAAACCGCGCAATGGCGGACATGACAGTGGGCTGGATCGGCATCGGCAACATGGGCTGGCCGATGGCGCGCAACGCCAAGCGGGCCGGTCTCGACGTGGCGGTCTATGACATCGACCAAGACAAGCTTGGCCGTTTCGCCGAGGAGTTCGACACCAAGCGCGCGCCGACCCTGAAGGCGTTGGCCGAGATGTCGGATGTGCTGGTCACCATCGTGCCGGACGGCAAGATCGTGCGTCAGATCTGCTTCGGCGACGGCGACAATCTGACGGAAGGGCTGACGCCGGGAAAAATCGTCATCGACATGAGCTCGTCGGCCCCCACCGGCACCCGGATGTTGGGCGATGAGCTGGCGAAGCATGGGGTGATCTTGATCGACGCGCCGGTGTCCGGCGGCACTCATGGCGCCGACGCGGCAACCCTCTCGATCATGGTCGGCGGCACCGATGAGGACGCCATCGCCAAGATCACGCCGATCTTCGAGGCGACCGGCAAGAACGTGTTCCGTTGCGGCACGCTGGGCTGCGGCCACGCGATGAAGTGCCTGAACAACTACCTCTCGGCCATCGGCCTGACGGCGGCGAACGAGGCGCTGTTGATCGGCCAGAAATTCGGGCTCGACCCGGCGGCGATGATCGACGTCATCAACGTCTCGACCGGCCGCAACAGCTCGACCGAAACCAAGTTTCACCAGCGGGTCTTACCCCGAACATACGGGTCGGGTTTCTCGGCGGCGCTGATGGCCAAGGATCTGAGCATCGCTGCCGGTCTGGCCGGCGACCAGGACATGTTCGCCCCGTTGCTGCACACCACCAGCGAGATCTGGCAACAGGCCTCGGCGCAGTTGCCGGGGGTCGATCACGAAGTGACCATCGAATATTTCGAGCGCGCCAACGCCATGAAGCTCAAACCGGGAAAGCGCTGAGCCATGCAACCGCTGGACGGTGTGCGCATCCTGGCGGTCGAGCAGTATGGCGCCGGCCCGTTCGGCACCCTCTATCTCGCCAACCAGGGCGCCGAGGTCATCAAGATCGAGAACCCGGCCGACGGCGGCGACATGGCGCGCGCGGTCGGCCCGCATTTCCTTGGCCCCGAGGACAGCCTGTTCTTCCATGCCTTCAACGCCAACAAACGCAGCGTCGCCATCGATCTGCGCAGCGCCGAGGGCCAAGCGGTGTTTCGCGACCTCGCCGCCACCGCCGACGCGGTGACCAACAATCTGCGCGGCGATGTACCCGAAACCCTGGGGCTCGACTACGCCGCCCTCAAGGATGTGAACCCGCGCCTGGTCTGTGCCCATCTATCGGCCTATGGCCGCACCGGCCCGCGCAAGAACTGGCCGGGTTACGACTACCTGATGCAGGCCGAGGCCGGTTGGTTCTCGGTCACCGGCGAGCCGGGCACGCCGCCCAGCCGGTTCGGCCTGTCGGTGGTCGATCTGATGACCGGCGTGACCATGGCGTTCGGGATGGTCTCGGCGATCCTGGCGGCGCGCGCGTCCGGCGAGGGCCGCGACGTCGATGTCAGCCTGTTCGATCTGGCGTTGCACACCACCAGCTATCTTTCCACGTGGTACTTGAACACCGGCCATGTGCAGGACCGACTACCCCGATCGGCCCACCCGTCGCTGACCCCATGCCAGAGCTACACGACCAAGGACGGCTGGATCTTCCTGATGTGCAACAAGGAGAAGTTCTGGCCCGCGCTGTGCGCCCAGCTTGAGAAGTCGGAATGGGTGGAAGACCGCCGGTTTCGCAGCTTCAAGGACCGGCTGGCGAACCGGACGCTGATCCAGGAATTGCTGGACGAGGCATTGCAGGCCCGCACCACCGCCGAATGGCTGGAACGGTTCGCCGGGATCGTGCCGGCCGCCCCGATCCTCGACATCGGCCAGGCGCTGGAAAACCCGTTCGTCGCCGCCCGCGACGGGGTGCACGCCTTCCCCGATCCGACCGGCACAGGCAACGCGTTTCGCATGGTGGCGCACCCGATCCGCAACCAGGGCGGCGAGCCGCCGCGCCGCCCGGCACCGCCATTGGGCGCCGATACCGAAACCCTGCTGCGCGATCTCGGGTATGACGACGACCGGATCGCCACGCTCAAGCGCACGGGTGCCGTAGCGTGAGCGGAAGGCCAAACGCCCCACGTCTCGCCTTCATCGGCTTTGGCGAGGCCGGGCCGTTGATCGCGGCGGGATTGCTGGACGCCGGCGTGGCGTCGGTCGCCGCCTACGACATTCTGGTTGACGATCCAACGACCCGGGATGCTTGGGCCGCGAAGGCCGGGATGGCGGGTGCCATTGCCTGCACCTCGGTGCAGGTCGCCGTCGCGGATGCCGATCTGATCCTGTCGACCGTGACCTCGGAACGCGCGCTCGACGCCGCGGCCATGGCCGCGCCCTATCTTCATTCGGGCCAGTTCTACCTTGACCTCAACTCCTGCTCGCCCGGCAAGAAGGCGGCGGCGTCCGAACACGTCGATCGAACCGGCGCGCGCTATGTCGACGTGGCGGTGATGGACACCGTGCCCGGTCGCGGGCATCGGGTGCCGATGCTGTTGGCGGGGCCGGCGGCCGAGGATGCCGCCGAACGCCTCGCACCGTTCGGCATGACACTGGAGGTGGTGGGCGACCGCGTCGGCCAGGCCTCGACCATCAAGATGGCCCGCAGCGTGTTCATGAAGGGCATCGAAGCGATCCTGTGCGAGAGCCTGGTCGCCGCCGACCGCGCCGGGGTGGCCGATCGGGTCCTGGCCTCGATCCAAGGCACCTTCCCGGACCTCGACTGGCGTCAACTCGCCACCTACCACATGGGACGGATGGCGCTGCACGGCCGGCGCCGGGCGATCGAGATGGACTCGGTGGCCGACACCCTGCGCGACCTCGGGCTCGACCCGTTCACCGCCGAAGCCACCGGCAAGCGGCAGATGTGGACCGCCGAGCTGGGTTTGCGCGAGCGGTTCGCCGCCGCGCCGCCAGCCAGCCTGGAGGAATTCCTCGCCGCCGTCCGCGCCGCCGATCAGTCGGGCGAGGCGAAGGAATAGGGTCCGTCGAAATCGTCGATCAGCACCTTGTGGCTGACCAACCCGGTGCCCTCGACCCAGAGGTGCAGTTGGATCATCGGCGGCTCGAAGATCAGTTGCTGCGATACCCCCTCAGCCAAGTCGAGATGGCACTGATGCGCCACCCCCGGCATCACGTCCAGCACGGTGCCGGCGAACCGCGTGGTCACCTGCCGGTGCAGATGACCGGCCAGCACCCGGTCGACATTCGGCGCCGCCGCGATCAGCTGATGAAACCGCGCCGCGCCGTCCAACAGACACATCGAATCCATCATGCTCATACCCACCCGAACCGGCGGGTGATGCAGCGCCACGATCGTCGGCGTCGTCCGGTCCTCGGCCAACCGCGCCGCCAGCCAATCGAGCCGATGATCGCACAGCGCGCCGGATGGCCTGCCGGTGTCCAATGTGTCCAACACGAGAAGCCGAACCGGCCCGGCGTCGATCACGTATTGCACGAACGGCTCGGCTGGATCCCAATAGTCGTTGGCCCCGAACACGGCGCGGAAACCGTCCCGGCCATCGTGATTACCCAAGGCCAGACGCACCGGCATGACGAGCGGAGCCAGATGCTCGGCCAGATGCACGTACTCATCGACCGAACCACGATCGACCAGATCGCCGGTGATCAGCAGGAACGCCGGCCGCGGATCGAGCCGGTTCAGCTTGGCGACGGCCCGAGCGAGGAAATCGGCGGTGTCCACGCGGCCCGACAGCTTCAGGCCTGGTGCGCGGATGTGTAAGTCGGTGATTTGGGCGAACAGCATGATCTCCTCCCTGACGGACCGGTTTGACCCGCCTCCCCCGCATGATCCGGGATTCGTACTAGACAAGAAATCTCTTGGCATTAGATGTAGCGGGCGGTCGGCGGAACGCTACCCCGACCCTAAGGATTGAAAAAGGGATTCCCCTAGAGGAGAGCGACCGATGGCCTTCGAACTTCCCGATCTGCCTTATGCCTATGACAGTCTTGCGCCGTACATGTCGGCCGAGACGTTGGAATTTCACCACGACAAGCACCACAACGCCTATGTGACGAACGGCAACAACCTGCTGAAGGACAGCGGCCACGAGGGTAAGTCGCTGGAGGAAGTCGTAAAGGCATCCTACAACGGCGGCCAGGGTGGCGGCCTGTTCAACAACGCCGCCCAGCACTGGAACCACGTCGAATTTTGGAACTGGATGAAGCCGAACGGCGGCGGCGCCATCCCCGGCGCGCTTGAGAAGAAACTGGTCGCCGATTTCGGCAGCGTGGATGCGTTCAAGGACGCGTTCGTCAACGCCGGCGTCACCCAATTCGGCTCCGGCTGGTGCTGGTTGGTGCTCGGCAAGGACGGCAAGCTGGTGGTGAGCAAGACCGCCAACGGCGTGAACCCGATCGCCACAGGCGAAGGCACGGCGCTGCTGGGCTGTGATGTGTGGGAGCATTCCTACTACATCGACTACCGCAACCGGCGGCCCGATTACGTCAAGGCGTTCGTCGACAATCTGGTCAACTGGGAGCGCGTCGCCGAGATCCTTAGCAACGCGAGCTGATAATCTTCGTCGGGCGCGGCATCAACCGCGCCCGACAGAGTGTTTATTGATAAATTTTCAATAAATTTATCTTTGACCTTTCGTACTATCTTAAGATGAAGTTTGGAGCGCTTCCATTCTTCCTTTTTCCGATTCGCGGCGTTGTGCGACACTATCCGGTAATGAATTCCTAGCTGTGAATTCAACGATGGTGCCAAGGTCCGGTCATGCGCAAGAATTCCAACGACGCATTTTGGGTAACGCATGACGGTATCCAACCACGTCTAAGCGACGGCGAGGGTGCCGAGCGTCCGATGCTTGCCCTTGCCCTGCATGGCATGGGCTGGATCGACGTCGAGATCCGGGCCGAAACCGTTGCGTTGAAACTGGATCCGGCAGCGGTGAAAGACGTGGTGCTCGTTAATGCCGAAGTGACGTTGCGGACCCGAGCGGCCGGCCGGCGTGTTTGGGTTCATTTCGACGATGGTGATCTGGCGGAGACGGCGGTCTGCTTTTTCGATCCGTCGGCCGCTCTGCGCCACATCAGAGCGACGATAGAGAAGACCCATGACGACAGGGCCGACGCGGCGCTCCACCGCTTGCTGGCTGGACAGTATCCGTCGGCGTCGGATGATCTCTCCTTAAGGCCGGCGGCGCCCGTTCCCATGCGCCCCGTCTCGGGTACGGAAAATGCCCTGCCGATGGACGATATGGAGCGCTCGCTGGTCGCGGCCGGGCAGTTCGCCGAACGTCTTCGGTTCGCCGAATGGGTAGACGACACCGGCCGTCACCGCCGGCATCTGGATGACAGCTTGCCGCATGACGAGGCGGACATGGTCCTGTTCGCCCTGCACTCTCTCGGCTGGGCCGCGATCGAACGGCCATGGATCATGGGTGGCAGCGCACTCGATTCCGTGACGCCGAGCCGGGTCGTCGTGGACCCGCACGGGCTTGAGGCCGGCGCGCTCGGTCGGCTCATGGCGTTGTGCGAACCCTGGGACGCCAGCGGCGCGGCGATCACTCTCGCCTGGTGGGATGGCCGAAGCTGGCAGCATGAGGCCGGAACCGGCGAGCAGCTCGCCGGCCGGCTGAACCATCTTGTCGACACCAAGCAGAATGCCTGGTTCCCCTCGACCGTGCAGTCGGTCGCCATGGACCCGAGCGACTTTCAACGGCGCCATCACCTAGGTGAGGATCATGCGTTTGTTAAGGCGTTGAATATCTGGGGTGCCCATGGTGGCCAGCTGCGGGAAGGTGGTGAACTTCTTTCCGCGATGAAAAAAGCGGGTATTTTCAATCATCGGACGAAGTTGATTGAAGCGGACGAAAACAGTGAATTCCGTATCATGGATTATGCCGACGGCGGCTACCGGATTTGGGCAGACCGAGACCATTTGGTCGGTCGACGCCTGACCGAAGTACCCGATCGGCAGTTAGGCGAACGGGTACAGTCCGACCTTCTCACAGTATTGCGGAAGGACGAGCCTTTGGTACACGGCTGCCAAGGCATCGTGCGGACGGGGGATGGGCCGGTCAGCTACCGTTGGTCGCGCCTCACTCTACCGTTTCGTCGGCGCAAGGACCGCCGGCCCACCAATCTGATAACCGTCATTACCGTCGACGAAGCGACCCCCGTCGCGCGGTGACACCGCCTATTGTGCAGCCGCCATCAGAGCCGGCTCGTGCATCGACCGTACCTGGACTCGCTGAACGGAATCCGTATCGAGAAACTCGACCAGATCATTGAGCACGGCGCCACGAGTCCGCGCCAACAACCACATGCACGTACGATGCGGCTTGTGCGGTCGATACCAAAAAACCCCAGGGCAGGCGACGTCGAAGCGGTACTTGTCCTGATTCTTGGCAAACACTTCGTCCTCGGCGATTGAAATCATTGGCGCGGCATCCCAGTGCGCCATGGCGATCGCGCAACCTAGAGTCGTCATCACCTCTGCTAAATTGGTCCTCCCGCGATAATCGTCCGTGATTGCCAACCCCCCGATGAAGGTACAGGAATGCCGAATCGTTCGTGCGTAGGCATCGGCTTCGGCGCCAAGAAAAAACCGCTCACCTTCTGGCATTTGCTGAATTGGATTCTCATAGAACAATGCGCCCGTAGACAACCAATCTCCCAATGTCTTCTGCGGCAACCGGTAGCATCGAACTGCAAACGTTGCGATCAGGTTATTCTCGGCGTCTCGCGCCTGAAACCACAGCGCTTCGCCTGGAACGATCGGCGTCATACCGGGCCGGAACGCGTTCGGCACGAACTTGCCTGTCTCACGGCAGACCGCTTCGAACTGGTCCATATTCTCGTCGACCGAGAGAGTGACACCCAGGCGCCTCATATCGCTGTCGACGGCCAGGAAATACCGGCTCAACAATGGCCGCTCGGGCGCGACGATGGTACCGACACGAGACAGTAGACGGTTTCTTAACATGACGTCAGACATGATGATCTCCCCCCTTCGCCCGGCACACGGGCATAACCAATAAAACGATACGCCTCATGCGCGACGATTTAAGGGAGGGACGGCGACTCACTTGGTTTTGGCGAGTCGCGCGTGCGGTGATTTTAAAGGCACACGGGTAACCATGGCGCGACTCGACTCAAGCAGCATTCGGCCCGCGGCGTTCCTGGACCGCGACGGTGTGGTGAACCACGACATCGGCTACGCCCATCGTCCCGATCAGATCGTCTGGATCGACGGCGTTTTCGCGGCGGTTCGTCGGCTCAATGACGCGGGCTACCATGTCTTCGTGGTGACCAACCAAGCGGGCATCGCACGCGGGCTTTACTCCGAGGCCGATGTCGAGACCTTGCACGCCTGGATGGCCGAACAACTGGCCGACGCCGGCGCGCGGATCGATGACTGGCGCTACAGCCCTTATCACCCGGAGCATCAGCCCGACCGCTGGGCCCATCTGCGGCATTGGCGGAAACCCGCTCCGGGGATGCTGCTGGATCTGATGGATCGTTGGCCCATATGCCGCGACGGCTCGTTCCTGATCGGCGACCGAGACAGCGATATCGAGGCCGCCCGTGCCGCCGGTATTCCAGGTCACCGGTTCGAGGGTGGTGACCTGGATCGTTTGGTGATGGGCTTGCTCGACACCGCCGGCCCAGGTATCCCGCTATCGGGCCAACCGCTGGAGGGGACATGACGCCATGATCCGCACGACCGTAATCGCCTGCGCCCGGGCGCGATGAGCCGGCCGTGATTTATCCCGTCATTCTCTCCGGTGGAGCCGGCACCCGTTTGTGGCCCTTGTCGCGCGCGCAGTATCCCAAGCAATTCCTCGCGCTGCTCGGCGACCACAGCATGTTGCAGACCACCGCCCTGCGCGTGAACGATTCCGCGATCTTCGCGCCGCCCATCGTGATCGCCAACGCCGAGCATCGCTTCATGGTGGCGGAACAGCTGCGCGCGGTCGGAATCGAGGCGACCACCATCGCCCTGGAGCCCGAGGGACGCAATTCCGCCCCGGCCGCCGCCGTGGCCGCCGCGCTGGTGCGGGGAGCGGACAGCGACGGCCTTGTTCTGCTCCTTGCCGCCGATCATGCCATGCGCGACCCCGCTGCGTTCGTTGACGCCATCCGACGCGCGACGCCCGCCGCCGAGACGGGTTCGCTGGTCACCTTCGGCATTCGGCCCGACCGGCCCGAGACCGGCTATGGCTACATCCGTGTTGGCGTCGAGCGCATCGACGCACCGGGGGTGCACGCGGTCACGCGCTTTGTCGAAAAACCCGACACCGCGACCGCCACGGCCTACCTAGCCGAAGGCGGATACGTCTGGAACTCGGGTAATTTCCTGGCGCGGGCGGATATCCTCGCGATCGAAATCGCGCGCCACGCGCCGGAGATTGCGACGGCGGTCGAGGCTGCCGTCGCCAACGCACGGGCTGATCTCGATTTCTTGCGGCTGGACGCAGAGGCGTTCACGCGCGCGCCCTCGATCTCCTTCGATTATGCGGTCATGGAAAAGACCGATCGCGCGGCGGTGGTGTCTTGTGATCCAAGGTGGAGCGACGTCGGTTCGTTCGCGGCGCTGCGCGACGTGACGCCGCTCGACGATGCCGGCAACGCCCTCACCGGCGACGTGATCGCGCTCGACACCCGCGACAGTCTCGTGCGCAGCAGCGGCCCGCTGGTGACAACGCTCGGTGTCGAGCGGCTGGTCGTGGTGGCGACCGCCGACGCCGTGCTGGTCGCCGCCGCCGACCGTGCCCAGGACGTGAAGATCGTGGTCGACCGCCTCAAACAGGATAACCGGCCCGAGGCGACGAGCCACCCGGAAGTGCACCGTCCCTGGGGATCTTACCGGACTCTGGATCGCGGCACCGGGTTTCAGCTCAAGCACATCAGGGTCAAGCCGGGCGGGCGGCTGTCGCTGCAAAGCCACACTCATCGGGCCGAACACTGGGTGGTGATCGAGGGCATCGCCCGCGTGACCCGAGGCCCCGACGTGGATCATCTGGAAACCGTCGACCTCGACAAAAACCGCTCGATCGACATCCCGCTCGGCTGGGTACATCGGTTGGAGAATCCGACCGATGCTCCCGTCGCGATCGTCGAGGTGCAGTCGGGCGGCTATCTCGAGGAAGACGACATCACACGCTACGACGACGTCTATGGCCGCGATTGAACATCGACCACAGCGACGTCGCGCCCCTCGAAGGGCGCGGCAAATATGAACTGCGTGGCGTGGCCCGTATCGAGGCGGTCCTTGGAACAGCCCAAGGATCGCGCGCCACTAGGTTGTTAGCGGTGGTAGCGGAGGAGGGACTTGAACCCCCGACACGTGGATTATGATTCCACTGCCATAGCCAACTGAGCTACGCCGCCATTACTCTGGCGCCGGAAGAAAATCCGGCGTAAGTCATTGAACACCAACTCTCTACGATATTCCAGTGTGCTCCAATGTGTCCCAAGC
>JABMNR010000174.1 GCA_013203465.1 Alphaproteobacteria bacterium
CGATCGCCTCGACAACCCGGAAACGAAGATCATTCCCGTAGCAAAACCCCATATCTGCCTCCCAGATCTACTTGGGACACAGAATCATGTGTGAACCCGTTTGGGAATCCCTTGATTCACATTTCCTTCAAGCCGCTCTAACAGCCAACCGCCCAGACGACCGAACCACCCAGACGGCCAAACCGCCCAGACGGCCAAACCGCCCAGACGGCCAAACCGCCCAGACGGGCGGCCGGGCCGATTAATCTTTCGCTAACGGGTTTGCCTGTAGCGTGGGCGGATGAACCCGCTGATGCCTAAACTTGACGCATTGCACGTCCCGTCTTTCAGCTCACCCAACAGGCTGTCGACGGCGCCGGGTGGCGTGATTGCCGATGTCGAGAAGGTTTGGCGGACTTGCGGGGCGTCGGCCGGCGGCATTCCCGATCGCGCGACGATTGATCCAATCGAGTTTGGAACCGCGGCACTTCCCTGGATTGTGTTGACGGTGGTCGAGACAACGGAACCCGAACTGGTTTTGCGCTACCGCCTGTGCGGCACGGGGATCGCGAACCTGATGGGCCGGGATGTCACCGGCGCCTTGAGCAAGGATGTGGTTCGATCGGACGATCGAGACATTATCCTCCAGCCCTACTTGGCGACACTTCACGAACGGGCGCCAACCTTCTGGGAAACGAGCCTCCTGCACCCTCGAACAGGATGGCGGCCGGTATATCGCGGGATCTGGCCGTATACCCAGGGCAGCGAGGCGATCGCCGTTCTGTTGAACCTCACGGTTCCGGTGTCGCTCAGACGAGCGGAGCGGCCGGGTATGTAGGTCGCGCCGGGCAAGCACACAACGATGTGCCGATGCCCTCGACCGATCAGAGCCACAGAACGGCTCGGGCTACTCTCGATCCGCTCTGGTCGCCAGGAAACCGCGTGACTGCCGGTTCCAAAGATCGGCGTACAGCCCGCCGCGACGCAACAGCGTGTCATGTGTGCCTTCCTCGATGATCCGGCCCTCATCCATGATCACCAGCCGATCCATCGCGGCGATGGTCGACAGCCGATGGGCGATGGCGATCACCGTCTTGTCGGCCATCAGGTTGAACAGCTGCTCCTGAATGGCCGCCTCGACCTCGGAGTCGAGCGCGGCGGTCGCTTCGTCGAGGATCATGATCGGCGCGTTCTTCAACAGCACGCGGGCGATGGCGATCCGCTGACGCTGACCGCCGGACAGCTTGACCCCGCGCTCGCCGACATGGGCGTCGTAGCCGCGCCGGCCCCTGGCGTCTTCCAGGCCCTCGATGAAGCCGTGGGCATGGGCTTGTTTCGCCGCCGCCACCGCTTGCTCGACGCTGGCCTCGGGCCGGCCATAGCGGATGTTGTCCAACACGGAGCGGTGCAACAGCGAGGTGTCCTGGGTCACCATGCCGATATGCGCTCGCAAGCTCTCTTGCTCGACCGCGGCGATATCCTGGTCATCGACCAGGATGCGCCCACCTTCCAGGTCATGGAACCGCAGCAGGAGCTGCACCAGGGTCGACTTGCCGGCACCGGAGCGTCCGACGATCGCCACCTTCTCGCCCGGCGCGATGGTCAACGACAGCTCATCGATGACCCGCAGCCGGTCGTCCGCCGCGTGGTCGGCGCCGTAGTGAAAGGCGATCGACTCGAAGCGAATCGCGCCTTTGGTCACGGTCAGCGGCCTCGCGTCTGGCGCATCAACCACGGCATGCGGCCGCGCGATGGTGTCGATGCCGTCGCGCACCACACCGACATTCTCGGCGATGCCGGTGCTGGTGAACATGACCCAGAAGGACATGTTCACCAGGCGCAAGGCGAGGCCCAGCGTGGCGGCAACGTTGCCGATGGTCAGTTCCGCATCGATCCACAGGCGGATCGACAAGGCGCCGAGCGAAACCAGCATCACCCCGTTCAACGTGCCGACGATCAGGTCGAGGATGGTCAGTTGCCGCATCAGATCGCCGGCTTTCCGGATTTGGTCCTCAATGCCGACGCGGGCGAATGCGTCCTCGCGGCGCGAGTGGCCGAACAGCTTCACCGTTTGAATGTTGGTATAGCTGTCGACGATGCGGCCCATCAGCCGTGAATAGCTCTCCGAGCTGGCCGTTGCCGTCGCTCTCACTCTGGGCACCATGATCCAGAGCGCCGCGACATAGGCGGCGGTCCACAGCGCCAGCGGCGCCACCAAACGCATATCGATGTCGGCGAGGATCGCCAGCGCGGTGATCAGGAAAATGGCTACGAACCAAAGCGCGCCGATGGCTTCGGTCAAGGAGCGTCGCAACGCCAGCGACGACTGCATCACCTTGTTGGCGACCCGCCCGGCGAAATCGTCCTGAAAGAACGACACGCTCTGGCGCAGCACGTAGCGGTGGGTTTGCCAGCGGATCAGGTTGGAGAAGCAGGGCACCAGCGCTTGATTGATGATCATCAGGTTGAAGAAAGCGATCACCGGAACCACGACCAGCAGCAACGCGGCGACACCGATCAGCAACCAGCCGTTCTCGACAAAGAAAGCCTGCGGACTCGCCGTGGCTTCCATGCGGTCGATGAGCGAGCCGACGAAAAAGAACATCCAGGCG
Organism: Alphaproteobacteria bacterium; assembly: GCA_013203465.1. Classification (GTDB taxonomy): domain Bacteria; phylum Pseudomonadota; class Alphaproteobacteria; order Thalassobaculales; family Thalassobaculaceae; genus JABMNR01. Next base: position 2,592 of record JABMNR010000174.1, read on the forward strand.
CTGGCGGCCGACAGCGCCCCAACCGTTGCCATCGCCAGCGCGAAAAGAACCCATGCCTGGCTGACGAACCGCCAGTAAAACGCCAACAACCCGAACGGGGGCCGGTCCAGGCGGTCGGATCGGAAGGGGTCGATGAGGGATTCGAACCAGCGAACCATTGTGTCGCTCCACGCACGCGGAAATCGGAAGTCTTGAAGCCGGAACTTCGAAGACGTGGCCGGTCGCGTGGGCGGGCGATGCGGAAGGGGCAAGAGGCCCGAAGTCCGCGCCCCGTGTCAGGCGCCGGCGGTCAGCCCATTCGGGCGATGACCGACAGAATCCAGATCATGGGTCGTTCCTTCTGGTGTTTCATGTGGCGGATTCATCCGCCCGAGAACGTGGTTAATGTGCCATAGGGCGGTATCCGAGTCGAGTTTCAATGGCGGTGTCGGCCGCTACGCCGCCGCCGCCTTCTTCAGCGCCGCCGCCGTGTCGTTCAGCGCCAGGACCATCTTGTCGAACAGCTCGTCGATCTGGCTGTCGGTGATGATCAACGGCGGGGTGAAGGCGATGCTGTCGCCGATGGCCCGGATGATCAGGCCATGCTCGGTCGCCGCCTTGTTGAGCAAGCCACCGGCGCCTTGCTTCGGATCGAACGGCGCCTTGGTGTCCTTGTTGGCCACCAGCTCCACCGCGCCGATCAAACCCCGGCCACGGCTTTCACCGACCAGCTCGTGAGCGTCGAGCGCGTGCAGCCGCTCCAGGAAATGTGGGCTGACGCTTTGGACGTGGCCGACGGTGTCGCGCTCCTCGTAGATCTTCAGGGTCTCCAGCGCCACCGCCGCGCAGACCGGATGGGCGGTGTAGGTATAGCCGTGGCCAAGCACGCCGAGATCGGCCGATTGCTGGGCGATCGGCTGATACACCGCATCGGAAATCATCACCGCCGAGATCGGCAGGTAGCTCGCCGACAGCGCCTTGGCGCAGGTCAGGATGTCCGGCTTGATGTCGAAGGTTTGGCAGCCCCAGAAATTGCCGGTCCGGCCGAAACCGCAGATCACCTCGTCGGCGATCATCAACACGTCGTATTTCTTCAGCACCGCCTGGACCTTGTCGAAATAGGTCTTCGGCGGAACGATCACACCACCGGCGCCCTGGATCGGCTCGGCGATGAAGGCGGCGACCGTGTCGGGCCCTTCGTCGAGGATCATGTTCTCCAAGTCGTTGGCCATGCGGGTGGCGAAATCCTCCTCGCTCTCACCCTCGTGGCCGAAGCGGTAATAATGCGGGTTGTTGGTGTGCTTGACCCCGGCGATCGGCAGGTCGAAGCCGGGATGGTTGATCGGGGTGCCGGTCAGGCTGGCCGACGCGATGGTCACGCCGTGGTAGCCCTTCACCCGGCTGATGAACTTCTTCTTGGCGTGCCGGCCGCGGGCGTTGTTGTAGTACCAGACCAGCTTCATCGCGGTGTCGTTGGCCTCGGAGCCGGAGTTCGCGAAGAACACCTTGGACATCGGCACCGGCGCCAGTTTGATCAGCTTCTCCGCCAGATCGATGCCCGGCAGATGCGCCTTGTGCGCGAAGGTATGGTAGTACGGCAGCTTCTTCATCTGCTCGGTCGCGGCCTTGACCAGACGATCCTCGTTGAAGCCGAGCGAGGCGCACCACAACCCGGCCATGGCCTCCAGATACTTCTTGCCGCCATCGTCCCAGACATAGACGCCTTCGCCACGCTCGATGATCATCGGGCCCTGCTCCTCGTGGGCCTTGGCGTTGGTGTAGGAGTGCAGGAAATAGGCGACGTCGCGTGCGGCGGGTGAATTCGGCTGGAAGCTCATGGCATCCTCCCGGAGATAGAGGGCTGGGTACGATCAGTTTGCGTGACCTTATCATGCCTGTCTCGCAGCGGAAGAGGGGCTGTCCGCGATGCGGCGGCGCGCGTCGAAATCATGCCTCAAGCACGCAAAACGGCGGTTATTCGAGGTGTCCTTCCGGTTGGCCCGTCAAGCTGACGCGGCATTCCGCGAAATTCGAGCGCGCGCACCGGGCTGTTACCAATGAAACGGGAGCTACTGTTTATCCGATGTTGATCAGAAGTGTCTGGCCCGACTCCATGACGATCGGCATGAACCGCCGTCCCTCGGCTGTCTTAAGGAACTCGTTGACAGCCACTCTCGCTCCGAGCAAAGCCCCTGAATGACCGGCGTCTTCACATATTATGATGCCTTTTGGCGCGATTTTAGGCGCCATCTTGATCAATCCGGCACGAACCGCATCGTACATATCGACGTCCAGATTCAATACGACGATATCACCTAAATCGTCGGGCAGTGCATCGGAAATAATGTTATTCTTCTCGACACGCACGGAAAGGCCGCTGGTTGAATCAGCGTACGCGTTCAAACGGGCCGCGACTTCTTCCATAGAATGCTGATCGGTATGGGTGTTATACCAATAACCGTCGAGACTAGCCTTCGCTTCTTCATAAACAAAACCTCCAAACACATCCATGAAGAAACATGTCCGAGGAAGCCCAATGCGTTTCATGTAATTTAAAGCGAAACACCCGCTTACACCGTTGAAAACGCCAACTTCGACATAGTGTCCATCAATGTCTCGCGTTAAATCAATGGCCTGAGCAATGTTCATAAAATCTTTAACGTCAAAATGGCTCAATCCACGCGACTTAACCTCGTCCGCAGCCTCAAAAAGGGATATTCTTACGTCTCGATTGACATGCATGTAGTGTGCGATTCCGATAGGACCGCCAGATCGATAAGGAATGCCTAATTCGATAAGGTATTTTGCGACCTGAGCGGCGCTATCGTCACAGTCGTAGAGTAAAAAAAATAATGTGTTTTCTAAAATTTCACCTTTTAATGCTTCAGAAACAGATTGCCCGGCAATAAAATATATTGGGTTTTCGTCTATTTTTATGTCAAGTGACTTGAATATTTCAGGAGAATCGGTGACGATCCGAATATTTTTGTCGCGATTAGATTTAATCGCCTTATTAATTAACTTACGTGCAGACTCGGGTTGGATCCGGTGTTGTTTCCATGCCTCGGACCGGTCAGGTTTCCAGAACTCCGCCAAATTTATCTCCCATATCTCTCAACCGACATTTCCGAGATGGCTCCTGAATGCCACCCCGATGATAGGTGGACTGGCCCCATAAAGGAACCATGAACCGTATCTTGGTTCGACGGCATGAGCTTGCGGCGGTCTAATCGCCCTTGGCCGCCCGGTTTCAGACAATTTCGGCTCATCCGGACACACGTCTCCCTCCGCCATTGCGATCCCTCCTCTTGGTTCAGCCTGTGGCCAAGCTGGTGGTCGCAGTTCATCGATCCGTCGCGGAATTTTTCGGGATGGGCGAGCTGCATATCGCCCAACAAGCATCGTGCGACGGTGCTGCGTGCGTGCGATTTCCGCTCGACGAACGCGATGGAATTTTCAAGCGTTTACGCGGACGACCGCCAAACTCATGGGCGGCCGGCGCACAAATCGGGTCAATCCGGACTGATGGTGTGGTCTTGGGGCTCTTGGTCGAGAATTCGGCTCAGCGCCTCGCGCAGGGTGCGGAGCAGATCCTCGGCGGCGCGTTCGTCGATGTCGCGGAAGATC
>JABMNR010000175.1 GCA_013203465.1 Alphaproteobacteria bacterium
CCGCGCCGTCCAGCTACACCACGCGGGGGGACGCGACATTCGATAGAGATGATTAGGTTCAGAACCCATAAATGAAATTGAACGAGCCCGCCGCCGTAGGACTGGCGTGATGCCGATCGCGCGTTTGCCCCCCTGGATGCAGGACGTAGTTGCCCCTGCCGTGCGCCACGAGACGGTGCGGTTCTGGTGGCATCGTTTCGGCCCGGTCTTCGTCGCTGAAATCAGAAAGATGCGGTTGGCGCGTTTGCCCGTTGTCCGCAATGGCGGCAGCACCTGAACGAGGTCTTCGTGAAGGTCAACGGGGGGAGCCAGTATCTCTGGCCAAGTGGCGTCAACTCGCCGCGTGAGGTCCTGTGTCATTATGTTTTTTGAACAGGAGACGTGTTGCGCTGACAGTGGCTTTGGCGCTGTTGACCGCGCCGCGGCGGCTTGCTTGAGTTTCGTCCGGACACCGAGGAGGGCGACATGGCGTGTGGCGAGGAACTGACCCGGCTGACCGCGCGCGAGGCGGTGCGCCTGCTGGCCCGGCGCGAGGTATCGCCGCTCGAGCTGATCGATGCCGCGGCGGCGCGCATCGCCGCCGTTGAGCCGGCGGTCAACGCGCTGCCGACGCTGTGTCTCGACCGGGCGCGGGATTTCGCGAAGGCGCTTTCCGCGACGCCGCCCGACGGCGGCCGCGGCTGGCTCGCCGGGCTGCCGGTCGCCATCAAGGACCTGATGGACGTCGCCGGCGTGCGAACCACCTACGGCTCGCCGATCCACGCCGACCACGTGCCGACGGCCTCGCACCCGCTGGTCGGTCGCATCGAGGGGCGGGGCGGCCTTGTCGTCGCCAAGTCGAACACGCCGGAGTTCGGCGCCGGCGGCAACACCTACAACGAGGTGTTCGGCAAGACCCGCAATCCCTGGAACACCGCGCTGACCCCGGGCGGATCATCGGGCGGGGCGGCGGTCGCGCTGGCCACCGGCGAGGTCTGGCTGGCGCACGGCTCCGACCATGGCGGCTCGCTCCGTGGCCCGGCGTCCCATTGCTCGGTGGTCGGCTTGCGGCCGACACCGGGACGGGTGACCCGCGGCACCGCCAACAACCTGTACAGCCCCAGCTCGGTCGAGGGGCCGATGGCGCGGAACGTAGCCGACATCGCGCTGTTCCTCGACACCATGGCCGGCCAGTGCCGGCACGATCCGCTAACGCGGCCGGCGCCCGAGCGGGGCTACGCCGACACCGTCGACGCCGCCCTCGCCGACAAGCGCGCCTGGTGGCCGAAGCGGGTGGCCTTCACCCCGGACCTCGGCGGTGCCGCCCCGGTGTCGAAGGCGGTGCGCGCGGTGTGCGAGGCGGCGGCGCGCAAGTTCGAGAGCGTCGGCGTGACGGTCGAGCAGGCATGCCCGGACATGGGCGGCATCGGCGAGGCCTTCCAGATCCTGCGCGCGATGATCTTCGTGGTCACCCACGGACCACGGCTTGAGACCCACCGCCACATGATCAAGCCGGACATCATCTGGAACACCGAGAAAGGGCTGAAGCAGACGCCCGAGCAGATCGCCTGGGCCGAGCGCGAGCGCGCCGCTTTCTACCGCCGCGTCATGTCGTTCTTCGAGACCTACGACCTGCTGCTGCTGCCGACCACCGTGGTGCCGCCCTACGACGTGAACAAGACCCACATCGATGAAGTGGACGGGGTGACGTTCGACAACTACATCGCCGCCTCGATAACCACCTCGTCGATCACCCTGACCGCCTGCCCGGCGCTGTCGCTGCCGGCGGGCTTCACCGAGGGCGGAAGGCCGGTCGGCCTGCAGATGGTCGGTCGGCCGCACGACGAGGCCGGGCTGTTGGCGGCGGCGGCGCTGCTGGAAGACCTGACCGGGCTGTCCCGCCTACTGCCGATCGATCCGCGCGCGGGCGTGGCGTAAATCACGGGTGATCGTGGCGGAAAACGGCATTGTTGGCGATCGATCCGCGCGCGGGCGTGGCGTAAATACTCAGCGAGACGTGACAGCGCCCGCGTCAGTCTCCCGCCAGCGCAATGCAGGAGAACGCAACTTTCGCTTCGGTGGGCACTCCGAAACGGGCGGTGTGGCGCGCCGGCAACCCGCCGGGGAAATGCTTCACATACTCCTTGTTACAGGCGGCGTAGTCCGCAGGGTCCGTGATCAACATCGTCACCTGCACGACCCGGTCGAGACGGCTCCCTGTCTCTCGCAGAATCTCACTTATCGTCGCCAGTGCGTTGCGGACCTGCTCCTCGGCCGTGTCGCCACGAAAGATTCCGCGTGCCGGATCGTGAGGCGCGGAATGGCCGGAGACGAAAACAAGATCTCCGGCCCGTACCGCACGGCTGAATGGCCGCAACGAGCCTGGCTCCGGCTGGCCGATGAAATCGATCATCGGGCGAGGATCACTCCGCCGCCTGCAGCGTCCCCTCGTCCAACCCTTCCAGCACCTTCGGCGGCGACATCGGCAGGCTGTAGAAGCGCTTGCCGAGCGCGCTGTGCACGGCATTCGCCACCGCCGCCATCACCGGGACCAACGGCACCTCGCCGACCCCGCGCACCCCTTGCGGATGCTTCGGGTTCGGGATCTCGATCATCACCGCATCCAGCATCGGCAGGTCCGAGCAGACCGGCATGCGGTAGTCGAGGAAGCCCGGATTATCGACCTTGCCGTCCTTGTTGTAGATGTACTCCTCGTTGAGCGCCCAGCCGATACCCTGTGCCGCGCCGCCCTGTATCTGGCCCTCCACATAGGCCGGATGGACCGCCCGCCCGACATCCTGGAACGAGGTGTAGCGCAGGACGCTGACGATACCGAGTTCGACATCCACCTCGACATCGCAGATGTGGGTGCTGAACCCACCCTCGGCGCCGGTGGTGTTGAGCTGCACGCCGGCCCCGATCGGCCCGCCGGTTTCGCTGGCCTTGGCGGCGATCTCCGCCAGGGTCATGGTCGGGAAGTTGCCGGTGTGGTCGCCGCTCGGGCGCGCCTCGCCGTTCTCCCAGACCACCGCGTCGGCGCTGATGCCCCAGACCTTCGCCGCGCGCGCCTTGAGCTGGCCGATCACCTGCTCGGCCGACTCGGTCACCACGATGGCCGAGGCGAACAGCACGCGGCTGCCGCCGGTCAGGTTGCTGTAGCCGACGGTGGCGGTATCGCCGATCAGAACCGACACCCGCCGGTAGTCGATACCCAGCAGCTCGGCCGCGATGTTGGCGATCGCCGCCCGCGAGCCGCCGATATCCGGATGGCCGGTGGTCACCACGACGTTGCCGTCCTCGGTGATGTTGACCTGCGCGCTGGATTCGCCGCCGGCGTTGAACCAGAAACCGCTGGCCACGCCCCGGCCCTGGAATTTGCCGAGCGGCGCCTTGTAGTGCGGATGAGCCCGCGCCGCCTCCATGGTCTCGAGCAAGCCGATGCGCGGGTAGACCGGACCGTGCGCCGCCTTGGTGCCTTCGCGCGCCGCGTTCTGGATCCGCAGATCCAACGGGTCGATCTTCAGCGCCTCGGCGATCTCGTCGAGCACACACTCCACGGCATAGGCACCGATCGGCGCGCCCGGTGCGCGATAGGCCGCGACCTTGGAGCGGTTGGAGACCACATCGAAGCCCCGGGAAATAACGTTCGGGATATCGTAGGGCGCGAAGGCGCAACCGGCGGCACCGCGGATCGGCGAACCCGGAAAAGCGCCGGCCTGCAGGTAGTACGTACCCTGCGCGGCGACGATCTTGCCGTCCTTGGTCGCGCCAATCTTGACCGTGCTCATCGAACCGGAGGTCGGGCCGGTGGCGCGCATCACCTCTTCCCGCGACATCACCATCTTCACCGGGCGGCCGGATTTCTTGGACAGAACTGTCGCCAACGGCTCCAGGTAGACGATGGTCTTACCGCCAAAGCCGCCGCCGATCTCGGCCGGGATGGCGCGGATGCTGCTCTGTGGCAAGCCCGTCAGCAGCGAGGTCATGGCGCGGACCATGAACTGCCCCTGGCTGGAGCTCCAGATCGTCGTCTTGCCATCGGCGGAAACACTGACCAGGCAGGCATGCGTCTCGATATAGCCCTGATGGACCGGTCGGGTCGTGAAGCTGCGTTCGATGACCACATCGGCCTGGGCAAAGCCGGCGTCGATGTCGCCAAGCTTGTGCTCCAGCGTGCCGGCAATGTTGGACGGCTTGCCCTCGAACTGGATGAAGTCGTGCAGCAGCGGCGCGCCGGGTTTGATGGCGTCCTCGATCTCGATGACCCAGGGCAGAACCTCGTAATCCACGTCAATCAGCTTGCAGGCTTCGGCGGCGATCGCCTCCGTGGTCGCGGCGACGGCGGCGACGGGGTGGCCATGGAACAGGGCCTTCTCGCGCGCCATGACGTTGCGGCACATCCAGCGCATATCCTGGATGCCCAGCACGACGGATTTGTCGAGCGGGAACTCCACGATGTCCTTGGCCGTTATCACGGCCTTGACGCCCGGCAGCGCTTCCGCCTTCGAGGTGTCGATCGACCGGATGCGCGCGTGCGGATGCGGACTGCGCAGCACACTGCCCCAAATCATGCCGGGCATGGTGGTATCGGCCCCGTAGGCCGCGCGCCCGGTGACCTTATCGGCGCCGTCCGGACGGATCGTGTTCTGGCCGATCCACTTGTTGCTGGTCTCGTTCATTGTGCTGCCTCCCGCATCTCCGCGGCGGTGTCCAGCACCGCGCGAACAATTTTGTCATACCCGGTGCATCGGCAGAGGTTGCCGGCAAGCCAATAACGCACCTCGGTTTCGGTCGGGTTCAGGTTCCGTTCCAGAAGCGCCTTCGACGCGACCAGCACGCCCGGCGTACAAATGCCGCATTGCAGGGCCGCCAGTTCGAGGAATTTCTGCTGCAACGGGTGCAGCTTCTCGCCCACGGCCATGCCCTCGATGGTGGTGATATCGCTGTCCTCGGCCTCGGCGGCCAGCATCAGGCAAGAACAGACCAGCCGGTCGTCCAGCATGATGCTGCAGGCGCCGCAGTCGCCCGAGCCGCAGCCTTCCTTGGAGCCTGTCAGGCCCAGCGGGCCGCGCAGCACATCGAGCATGCTGTCGTTCGCCTCACAGAGGAACTCTGTCGGCTCGCCGTTGATGGTGGTGGAAACATGCAGTTTGGCCATGGCTTCAAGCCCTCCCGGCGCGGTCGGCGGCGATGCCGACGGTGCGCTTCAGCAGCACGCCGGCAACCTTGGTGCGGTAAACAATCGTGCCGCGCTTGTCGTCGATCGGACGGCAGGCGGCACTGCAGGCGGCCGCGGCGGCATCAACGGCCGCGGTGTCGAGCTTGGAGCCGATCAGCGCCTTGGCGGCCGCCTCGACCAGCAGCACGGTCGGCGCCACGGCACCCAACCCGACCCGGGCGGCGGTGCAAACGCCATTCGTGAGCGTGAGGCTGACGCCGCAGCCAACAACGGCGATGTCCATCTCGGTGCGCGGGATCATGCGAAGATAGGCGTCGCTCGACCCCGGCGGCCGTGGCGGCAAAGTAAAGCTGACCAGGATCTCCGCCGGCGCCAGATTGATGCGGCCGGGTCCAGCGGGCACGGCTTCCACCGGCATCTGTCGCCGTCCGTTCGGTCCCTGCACCGTAACGATGGCGTCCGCCGCCATCATGGCGGGCACACTATCACCGGCCGGCGAGCCGTTGCACAGATTGCCGCCCGCCGAGGCGCGGCCTTGCACCTGGGTCGAGCCGATCAGGTTTATTGATTCCAGCACGCCGGGCCAAACTTTCCCGAAGCGCGGGTGCTCGGCCAGCACCGCGCCCGAGACGGCGGCGCCGACGACGAAGCCACCGTCAGCGGTTTCCTCGATGCTGGTCATCTCGGCAATTTTCTTGATGTCGACGATCAGACCCGGGCGCACCATGCCGGCGCGCATTTGCACCAAAAGATCGGTGCCGCCGGCCAGAATGCGGGCCGTGCCCGCGGCCGCGGCAAATGCGCCAACCGCTTCATCGAGCGTATGCGGCGCTAGGTATTGGATATCCGTCATTGTTGTTCCCGTCGTCGTTTCCGGTGCCCGTTCCCCCGGTGGTTCGGGGGCTTACCTTCTCAGGTGCGTGGGCGGAGGCAGGCTACGCTGGCAAAAGGAATTGGAATAGCCCCTAAGGGCCGGGGCGCCGTTCAAATTGTTCAAATGCAAATTGGCACGTTACCGTCGATGGGCCAGAAGGGTGCTTTCCAGTGGACGTCGCCATGAAACCGATCTCGTTCAAACGACACCGCTTTCCGTCCGATATCATCCACCACGCAGTATGGCTCCATGCACGGTTCACCCCGTCCTTCCGCGATATCGAAGACATGCTGACCGAGAGCGGCGTCCAGTGCTGAAAGATATCGTAAAGGTTATCGAACGGCAAAATCCCTATACTGTTCAATATGTTAGTGAGCCGTAACGGTTCGAGAAGATTTCGAAAAGCGATGTGGTGCCCCTGAGCGCAGGGGAATCGAACGAACTGTTTCAGACTCTTAGCGATTGGGAGCAGCAACTTCAACACCTGGAGTATGCCGAGCCTGCGAAAGCTGGGGACGACTTCGAGGAGCCAACGCCATGAGCGGTTCCCCGAACATCGTTGCGTTCCGGAAGGCCGCACGGCCCCCTCGCAAGCGCAAGGGTCCGCCGCCGGTGACGGTGCGGCTCAGCCAGGCCGAGTACGACCGCCTCAAGCACGACGCCGGGGCGCTGTCCATGGCGGCGTATATGCGCCTGCGGCTGTTCGGTGGCGGTGAGATCGCCCCCCACCGCAAACCCTATGAGCGCAAGGCCACCTCCCCGTCCGCCGAACTGACCATGATCGGCAAGATGCTGGGCGGCTTGGGGCAGTCCGGCATCGCCGCAAACTTGGCCGATATTGCGAAGGCGGCGAAGATCGGCGCGTTGCCGGTCACCTCAGAGGTGGAAGCCGAGGTCCGGGCAGCCTGCGAGGCCGTCCAGGACATGCGGACGCGCCTGGTCGAGGCGCTGGGGGTCAAGGCGCGATGATCCTCAAGGGCAACAGGCGGGGTGGTGCCAAGGATTTGGCGCTGCACCTGATGAAGGACGAGAACGACCACGTGCGGGTTCACGAGCTGCGCGGCTTCGTCGCTGGTGACCTCCTGGGCGCGCTGAACGAGACGTACGCGATCAGCAAAGGCACGAGGTGCCAGAAGTTCATGTACTCCCTGTCTGTCAACCCGCCGCCGGGGCAGACGGCCAGCACGGCGGCTATTGTTGAAGCGATAGAGAAGGCCGAGAAGGTCTTGAAGCTCTCCGGCCAGCCCCGCGCCATCGTGTTCCATGAGAAGAACGGGAGACGCCACGCGCACGCGGTGTGGTCGCTGATCGACGCGGCGGCGATGAAAGCGGTGCGTCTGCGCAATGACCGGACGGCGTTGCAGCCGCTGACGCGGGAGCTTTTTGTTCGCCACGGCTGGAAGGTGCCTGACGGCCTGTTGGACCGGGAGAACCGCGACCCGAGAAGCTTCACGCTCAAGGAGTACCACCAGGCCAGGAAGCACGGGCGCGACCCGCGCACGGCTCGGAGCGCCATTCAAACGGCCTGGGCCGTGTCGGATTCCAAGCCCGCATTCGAAGCGGCGCTGGAAGAGCGCGGCATGAAGCTGGCCAAGGGCGATCGGGCGGACCTCGTCTGCGTCGACATGTTCGGCGAGGTCTACTCATTGCCCAAGGTGCTGGGCCTGCGGATCAAGGACGTGCGCGAGCGGATCGGCAGCGAGCGTGACAACCCCGACGCATTCCGCAGCGTCGACGAGGCGAAGGCGCAAACCGCCGCCCTGATGCTCTCCACGCTGGGCCGCCTCAAGGGTGAGATCGAGGAATCCAAAGACCGGAAGACGGAAGAATTCGAGCGGCGCAAAGCTGATTTGGTCCACCGCCAGCGGCTTGAGCGGCAGTCGCTCGACCGACGGCAGGAAGAACGCCTGGCTGAGGAGGCCCGCACCCGGCAGTCACGCTTCAGAACCGGCCTCAAAGGCCTCTGGGACGCCCTACGCGGCCACAGCAGGCGCACCCGCACCCTGAACGAGGACGAGGCACTGGACGCGCTCAGGCGCGACCGGGAGGAGCGTGACTCACTGGTAGAGCGGCATCTTGAGCAGCGCCGCCATGTCGACCTGTTCCGGATGCAACTGCGAAGGGAGTTTACCCACGAGCGCAGCCGCATTGAGCGGGATATCGGTACCTACCGTGATATGCGGCGGGGTTACAGCCGGGACGGGCCGGAGCTGTGACGCCGCATGCCGAACTGGTGGCCAGTGGGTAGACTCAGACAGATGGAATGCGGTTTCAGAGTCGTACTTGGAACCCGTGGATAGCTCGCTTAGCATGTCGGCCTGTCAACGATCCGACCGCAAGGCATAGAACCGCCAATGGTCCACGACGAGCACCAAGAGAACGAATACCTCGATCTTCCGGATGACCCGGAGTTGGCGTTTGCCATATTGCAAATGCGAAAATACAACAAATTGACTGACGCGTGGGAAAATGACAATGATCGTGGCTGGTTTCATGAACGCCAATATGTAGATATACTGGTCGACTTTGACGAAGTGCATGATCTCGGCATCCTGACAGCTTATCGATCCCCACCGTCGGGCGATCAGGAATTCAGCAACTTCTTCCAAGATTTCCGGCGAAACGCCGAGATGGCTAGCCGAAAGATTCTCATGGAAGCCGCTCGCCGCGTGAAAACCGGCGCGCAGACCATCGTAGTTCTAGACGCAGCCGCGCGGCAGGCCGTTCATGCCCTCATAAATGCAATCAGGGAGAAGCTAAGTGAATTGGCTTTACCAGAAGCAAAAAGAGAATCTTTGTTTAACAAATTGAATGCCTTTTCAGCAGAATTGGATAGAAACCGCACGAGAACCGAATCATTCCTCGCCTTTGCGGTTGAGGTTTCAAAGACTGGGAAGACAATCGGAGAGAATTTCAAGCCTCTTGAGCAAATTATTGATCGCGTTTTTGAATGGATTGAGAAGGCTCAAAAATTAAAAGACGCGCTCCCGCCGTGGAGCGATAGAAAGAAAATAGAAGGGCCGATCAATCGGCTACCTCCGCCCTCATCGCCGGGTGATGACGAGATTCCATTCTAATAGGTTGATCCCTACAGATGAATCTCACCTACTGGATTGCACGCGCCCACTTGCTTCCACCTGATCGAACTCTTCTTCCTGAGCGTCACCACTAACGTTCCATACCGCGGTCACGATCTCGGCCTGGCATGGCTGCGCGAATGCAATCCCGCATCGCGTCGTAGTCGGGATTGGCCCGGCTGGCGCGGATGGAAGCCTCAATCCACCGTTCGCGCTCAAGCCGCGTCAGGTCGACCGTGTGCCGCGCTCTCTCGCCAAGCTGTTGCAGATAGATGGCCTGCGTGCGCCCGTTGCCCTCTCGGAAAGGATGCACGACGTTGACGTCGCCGATGATCCTTGCCGCTTCTTCCGCGAAGCGGTTCGGGCGAAGGCCGCGCAGGTGATCTTGCTTCACGATTCGGCTGTGGATGTCCTGCATGGCCAGCCCGATCCGGTCCGGCGGGAAAAACCGGCTTTTGCCCTTGGAGAGGGGAACACGGCGAATCTCTCCGGCCCAGCCGTACACGTCCTGAAACAGATGGCGATGGATGGCCTGCAAATGGCCAAGATCGAAGTCGCCGCCGGGGCAACCTTGTGCCATGCGGTCGCGCACGAGCATCCGTTCGGCGTAGTCCAGCGCGTCGGCATCCTGAATGCCGAGCTTGTTCCGCAGAACCTTGGTGCCGGGGTAAAGGTAGAGCTGTTCGTCGAGGCTTTCGCCGTTCATTCCGCGGCGGTGGCCAAGCCCGCGCGGCGGCGGGCTTCCCCGATGATGTATCCGCGCCGCTGCTCGCCTGTCCAGCCCTCGCGCTCAAACATGTCAAACACGGCGTTGTCTTCCAGCGTGAACGGGTTGCCCTCGATCTCGTGCAGCTTGATGGCGTCGCGGTGGCGCTGCGTGCGCGAGACGGGGTTCTTTGATGGAGTCGGCATCTTCATCCTTCTATTATACTAAAAAGCGAATGAATTTGCCAGTTTAATGACGTTCTGGAACGGCAAACGCGCGGGCGGCGCGGCGTCAAGCGGCATTCAACCATGATATGGGCGGAGCCTACCAAAGGCAAAGCTGCACCTCGTCCGGATTGGGGATATTCCAGTGTTCCCGCGCCGCCTTCACGGTGGCCACGCCCTGAAAGACGGGCGTGTCTTGCACGGTGCTGGGCGCGTCCCAGCTTGCCCAGATGCGAAGCCCCGCCTTGCACCACGCAATTGACGGCTCGTCCGGACCGCCGCAGCCGCCATACTCCCCCATGGCGGAAGACAGGGCTTCGGCAAGCCGGGTGTCGGTCAGGCCCTCGGCGGGCGATACGCCGCGCCTTTCGAGCATGCACGGCAGTCCGGCGGTCGCGCGGGAAAGCGCGTAATTCCGGTCCTCATGGCTCAAGGCCAGCGCCGCGGGCGGCGGGGGGCATGCGGCGAAAGCCTCCGACCAGATGCCCTGATCCTTCATCATCGCCAGCAACTCCGGGCTTTCCGTGTGCGCCCGGTAGAGCAGCCGGGCCAGAACGTCCTTGCCGTCGCCTATCTCGAAACAGTCGTCAAAGGCGCGGCTGCGCCCCATCCCGCCCCGCAGCAGCAGCGCGGCGCGGTTCACCCGGCCCGGCAAGGTTCGGGGCGGGCTCGCGTACATACGCTGATATTCGGCTTCGCTTAGCGTCATGAAATTCCTCACTTCTGTTCGTTCGGTTGAATCCTCCGTGCTTACCGGCGCGGCCTCAGCCGCACCGGTAAATCAGCCGCTCTCCGGCAATGGCGATTTCGCTGTAGTCCATGGCCAGGTCGCGGGCGATGGCCTCGTAGTCGATGTACCCGCGCAGGGCCTCGGGGATGTCGCCGAACAACCCGTCATCAACGAACTGTTCCGCCAGCTCGCGCATTGTCTCCACGCCGTAGATGTCCACCTCCAGCGCGTCGATGTCATCGGTCTGGGCGTTGAAGCCGATGCCTTCGCGGATCGCGATGATGAGCCGGATCTTGCTGTGGTCTTCCCAGTCGGCCGCGGCGTCGAGGAAGGCAGCGAACGTGGCTTGGTTCAGCCCCCAAGCCTGAGCAAGCTCGGCGTCGAGGGCCTCGCCGTCGATGAACTGGATTTCGAGTTCCTCCACCGGCTGGCCGTAGTCGTTCCGCGCCTTTTTGGCCAAGGCGGCGTACTGCTCCGCGGTCTCGAAATAGAAGCCGGTTGCGGTGATGTCGTAGGGTTGTGCGTAGAGGGTGGTCATGGGCCTGTTTCCTTTTGGATTAGCGGTTGCGCATGCAACCGGCTAGGCCCGCGCCAATGAGCGGGGGGAAGCGGTCAAGGCCGGAAACCGAGGGATGGTGCGGGCGCACGAAAGGCGCAGCCGGAGGAGCCACGGTCCCTCGGTTTGCGCCCGAAGGGCTTGGCCTTGACGGCGATGGGGCTGCAAGCCCCCACTTCAAAAGGAAGAACGTCAGCCGCAGGCTGGCCGCTTCATGCGCGAGGGGGCGTTACCGAATGGCCGAGACCCGTAGGGGCTCGGGGAGCGACGGAAGCCGGCGCGAGTAGCACACGGCCCGAAGGGCGCGCCATACGATTTGACATTGTCACCTAGATATGAGATTGTTTCTGACATAGGAGGGCTCAATCAATGAGTGACGGGCCATGGCGTAGTTTGAACATGCGTAGTGGGTGGAAGGGCGCTGCACGCTGCGCAGAAAACGAGGCATCCACTCCTGATGAGATCAGCGAACGGTTACCGCGGGGGCTGGAGCAGGATTGGCGAGCGGAAGTGTCCAACGGTGTCTGCCGCCTGATTCGCTCCGCACTTGATGAGCCCCAGACCTCGATTTTCGGCGACGCTCGTCTGGAGCGTCTGGAAGCCGCACGGAAATCCGCTGAAGGCTACCCCCTTGCAAGCATATTGGTGGAGTGCGCGGTTGACGCCGTTCGCCGGGGACTCAGCGGGGACGCTGCCTTTCATGAGGCCGCTCGGGATGCACTGATCGACAGAACCATACGCGGCGTCCGACAGGCCGAGGAGCACTATCTTCGAAAAAAAGGAATGCAAAGCGCAGCGAAAATCCGTGAACGTCTCGAATCAGCCGCAAGACTTATAGACCACAGCACCATTGCCAACGGTCTGACGAATCCTGTGGGCGTTCGCCCCTTGAAGCGTCCCGTTTTAAAATTCGATATTGATGACGGAGTACAGCTATGAAAATGTTATCCGGACAATTGCTAAGGCAAATGCCCGATCACCGAGTCGATGTTCTTGAGCCCGGCGGAAAGGCCGCGAAGGGTTGGATCACTTGCGAGATCGGAACGAACCTGCGATTTGACGCAGAGGGGCTGCATTCATATTGCTCGGCAAGCTTGAAAGATGAGGACTTTCAGAGGGTTTATGACGCATTCCTCCTCGGGGCCGCAGTTCAATTCTGTGATCATACCAAGGCGAGACCGGCAACCGCTTGGGGGCGCAATATGGTATTGCGCTTACCGGTCCATGATCGGGAGCATTGGAATTCCCCCGCCGTATCCGACAGCCTGCGCGACGCCTTGAGTTTCCTCACGGGCGACCGGTGGCATTTTGAGTTCATTGACCGGAAGTCGGCGGAGCAAGCGCCGCGTCAAGGCAGTCTGCTCATGCCCGACGCGTCGTCGATCGTACTTCCCTACAGCGACGGTCTGGACTCGCGGGCCGTCGCAGGGCTCGCGGAGCTGGATCGTACCCGTCAAGTTACCAGGGTGCGGCTCGGCCTGAGCGATTTACCGCGGCGGAGACGCCGCTCTGACGAGAAGCCATTTACCCAAGTCCCTTATAGTGTCCGGTTTAGCCCGAAAAAGGCCGTTGAGACGAGCGGCCGCTCGCGCGGCTTCCGCTTCACGCTTCTAAGCGGAATTGCGGCGTATCTCTCGAACGCGCATGACGTGTTCATGACGGAGAGCGGACAAGGTGCTTTAGGGCCGACGTTGGTACCTGTCGGTCAAGCCTACGAAGACTATCGCAATCACCCGTTGTTCACCAAAAAGATGTCGGTCTTTCTAGATGCTCTTTTCGGGCATGAAGTGCGGTACTCGTTTCCAAGGCTTTGGTACACCAAAGGTGAGACTGTCGCAGCGTATGTAGCCGCGTATGGCAGCGACGCGGAACTCTTGGAGACGCATTCTTGTTGGCAGGATTCCCGACGCGTTTCGGTGTCGGGCCGGAAGCGCCAATGCGGCGTGTGCGCAGCATGCATGCTCCGCCGTCTCAGCCTCTATGCGGCTGGCTCGCAAGAAGCACCGGAAAATTATGTATGGGAACGGCTCGGCGCATCGCGGTTGGAAGATGGGATGGCAAGCGACTTTCCTCTGAGCAAAGTGACGAAGGCAATGCGCGAATATGCCATTGCAGGGACCTTGCACATGGATCATCTCGCCGCATTGCGCTCGTCGCCATTGGCAACCGGTGTGCTGGACAGACAAGCATCGCGGCTCGCCGAGTGTTTGTCGATTCCAAAGGAGCAAGCGGTTGAGAAGCTCGGGCGCTTGATCGACACCCACAATTCGGAGTGGCACAGATTTCTGGCTTCACTGGGTCGCCAGTCCTTTGTGCATCAATGGACCGCCGGGGTTACGCGATGAGTATCGGTGAACTAGACCCCAAGGAAGTTGGAGAAAGGCTCAGGCTGGCCCGCGAATCCGCCGACATCACTCAGGTTGAAGCAGCAGCGCACATTGGTGCCGCGCGGACGACTATCGTTGCTATTGAGAAGGGGCAGCGAAAGGTGCGTATTGAAGAGATTCAGGGGCTCGCACAGCTTTATCGGACGACTGTCAATGCGCTACTTCGCCGCGAGGCAGTGCATGTCGACATCGTGCCGCGCTTCAGAAAGCTCGTGACTAGTACGGATCGGGCAACCGAAGCGGCGGCGCACCTGCTAACCCGGCTCGTACAGGCTGAAATTGAGCTTGAGAACATACTCGGTGTCACCCGCCTTCGAAATTACCCACCAGAACGGCCCTTATTGCCGGGTGACGTGCGCGCTCAGGCAGAAAGTGACGCCGCTGAGCTGCGCAACTGGCTAGGGCTTGGCAGTGCGCCCGTGCGAGAGATACTGACTCTTCTGGAGCTGGAGATCGGCATGCGGGTGTATATTCGCCCGCTAGACGCTAGCGTATCCGGACTGTTCTCGTATGAAGAGCAGATCGGTGCGTGTATGCTCCTAAATGCGAATCACCCGCCGGAGCGCCGACATCAAACCGCAGCCCACGAACTCGGTCACTTTCTATCGACGAGGCGAACGCCCGAGGTTCTTCATTTCGGAGTTCCCGGAAATTCACGGGAAGAACGATACGCCGACACGTTCGGACGCAATTTTCTGACGCCTGCGCGCGCTGTGATGACCCGGTTTCGAGAAGTCACGGCGGGTTCGGATCGGCTGACGCGGCGGCACATTGTTGTTATGGCGTACAGCTTCGGTGTGTCGCGAGAGGCAATGGTTCGGCGGCTCGAAGAGTTGGGACTGACGAAAGCCGGAACGTGGGACTGGTTTCAAGCAAATGGCGGCATAACCGATTTGCAAGCAAGACAGGTGCTCGGTGATCTTTTTGACGCCGGTGTTTCAGTGACGAATGGGGCTAACCCAATGTCATTCCGCTTAAATCTTCTGGCGGCGGAAGTCCGGCGCAGGGAGTTACTGAGCGAAGGTCAGCTTGCCCGTTTGCTAGGAGTGGATCGTCTGACGTTGCGGGAGCTACTGGACAGCATCGAGACTGAGGGGAGCGAGGCGGATGAAATGCCAAAGCTTCCCGTTTGAGACTTCGAGTTGCTTGGTGATCGACGCAAGCGTCATCATCAATCTCAACGCAACCAGGCTGGCGGCTGAGATTCTGTCGGCTCTTCCAAGCGAGTTCGTCGTTGCAAGGCAGGTTGCCGTCGAGCTTGAGGTCGGTCGCAGCGTTGGCCGGACGGATGCGGAACTGCTGGCACGTTTGGTGGCGTCGGGGGCCACGAGGATCGTGGATCTCGGATTGGTCGGTGCGCGTGTGTTTGAGGAGCTTGTCTGCGGTGATGGCCCTGCAACGCTGGATGACGGTGAAGCGGCGACAATCGGATATGCAATCGAGACAGGGGGCCTTCCTGTTTTCGATGAAAAGAAGGCGCACAGCATTTGCCGCAACCGCTACCAGCAGGTCACGCCGGTAACCAGCGTTGATCTCCTTGCGCATGAAACGGTTCATGCGAGCCTCGGCCACGAGACGATGGTTGCGGCCGTGTACGACGCTCTGCAGATCGGCCGCATGAACGTGTTGCCGCATTGTGTCGACTGGGTAGTCGAACTGATCGGACGTGAGCGAGCAGCAAACTGTAGGTCGTTGTCGAAGGCGCTTCGAGCAAAACTTGCTAAAGCGGAATAGCGGTTCGCTACTCGGACAAGCCAATCAATAGCGCGATTGCGTGGCTCGGATTGCTTTCAGAAATGAAGAGTCGGTAAGGTTTGGCAGTATCGTCGAGTGCACGAGAGCCTGTTATGTTAAAAGGGAAAGTTATTGGCGGTCTAGTGGAGTTGTTTGGATCTTTCTGTGACACTGTGTTACGTGTTATTATTTTGTATCTATTAGATATCCTATCCGACTTGAACACGAGTATCCGGCAGGGGTGTTGTGTTTTCCAAGCTGGCCGCTGGCTGTCTTTTTTCGAAATTTCTTTCCACAGGCCCCGCATTGGTAAACATACGTCGGTCCGTAACTGGAAGATACCGTCCGGGGGCGCGCCTGCGGCCTTGACCGCGTTAGAGAGGGCAGGCTGTTTCGTCGGGTAGACGACCCGGAGTGCCCTGACCTTTGGGTATCTTGCACAGGGACCGGACCTGTCGGAGTAAGCTCGACCTCATACCTCGGTACGAAGACCTGATTGGTCGTGCGGGCACCCTCGATCCGGTCAACGCGGTAGCTACGATGGGCGTCGCGGTCAATGTTCCAAGCGTGCAAGATGAAATTGCCTTCTTGCGTCCGCCGGAGGGAGTACGGCTCGATTCTTCGGGTTTCCCCCGCGTAGTCGAGATCGGCGCAGAGCCTGTTCGCAGCTGCAAATCGAATGATTTCGAGATAGGACTGAACGGAGCCGTGGAGAGGTAGCCGCAACGTCCGCTCACGGATGATCGTATCGCCTTGCGCCAGTGCGTAAGAGGCGGGTATCCGAGACGCTTGTCCGTCCGCGAGCCAACTGAAGAACTCTGGCAGAGCATCCCAGAAGGCGGCGACGGGAGGCAAAGCGGGGAGTTGATGGGCCAGCATTGAACCCCATGCCCCTTCGAGGTCGCTCAGATGGCGGTCAAGGTCTCCGTCTCGAGGCACCGGTATGCCTTTGAATGCGCATTTCTGGGCGAGGACGTCCAACAGAACCGCCGACGACGGCCTTGCTTCCGTATTGCGGAACAGGTTCACGACGTCGTAAAGGTCCCTCGGCCTTGTGCGCTCGGCAAGCGCCCGGACCTTCTCAGCAAAGGCTTCTTCGTAGGCGTAGGCGAGGACCTCAATTTCCTCTGCTGGCGCATCCGTGTATGGATGAAAGATGGGAACACGGACCGGAGGTAAAGCAAGGTGTTCGTCTGCGGTCAGATCGAGCTTGATGCGAGGCAACCCACCCGACCGAGGAGATATAGGGCCGCGATAGCTCAGCTTCCCTTGGCAACTGAGCTTGCCCCGAGGGTTCTGATAAATATCGAATGACTGAGAGTCGGCGGGGAATTCCAGACCCGATTGTTCATAAATCCACTCCGATATTTCTCGAAATACCCGCGCCAAAAACTCATGATTCAAGTGCCCCTCGTCTCTGAGGGTAAAATCGAGATCCTCGGAAAATCGGTAAGTTTCAAAGAAGCATTTCTTCAGACAGGTGCCGCCCTTAAAAACCCAAAGTTCTGCAAGTTCTTGATGTGCGTAAATTCCTGCCAACGCCCAGCCAAGTGCATAGTCTTTTTCGACGACGTTCGGGCTGAGCCCAACGGTAGCAGATATATCGAGAAGCTCGCGCTTGGGGATCATGTGCTGCCTCCCGACTGAGCCCATGTCTCTGGCACGCGCAGACGCCACCGGGTAATAAGCCGAGGGCATTTGAGCGTCGGATCGAGAAGGGCGTTGCCCTTCGAGAGGCGGGCTTTGCAGGCAGCTACGAGTTCCGCGCTGACCTGTGATCGCTCCGCAAGGAATCCAAGGCGCTTGAACACTGCGCCATTACCGATGCGCTCCGCGTAGTCGATCAGCTTTTTGGGGTCGGAATCCGGCCGAGCTATATAGGCTGCAAAGCAGTCGGCGACGTGTTGAATGCCGCCGCCAATTGGCGGATCGACTAGCATGTCCACAATGGTCCGGTGAACGTCCGACACCGCAATCTTCGTCTGCCCGCGCCACACTGGCTTAGTCCCAAACAGCAGTTCATCCCGGATGTGAACGAGCGTGAAGCGTGCTCCCTGCTCTTCAACTGCCTTGGTTCTGACAGGACGCCCGGTAAACACCACGATATCCCGGAATATCTGCTCGGTGAGGTCCCAATGCTCTGCCGCCGTGCGGCCAGCGATATACGCTGGATCGAAAAGAGCTGGGACTAAGACCCATGGATCGGAGACAACCTGGTCTGCATCCAGTAGGTCAAGCTGCGCTGGCACATAGGCACCTGTTCCTACGCGCCTGAGCCAACGCTGCGCTGCCCACCGGGAAAGGAGCTTAGCGGCCTGTGTCCGTGATTGGCCCAGCACCTGTTCAACGTCATCAATCGTGATCACGTCGCCAGCGGCGCCGAGCACGGCGGAGAGTTTGGCCCGCCCCGAGGGTATGGGATGCTTAGCAGACATGGTATATTATAGATGCACAACTTCGCAATTTTCAAGAATTTTCCGCATTTCCATATACTTTTCCCGAAAAGTATAGTGAAGGTTCGCAAATTCGCAAAAAAGCGGAAAGTGCGACAGTTTGATATATGTCCGCTTGGACTTCTGCGGAGCGGCGGGTGCTATGAACCGGCGATATGCTTCACTGGCGCGGGAGCGGGCTCGATGCCCCGGACGCGCCACGCCGCGAGCTGGCGGCGAGCGCTTATCGGGATGAAACGTGCGGCGTCCGTTTCGAGGGATGGACCGGCGATACGATCCGATTGGCGCGTCAGCGACAACAGCGTGAGGGTGCACGGGAGAGCGCAGCGTCTCCCTGCCTCAGCCGCCACAGGCGGCTGAGCAAGCGCCCTGACGACAGTCAGGGTCAGCTTGCGCGTAGCGGAAATCTGCATATTGGATTGTCGAGCAGTGGGATTTGGACAGATCGGGATGGTGCATCGGCGGGTCACGCGGGGCGCTTCAGGGTCCGGCATTTTATCCGAGGGCGGGTTACAAGCGTCAGCCCCGCTGCCTTTCGGCGCTGGCCTTGATGCTATCGAGATGTACTGGCTTTTTGGGTGCGGCTAGCAATTAGAGAATAAATTTATATGATATCCAATCCCGCCAAACACAATAACTGCCGCTAGAACTTTAATCGGTCCCGGCACAAAATTATCAAAGAAATTCACGTTATCGCGAAATATTTTGGGAATTATCACAAAATTTATTAAAGACAATGCGATCACATCCACTACAGCAGGTATCAGGAACACCACAAAACCTTCTCTCGAAGGTGAACAGCTATTTGCAAATATATTCGCGGTAAGCGCGACATATGCCGCAAAAATTGCAAAAAGAACGATAGCAGCGAAAGTGTACTGAGTAGAAGAATATGTCTTCATTTGCCCTGTCCCCAACCGTCCCAATCCAAAGTGGGTACATGGTATAGTGGAAGAATATAGGCCGCAAGAATACCAGCCGAACCGTCTCCTAACAGTGCACCCTTGGCTCTCAACCCTCCAGCCCGTTCGGGTCAGGCGGACGCTCACATGCGTCGTCTCAATGGCTCACGCAGCTAAATCGTGCCGATCAAACGCCCGTTCGATAGTGCGGGGGTGGACACGTAATAGCGCCGCCGTTTCCTTGATGCTCGCGGTCCCTTGCATCACCTGGCGGTGAGCCTCGGCCACGTCGTCGGGGGTGAGCTTGGGGCGTCTTCCGAGTCGCTTTCCCCGTCGCCGCGCCGCCTCAAGCCCGGCGCTCGTGTTCTCGACGATGATGTCGCGTTGGAACTCCGCCATGGCGCTGAAAATGTGGAACACCATCTTCCCGCCCGGTGTGGTCGTGTTGATCCCCTCGGACAGGGAGACAAAATGTACGCCCTCGGCCTGAAACCGGACCAGAAGGTCGGCGAGGTGCTGGACGGAGCGGCCCAGCCTGTCCAGTTTGAGCACCACCACGGAGTCGCCGGGGCGCAACTCCCGTAGCAAGCCATCGAGACCAGGCCGTGAGCCCTTCGCGCCCGAGACGCCGTGATCGCGGAAGATGCTCGCGCACGCCACGGCTTTCAGCGCGTCGATCTGCATCCGTAGTTTTTGGTCTTTCGTGGAAACACGGGCATATCCGAGCTTGCGGCCCGGACATTCGATCTGCGGCCAGAATCTCATGAGACACCACCTTTCCGGGGCATGGCCCCCGAGACAGAAACGATCCTTTCTGTCCGTCGCCCACTGGCGGGCGTGGCGGTGAGGCGCAACGGTGCCTGTGCCACAGAATATGGCGGGTTTCCGCCTTTTTGCAAATTGAAAATTCCCAATATCATAATAAACTCTCCTTCCGACAAAATTGATCGGTTATGTTACAACAAGAATCGAGCCGGAATCAAAGCACTTCCAATATACGACACACCACATATCTCCCGAAATCTTTGCTGTTCGTTTTCCTATACAAAAGTATTAGTGAACATTTTTTGACTTTCGTTAGGTATTGGCGTATAAAAGACCTATTTAGAGTCGGTATTTGTAATTATATTTTGAGAATACAGAAGATGATAGGGGTCCTCAGAAAATTTAGGGAGTCGGTTACCGGAAGGATTGTCGGGGCGACGATGCTTGCTGCCGCTACACTCGGTGGTGTCGCTGGTACAGCGGTAGCTGGTGATGGACAAGTCGAATATTACAAATTTGCACCCGACAAGACCGACGATTTCGTAAACTACGCTGCCGCCAGTGCTTCCAAAGGGCGGTTTACCCTGTTGGTTAAAGGCGTAAATGGGGATGTCTTGCGAGCTGCGTATACACTGGCACAGGAGATCGAGCAGACGACACCATTTGAAGTATACTTTCTCCATTCTGAGAGAAGTGGGCCGATTTCCGACTTGAGACTCTTGACCAACGGTCAGGTAATTACATCGATACAGGTCGGCGGAGATATAGACGGTATGAAACAGGCTCTCAGTCAAGGCTTTCAGCGTGGAAGTGGGAATCTGGCGGAATTAGAAAATGACGCTAGACCCGGTGTTTCTTAGGACATATTTCTCATAAAATCTGGAACTGGTGCATATACAATCTCAAGCTTCGGAGCGTCAGATTGCTCTGGGTTAGCTGCTTTATTGTACTCCTCTTTGTAAGATTCTTGCATAAATGGCGGGGGTGTACCGACGTTGCTGGCTACTGAAACCCGCCCCGGAACATCCATAAAAGCAGGAGTCGCATCGGACGATTGTGGCCCTACCGATTTTCCTTCCCGCAAATTTTTTAGGAATTCTACGTGGTCGCCGTATCCTTTTGCGACGTCAATCGACGTTTGATCTTCAATTGATGCTTCTTTATCTCCTGCAATGTTTTCAACCAGTTCGGAACGTGCGCTCTGAACAATTCTGGATCTTTCTTCAATGCTGTCGGTCTCAGTGATTTTTGTCTTCAAATCCCTAGACTCTGAAAGCTGTTTTTTTAATTCATCCTTGTTGCTATGCTGAACTTCCAAATAGTCATCTATAATAGTAACCAGTGTATCCGATGCATCTGGATCGTTTGGATCAAACTGTCGTCCGTGTTTCTTCTCCCATGCCTTGATCGCTTCTTGAATGTATGGCTTCTGCATAGTCCCATCGACATCGCCAGTAGCTAATAGGTAATTCCTCGCGTCTTCCAGACCGTCGATCTTCATGTTTATCGCATCCAACTGCGCGTAGAGCAGCGCCATATAATGCGCTTCGCGGTTGGCCTTGCGGTTCTCGGATTGTGCCTCAGTCCGGCGTTTATCGAGGAAGGCGAAATAGTTTGTGATCATGCGTCCGGAGACAATGCCCGCCAGCGCGTTTAGCCGCTCTTCGTCGGTATTCATTCCTTCGAGGGTTGCCGCGAGGTCGCGCAGATCCTGAAGCGTCTCGATCTTGCGGTCTCCGGTTCCCGCTCCCCCGGCCTCGGCCTTCCAGCCAACCTCATCGGCACGTTGTTCACGGCGAACTTCCGCCGCCCGTGCCCGCGCGGCGTTTGCGGCTTCCGCATCCACGCGGTTCGCGAATATGTCTGTCAGGCTTTGCCGTGGGCCGCCTGACTCACTATTCTCTTGATTTTCACCCGTTGTAATTCCCATTATTGCCCCAAGTATTTTAAAAACTCTCGTAAACGTAAAAAGACGGTTCTCTATTAATTATTTGACCTCTTCGGATTAACTATAGAGTAGAAAAGTTAACAAATAATATGGAAACTATAAAATCTATCTAAAATGATGTATAATATTTAACGATGTGTTAATATTTGATATGAGCAGAATGCGGCATATCGATGCTAATCTATTGAAAGAGATGCGATTTCTGAAGAAAAGAACGGGGCTCGGCGAAGCGGCCGTTCTCTGGGCCAAACCCGGAGAAAGGCCACCGGGACTCGACGCAAGAACGGTAAGGTGCTGGATCGCGGGGACAGTGCGCGAAGCCCCGGCGGCACAACTGGATTTCGTGCTGGCGCGGTGGCGGAAAATCTGGCGTGAAGGAGACTATCTCGTTCCCATTACGGAGGGTCTCCGCGCCAAGTTGACCGCCGAACAGGAGCGGACCGCCGTTTATCCGACGGAACTGCTGAAGTGCGATAAAGCCCCGCCACACCGGCTGACCCCCGCAACCATCAGACACTGGATGTCCGGCGCGCAAAAATCCGCGCGCAAAGCGCATCTCGACTGGGCTCTGCACTGCTGGAAAAGTCTGCCGTCTGCCGGGGAGATCACCCCGAAGAGCCTTCGTGATGCGGTCCTTGCGCCACATTCTAAACGTCTCGTCCTGAGCGAGCGCATCGTCACCGAGCTACGCGCTCTGCGAGACGAGAGCGGTAAAGGCCCCCGCGCCATGCTCGCATGGGCTACTCAGTACCGATTCACGCCGCCGCCGGACCTAAGCGCGACGATCATTGCGCAGTGGCTCGGCGGCAACACGAAGACGATCAGCGCGGAGCATCTGTCTTTTGTGAAGACGATCTGGTCTCGCATCCTTGAATGCGAGCCACGTTTGATTCCTCTGAGCGCGGAGCAGCGCGACGCGCTACACCGCCGGTGCGAGGACGGGTTGCTGCCTCGCGCCATCTTCGACGGAACGGACGACGCGCCGGAAGGGCTGAGTCAAAACATTGTCCGGTATTGGATATCCCGGCGTCCCGTTCGGGTGCGCGAGGATTACCTGAATTGGGTGCTGAGCCGCTGCGAAGCGTTCGCCACATCTCCGCGTCGGCGGGTACGGATCGATACCGAGATGCAGAGCAGCCTAAAAGTGTTGCGCCAAAAAACAGGGATTGGGCAAACCGAGTTGTTACGTCATTCCCCGAACAAGCCGGACGGGCTCAGCCCGCAGATGGTTTCGTCGTGGATCAACGGGAGCATCCGCACCGCGCAACAGGCTCATCTCGATTGGGTCCGTGAAGCATGGGACTCGGTACTCAACAAACCGCAGAACTTGCCGGAGCTTGATAGGACGATCATCACCGAGGCATTGCGGAACGAACTTCGCGCCCTTTGCCAGCGAACGGACATATCGCCCGACCGGCTCTTGCGCGATGCGAGCGGCGTTCCACCGGGACTGACGGAGAGCAAGATCAGGTTCTGGCTTACAGGGCGCACGAAATCGGCGTTGGGTGCGCACGTCGACTGGGTTCTGGCAGCGTGGAA
>JABMNR010000176.1 GCA_013203465.1 Alphaproteobacteria bacterium
CATGACGCTGGAAACCATCGGCCGGATCAGCGACGATCCCCTCATCAGCCTGCCCGCCGTGGCGCGCTGATCATCCCGGCCTTGCCGGAGAGCGCGGCCATCAGCCGTCAGCTACACCACGCCAAGGGACACGACCGCCGTTTATGGTGCGTTTTCCGGGGTATTTCCGATGCGACCGTCACACCCGTTCTCTGGTAAGGCCGACCTGTTCCGGGAACGCCTGGAAACGATCATCAACCCGAGCCAGCCGCTGATCCGGTCGTCCGGCGAAGCCGACCCGGCCGATGGTGGGTTTGCACTATCTCAAGCATGTCCACGCGCTGTCGGATGAGGGGGTTGTGGCGCGCTGGGTGGAGAACCTGTAGCGGCCGTTCTTCCGCGGCGTCGAGTTCTTCCAGCACGAGCGCCAATAGACCCCAGCACGATGACGCGATGGCGCAAGCGGATCGGCCCGGCCGGAATGGTTTGTCCGCTTGGGGCCGGCGCGGGGCTTGTGTAAGGTCCGGCGGGCATGAACGACCGGCCCAACGCCGGCGTAAGGGAGACACCGAATGGCGGACGATCTGAAGGACGCGGCGCTGTATTATCACGAGAACCCGTCGCCCGGAAAACTGGCCGTCATCCCCACGAAGCCGATGGCGACGCAGCGGGATCTGGCGCTGGCCTATTCCCCGGGCGTCGCCTTCGCCTGCACCGCGATCGCCGAGGATCCGTCGATGGCGGCGCGGCTGACCAGCCGGCAGAATCTGGTCGCGGTCATCACCAACGGCACCGCCGTGCTGGGTCTGGGCAACATCGGCCCGCTGGCGTCGAAACCGGTGATGGAGGGCAAGGCGGCGCTGTTCAAGAAGTTCGCCGACATCGATGTGTTCGACCTGGAGGTCGCGGAAAACGACATCGACAAGTTCGTCGATATCGTGGCCGCGCTGGAGCCGACCTTCGGCGGCATCAACCTGGAGGACATCAAGGCGCCGGAGTGTTTCGAGATCGAGCGGCGCCTGCGCGAGCGCATGAACATTCCGGTGTTCCACGACGATCAGCACGGCACGGCGATCATCGTCGGGGCCGCGATCTTCAACGCGCTGCGTCTGGTGGACAAGAAATTCGAGGATATCCGGCTCGTCACCTCGGGGGCCGGGGCCGCCGCCATGGCCTGCGTCAACCTTCTGGTGGCCATGGGGTTGCGCAAGGAAAACGTGATCCTGACCGACATCGACGGGGTCGTCTGGCGCGGCCGGGAGCAGATGAACCCGGTGATTGACTACTATGCCGTCGAGAGCAAGCACCGCACGCTGGCCGACGCGATCGCCGGTGTCGATGTGTTCCTGGGGTTGTCGGCGCCGGGTGTGCTGACGCCGGCGATGGTCAAGACCATGGCGGACAAGCCGGTAATCCTGGCGCTGGCCAACCCGACGCCCGAGATCATGCCCGAGCTGGCGAAGGCGGCGCGGCCCGACGCGATCATCGCCACCGGCCGCTCGGACTACCCCAACCAGGTCAACAACGTGCTGTGCTTTCCGTTCATCTTCCGGGGCGCGCTCGACGTCGGTGCCTCGACGATCAACGAGGAAATGAAAGTCGCCGCCGTGACCGCGATCGCCGATCTGGCGATGCAGGAATCATCCGACATCGTCGCCAGCGCCTATGGCGGCGAGGAGCTGTCGTTCGGGCCCGAATACCTGATCCCCAAGCCGTTCGATCCCCGCCTGATCATGGAGATCGCCCCCCGGGTGGCGGCGGCGGCCATGGCATCCGGTGTCGCGGCCCGGCCGATCGAGGATTTCGCGGCCTACCGCCAGACCTTGTCGCAGTTCGTCTACCGCTCCGGCCAGATCATGCGGCCGATCTTCGAGAAGGCCCGGAGCGAGCCCAAGCGCGTCGTCTTCGCCGAGGGCGAGCAGGAACGGGTGCTGCGCGCGGTTCAGAGCGTGCTGGACGAGAAACTGGCGCAGCCGATCCTGATCGGCCGGCCCGAGGTGATCGAGGAGCGGATCAAACGCTACGGTCTGCGCATGAAACTCGGCCGTGACGTGGAGCTTGTCGATCCGACCAACGACGCCCGCTACCAGGATTACTGGCGGGCCTATCACACGCGGATGGAGCGGCGCGGTGTGTCCGCCGACCGGGCGCGCGAGGTGGTGCGCACCAACGACACGGTGATCGCCGCCCTGATGCTGACCCAAGGCGACGCCGACGCGGCGGTTTGCGGCACCGTCGGCCGCTATTGGGATCATCTGCGCCACGTGCGCGACATCATCGGCACCCGCGAGGGGGTGGAGGATATGTCGGCGGTCAGCCTGTTGATCCTGCCGCAGGGCTCGTTCTTCATGGTCGATACCCACGTCACGCCCGATCCGACCGTCGAGGAGTTGGTCGAGATGGTCGAGTTGGCGGCGGTCGAAGTCCGGGCCTTCGGTCTGGAGCCCAAGGTGGCGTTCGTCTCGCACTCGCATTTCGGCACCTCGAACGAGCCGTCGGCGGTCAAGATGCGCGAGGCGGTGCGCCGGCTGAGCGAACGGTGGCCGGAGCTGGAGGTCGAAGGCGAGATGCACGCCGACAGCGCGTTGTCCGAGGCGGTGCGGGAGCGGACGTTTCCGAATTCCCGGCTGACCGGAGCCGCCAATCTTCTGGTCATGCCGACCCTGGACGCCGCCAATGCGGCATTCAATCTGTTGAAGACGGCGGGGCAGGGGTTGTCGGTCGGCCCAATGTTGGTTGGCGCCGCCCTGCCGATGCACATCCTCACCCAATCGGTCACCGCGCGCGGCATCATTAACATGACCGCCGTGGCGGTGGTCGATGCCCAGGGCTACGCGAGCGCCCGTCAAGCGCCTATATCTTGATCTGTTCAACGCCTGACCGGACATCGCCATGAGCGCTGACGACCCGATTGATCGGCGCCCCCCGAATGCCGACGGCACGGACCGCAAGCCCAAGGAGCGCCGCAAGAAGCTCAAGGCGAAGATCCGCGAGCTGGAAGCGGAAATCGCGGAGACGCGGGGCAAGGCCGCCGAGGAAGAACCGCTCTACGGGCTGACCCCACGGGTGGAAGCGGCCGTGGTCCGCGCCCTGGCGCAGGAGCGCGCGGCCGTCATCCCCCGATTGTTGCGTCCGCTGCATCCGGCCGACCAGGCCGACCTGATCGAACGCCTGGACGCCGGTCAGCGCTCCAGCCTGTTCGCCGCCTTGGGCGCGGCGTTCAATCCGGAGATACTGTCCTATCTTGATGAGACCGTGCGCGAGGAAGTGGTGGATCTGCTTGGTGAGGAGCAGATCACCAGCTTCCTGCCGGAGATGGATTCCGACGACGCGATCGAGCTGATTGGCGAGTTGGACGAGGAGGAGCAGGCCCGCATCCTCAAGGCGTTGCCGGCCAAGGATCGGGTGATGCTGGAAGAGGGTTTGACCTTTCCAGAGGACTCCGCCGGCCGGTTGATGCAGCGTGAGATGGTGGTGGTGCCGACCCATTGGACGGTCGGCCAGACCATCGATTTTCTGCGCACGTTCAATGATCTCCCGGATGATTTCTACGACATCTTCGTGGTCGACCCGGCGCATCGTCCGGTCGGCGAGTTGGCGTTGTCGCGGCTGTTGCGCTCGAAGCGACCGATGCGGGTATCCGACATCATGCACCGCGACTTCCGTAAGATCCCGGCGGCCATGGACCAGGAAGAGGTGGCGTTGCTGTTCCGCCAGTACGGTCTGGTCGCCGCCCCGGTGGTGAGCGAGGACGACCGATTGCTTGGCGTGATCACCGTGGATGACGTGGTCGACGTGATCCACGAGGAGGCGGAAGAAGACATCATGCGCCTCGGCGGCGTCGGTGAGATTGATTTGTACGGATCGTCCTGGGACACCGCCAAGGCACGGTTTCCCTGGCTGGTCGTGAACCTCGCCACGGCGATCGCCGCGTCCATGGTGATCGGAGCGTTCGACGCCACCATCGAGAAGGTGGTGGCCCTCGCTGTTTTGATGCCGCTGGTGGCGTCGATGGGCGGGAACGCCGGAACCCAGACCCTGACCGTCGCGGTGCGGGCACTGGCCACGCGCGATCTAACGGCGCGGAATGCCGCGAAATTCGTGGCCAAGGAAACCCTTGTCGGCTCGCTCAACGGTCTTGCCTTCGCGGCGCTGGTGGCCGCGACCTCGATGGTGTGGTTCGGCGATCTGCACATCGCCTGGATCATCGCGCTCGCCATGGTGATCAACCTGGTGGTTGCCGGGTTGGTGGGCACGCTGATCCCGCTCGGCCTGGATCGCTTCAACATCGACCCGGCGGTGGCGTCGGGGGTGTTCCTGACCACGGTGACGGATGTGGTCGGATTCTTCACGTTCCTGGGGTTGGCGACGCTGATCCTGCTCTGAGTCATTGCATCGAATATTGACGTGTACGTTAGATATGAATAACATTCCGGCGATGAGCGCGACGTACTCCATGACCCAGCTCTGCCGTGAATTCGACCTCACCAGCCGGGCGATCCGCTATTACGAGCAGGAAGGCCTGATCACGCCGTCACGCCGCGGCCGGACCCGGGTTTTCGGCGCCCGGGAACGGACCCGCCTCCGGTTGATCCAGCGGGGCCGGCGGTTGGGCTTTTCGATCGTTGAAATTCGCGAGATTCTGGGATTGTACGACACCACGGGCGACGAACGCGCGCAGCTCGTTCATCTGTTGCGCAAGATAAGGGAACGCCGCGCCCAGTTGGAGGTTCAGCGCCGCGACATCGAGGCAATCGAGGGCGAGCTCGACCGGCTGGAAGCAAGCTGTCTGGACCGGTTGTCGGAAGAGAACGCGGCATGAGTGACGTTAACGTCAAAGAAAAGATGGTTCGGTTCGAGACGCCGAACCCACGTTTCGCCGCCCGGGTGCGCGACAGTTTCCACCGGCAGGCCTTCATGGAATTTCTTGGTGCCGATCTGGTTACCATCGTGCCAGGGGCGGTCGATATCCGACTGCCGTACCGCGCCGAGCTGGGCCAGCAGCACGGATTCTTTCATGGCGGTGTCGTCGGCACCTTGGCGGACAACGCCGGCGGCTATGCGGGCTTCACCCTGGCGCCGGCCGACAGCTCGATCCTGACGGTCGAGTACAAGGTGAACCTGCTGGCGCCGGCGACGGGCGAGACACTGATCGCCCGTGGCCGGGTAATCCGGGCCGGCCGTAGTCTGGTGGTGGCGCGAGCCGACGTGGCGGTGGAGGCCGGCGGCGTCGAGAAACTGGTGGCGACGGCGCTGGTCACGCTCATGCTTATGGCGGGTATGGCGGACGCACCGCACCGGCCCAAACCGATGGACGGAAGCCAATGATTCCCAACGATTTCCCGAGCTTGAATTTCGACCTGGGCGAGACCGCCGACATGCTGCGCGACAGCGTGCGCAGCTTCGCCGCCGACCAGATCGCGCCGCGCGCCGCCGATATCGACCGGGATAACACCTTCCCGCATGATCTGTGGCGCAAGCTCGGCGCCCTGGGCGTGCTCGGCGTCACGGTCGGGGAGGAGTACGGCGGCGCCGGCATGGGCTATCTGGAGCATTGCGTCGCGATGGAGGAGATCAGCCGGGCCTCCGGCGCGGTCGGGCTCAGCTACGGCGCCCATTCCAATCTCTGCGTCAATCAGATCCGCCTGAACGGTAACGAGGAACAGCGGCGGCGCTTCCTGCCCAAGCTGGTTTCGGGTGAGTTCGTCGGCGCCCTGGCGATGAGCGAGCCGGGCGCCGGCTCCGACGTGGTCTCGATGAAGACCAATGCCGTAAAGCAGGGTGATCGCTGGATCGTCAACGGCACGAAGATGTGGATCACCAACGGGCCGACCGCCGATGTGGTCGTGGTCTACGCCAAGACCGATCCCGACAGGCATCAGCACGGCATCACCGCCTTTCTGATCGAGAAGGGGATGAAAGGCTTCTCGGTCGCCCAGAAGCTGGACAAGCTGGGCATGCGCGGCTCCGACACCGGCGAGCTGGTGTTCCAGGATGTCGAGGTGCCGGAGGAGAACGTGCTCGGCGCGCTCAACGCCGGGGTGCGGGTGCTGATGAGCGGGCTCGACTACGAGCGCACGGTGCTGGCGGCGGGGCCGACCGGGCTGATGCAGGCGGCGATGGATGTGGTCATCCCCTACGTGCATGAGCGCAAGCAGTTCGGCCAGGCGATCGGCGAATTCCAGATCATGCAGGGCAAACTGGCCGACATGTATGTCACCATGAACGCCGCCAAGGCCTATGTGTACGCGGTGGCCAAGGCCTGCGACCGGGGCGAGGTCACCCGCAAGGACGCCGCCGGCGCCATCCTCTTCGCCGCCGAGAAGGCGACCTGGATGGCGCTTGAGGCGATCCAGTGCCTGGGCGGCAACGGCTACATCAACGACTACCCGACCGGCCGCTTGCTGCGCGACGCCAAACTGTATGAAATCGGCGCCGGCACCAGCGAGGTGCGCCGCATGCTGATCGGCCGCGAGCTGTTCAAGGAGACGGCGTGAACATGGATGAAGGGCTGATAAACACCAAAGACGGTCTGGCCCGCTGCTTCTGGCCGGGCGAGCAGGCGGATTACGTCGCCTACCACGACGACGAGTGGGGCCGGCCGTCGGACGATGACGCGCATCTGTTCGAGAAGATCTGCCTGGAGGGATTCCAGGCCGGGCTGTCGTGGCTGACCATCCTGCGCAAGCGGGAGAATTTCCGAAACGCCTTCGCCGGGTTCGATTTCCGCGCGGTCGCCAGGTTCGGCGCGCCGGAGGTCGAGCGGCTGCTCCAGGAGGCCGGTATCGTGCGCCATCGCGGCAAGATCGAAAGCACCATCAACAACGCCAAGCGGGCGATCGAGCTGGTCGAGGAGGCGGGCTCGCTCGCTGCCTTCATCTGGCGCTTCGAGCCCGGAGCCGAGGAGCGGCCGGACCGGCTCGATCGCGAGAGCTTGATGGGTCTCGCCAAGACCCCGGCCTCGACCGCGCTGTCGAAGGCGCTGAAGAAGCGCGGCTGGAGCTTCGTCGGGCCGACCACGATGTACGCCTTCATGCAGTCGGAGGGGCTGGTGAACGACCACATCGAGGGCTGCCACGCCCGCGCGCTGTGCGAGGCGGCACGTAGCGTGTTCGTACGGCCACGGGGCCAGGGAGACGCGGCATGATCGGCCAACGCTACTATTCCGGCGCGCCGTTCGAGGCGATGGCGGGTTACGCCCGGGCGGTGATCGACCCGCCGTATGTCTTCGTCTCCGGCACCACCGGGTTCGATCCGGACACCTTGACGTTTCCCGAGGATGTGGAGAGCCAGTGCGAGAACTGTTTCGAGAACATCCGCCGGGCGCTGGCCCATGCCGGCACGTCGTTGAACCACATGATCCGGGTACGGGTGTTCGTGGCGAGCCAGGAGGAATTCGAGCGCATCAAGCCGATCATCAAGAAGCACTGCGACGCGGCGCGGCCGGCCAATACCACGGTGCTGGCGCAGCTGGTCGAGCCGCGCATGCGGGTCGAGGTCGAGGTGACGGCCAGGATCGCGCCGGAAGAAGCCGGCCGCCGCTGACCGCTGTCGCATGAGCGGACTCGCTCGCCCGGCCTTATGGTTGCTATCGTCCGTTCATCGGCAACAACACCTACCGGAGAAAACCCATGCCCACCGTCCTGATCACCGGCGCCAATCGCGGCATCGGCCTGGAACTCGCCCGGCAATACTCGGCTAAAGGCTGGCGGGTTCTCGCCACCTGCCGCGATCCCGGCGCGGCGTCCGAGCTAACGGCGGTCGAGGGGGACGTCGATGTCTACGCCCTCAATGTCGACGACGCGGCCTCGGTCGAGGCGCTGGCCACCACCTTGAAGGGGCAGGCGGTCGATGTGCTGTTCAACAACGCCGGGATCAATGTCAAGAAGGGGCCGTCGATCGGTGACATCGACTATGGCGATTGGGCGGCGACCATGGACACCAACGTGTTCGGCCCGATCCGGGTGGCCTGGGCGTTTCGCGAGAACGTGCTGGCGTCCAGCCGCAAGATCATGGCGTTCACCAGCTCCAAGATGGGCTCGATCGCCGAGAATACCGGCGGCAGCATCACCTACCGCACCTCCAAGACGGCGCTGAACATGGCGGTATCGTGCCTCGGCATCGAGTTGAAGGACCGAGGAATTATCACCGTGATGTTCCATCCGGGCCATGTCCGCACCGACATGGGCGGGCCGACCGCGCCGGTCACCGCGCCGCAGAGTGCCGAGGGCATGCGCAAGGTGATCGCCACCCTGGGTCCGGACGACAACGGCAGCTTCAAGAATTTCGACGGCACGCCGCTGCCCTGGTAAGGGCGGCCGCGAGGAAGGACGAGCCATGGCTGAGAGCAGTGACACCGCGCCGAGTTCAGAGACGAGGGCACCCATCGAGTTCTATTTCGACTTCTCTTCACCCTACGGCTATCTGGCGGCGCACAAGATCGACGATATCGCTCGGCTGTATGGGCGCACGGTCGATTGGAAGCCGGTGCTGCTGGGCGTGATTTTCAAGAGCACCGGGGCGCAGCCGTTGCTCGACATTCCGCTCAAGGGCGCCTACGCCCACCGCGATATGGAGCGCACGGCCCGCTTCCTGGGGGTGCCGCTGGCCTTCCCCGAGGTCATGCCGTTTCCGTCGATCCCGGCGGCCCGGGCGGTCTATTGGATCAAGGATCAGGACGCCGACTTAGCGGCGACCGTGGCCCGCGCGTTGTACGACGAGGCGTTCGGCAAGGGCGGCGACATCCGCGACGCCGAGGTGGTGGTGCGCATCGCGGCCGAGCATGGCGTCGACGCGGATGCCTTGACGGCGGCCCTGGGCGATCCGGCGGTCAAGGAGCGCCTGAAGTTCGAGGTCGAAGCGGCGTTGCAGGCGGGGGTCTGCGGCTCACCCTTCTTCGTGGTCGATGGCGAGCCGTTTTGGGGCGCCGACCGGCTCGATCATGTGGAGCGTTGGCTCGCCACCGGTGGTTGGTAGCACGGCATGGCCGTCCTCGAGTCCCGGCTGGATACCCGGTCCGATGCGTTCAAGGCCAACGCCGACCGCACCCGCGCCCTGGTCGACGATTTGCGCGCCAAGGTCCACGCGGTCAAGGAAGGCGGCGGCGAGCGGGCGCGGGCACGGCACCTGTCCAGGGGCAAGCTGTTGCCGCGCGACCGGGTGCGCACGCTGCTCGACCCAGGCGCGCCGTTCCTGGAGTTCAGCCAGCTCGCCGCCCACGGCCTCTATGACGACGCCGTCCCCTCGGCCGGGATCGTCACCGGCATCGGCCGGATTTCCGGCCGGGAATGCGTGGTGGTGTGCAACGACGCCACGGTGAAGGGCGGAACCTATTTCCCGATCACCGTGAAAAAGCACCTGCGGGCCCAGGAGATCGCCGCCGAGAACAACCTGCCCTGCGTCTATCTGGTGGATTCCGGCGGCGCCAACCTGCCGAACCAGGACGAGGTGTTCCCCGACCGCGATCACTTCGGGCGCATCTTCTACAATCAGGCCACCATGTCGGCCGCGCGCATCCCGCAGATCGCGGTGGTGATGGGCAGCTGTACGGCGGGCGGGGCCTACGTTCCGGCCATGGCCGACGAGAGCATCATCGTCAAGGGCCAGGGCACGATCTTCCTCGGCGGCCCGCCGCTGGTGAAGGCCGCCACGGGCGAGGTGGTGTCGGCGGAGGACCTCGGCGGCGCGGAGGTGCACTCGCGCATCTCCGGGGTGACCGACCACATGGCGTCGTCCGATACCCACGCGCTGGCGATCGCCCGATCCATCATGGGCAACCTGAACCGGCCAAAAACGCCCAACGTCGAGCTGTGTGATCCGGTGCCGCCGAAATACGACCCGGCGGAGCTGTATGGTCTGATGCCGGACGATCTGCGCAAGCCGATCGAGAGTCGCGAGATCATCGCCCGGTTGGTCGACGGCTCGGAGCTGGACGAGTTCAAGCCGCTCTATGGCGCCTCGCTGGTGACCGGCTTCGCGCGCGTTCACGGCTATCCGATCGGGATCGTCGCCAACAACGGCATCCTGTTCTCGGAATCGGCGCAGAAGGGCGCGCATTTCATTGAATTATGCGCCCAGCGCGGCATTCCGCTGTTGTTCCTGCAGAACATCACCGGCTTCATGGTCGGCCGGAAGTACGAGGC